>JBKHAZ010000128.1:0-7562 GCA_046542605.1 Oceanicaulis sp. | reverse complement strand
AAGGCGGCGAGCAGGGCCGCAAGCAGATCAACCAGTATTCGCGCTATCTCACCGTCGTTCTGGCGGCGGTTCAGGCCTTCGCCATCGCGCTCGGCATGCAGCAGGCGAGCCCGGACGGCGCGACGATCGCGATGAATCCCGGCCCGTTCTTCCTGGCCTCCACGGTGGTCACCCTGGTGGGCGGAACGATGTTCCTCCTGTGGCTGGGTGAGCAGATCACCGCACGCGGGGTCGGCAACGGGGTCTCCCTGATCATTTTCGCCGGCATCATCGCGGAAATGCCGCGCGCGCTGTTCCAGATGTTGCAGCAGGGCGAAAGCGGCGCGCTGTCGGCCGGCGTGATCGTCGCCGCACTTGTCGGCCTGCTTCTGGTGCTGGTCTTCGTCGTCTTCATCGAGCGCTCCCAGCGCCGGCTCCTGATCCAATATCCCAAGCGGCAGGTCGGCAA
Source organism: Oceanicaulis sp. (assembly GCA_046542605.1). Classification (GTDB taxonomy): domain Bacteria; phylum Pseudomonadota; class Alphaproteobacteria; order Caulobacterales; family Maricaulaceae; genus Oceanicaulis. Next base: position 7,114 of record JBKHAZ010000128.1, on the reverse strand, counting down.
CAAAATGACCGGCGGGGAGAGCAGCTTCCTGCCGCTGAAGCTGAACACGGCGGGCGTCATTCCGGCGATTTTCGCCAGCTCGCTGCTGCTGCTGCCGCAGACGATCGCCGGCTTTTCCGCCCAGTCGGGTCCGGACTGGCTGCGCACGGTGGTGGCGCTGCTCGGTCAGGGCAGCCCGGGCTTCATCATCTTCTATGGCGCGATGATCGTCTTCTTCACGTTCTTCTACACCTCCATCGTCTTCAATCCTGAAGACACTGCGGAGAACCTGAAGAAGTACGGCGGCTTCCTGCCGGGCATCCGGCCGGGCAAGCGCACCGCAGAGTATCTCGACTACGTGCTGTCGCGCCTCACCGTGATCGGGGCGGGCTATCTGACGCTCGTGTGCGTGCTGCCGGAGATCCTGAAGGCCCAGAACAACGCCATCCCGGTCTATATCGGCGGCACGGCCGTGCTGATCGTGGTCTCGGTCACCCTTGATACGGTGGGCCAGATCCAGTCGCACCTGCTGGCGCACCAGTATGAGGGGCTGATCAAGAAGACCAAGCTGCGGGGGCGCAAGAAATGAATCTCGTTCTCTTCGGACCTCCAGGCGCCGGCAAGGGCACCCAGGCCAAGCGCCTGGTCGCGGACCGGGGCTGGGTGCAGCTGTCCACAGGCGACATGCTGCGGGCCGCCGTCGCGGCCGAGAGCGATCTCGGCAAGCGGGTCAAGGCGATCATGGATCGCGGGGACCTGGTGTCGGACGAGGTCGTGATCGAGCTCATCGAGGAGCGGCTTCCCGAGGCGGAAAAAGCCGGCGGGGCGATCTTCGACGGCTTTCCGCGCACCGTCGCCCAGGCCGAGGCGCTGGACGCGCTGCTGCAGGGCCGGGGGGCGAAGATCGACCGGGTGCTTCGCCTGGTGGTCGATCAGGACGAGTTGGTGGCGCGCATGGAGAAGCGCGCCCGCGAAGAGGGGCGGGCCGACGATACGGTCGAAGCCTTCAAGAACCGGCTGGAGACCTATAACAGCCAGACCGCGCCGCTGATCCCGTACTACGACGGCCAGAACAAGCTGACCGACGTGAACGGCATGGGCGGTGTGGACGAGGTCGCCGCGCGGATCGATTCCGCGCTGGACGGCTAGAGCCAAGGCAGGCGCCGGGCGGATACGCGCGGCGCAAAAACCGTTTCCCCGCCGTGCAACGCGGTTGACGCGGCGGGGTGTGTGACTATAAGAACCGCCCTTCGCTCGCATGGGGTGGAGATCGTGCCCGCGCCGCCTGAACCGGCCGCGCTTTCGGTCTTTCTCGTGTGCGGGGGGTTACGAGGACAAGGAGAGCGTCGTGGCACGGATCGCCGGCGTCAACATTCCGACCAATAAACGCGTCACCGTGGCGCTGCGCTATATTCACGGGATCGGTCCGGCGAAGGCCGCCGAGATCTGCGAGACGGTGGGCATCCCCGCCGAGAAGCGCGTCAACGAGCTGAGCGACGCGGAAATCCTGTCGATCCGTGAAACGATCGACAACGGATACACCGTGGAGGGCGATCTGCGCCGTGAGCGCGCGGTGAACGTGAAGCGCCTGATGGACCTGGGCTGCTATCGCGGCCTGCGCCATCGCCGGGGTCTTCCGGTCCGCGGCCAGCGCACCCACACCAATGCGCGCACCCGCAAGGGTCCCGCCAAGCCGATCGCCGGCAAGAAGAAATAAGGAGCGAGGGCCATGGCCAAGGAACCCAGCCGCGTCCGCCGTCGCGAACGCAAGAACATCACCGCCGGCGTCGCCCACGTGAACGCCAGCTTCAACAACACCATGATCACCATCACCGACGCCCAGGGCAATGCGATCTCCTGGTCTTCGGCCGGCACGATGGGCTTCAAGGGTTCGCGCAAGTCGACCCCTTACGCCGCCCAGGTCGCCGCTGAAGACGCCGGCCGCAAGGCCCAGGAGCACGGCGTGAAGACCCTGGAGGTCCGCGTCTCCGGTCCGGGTTCGGGCCGTGAGAGCGCGCTGCGCGCCCTGCAGTCGGTGGGCTTCACGATCACCACGATCCACGATGTGACGACCATTCCGCACAATGGCTGCCGTCCGCCGAAGCGCCGCCGGGTTTAATCCGCGCTCCGGCGGCTTCGCGCCGCCCGCCGCGTCTTTTTGAATTTCCAGCCGGCGTGAACGTCCCCCTCGACGTTCGCGCCGCTCGCCTGAAGGGGTGATGTCCGTGATTGAGAAGAACTGGCAGGAACTGATCCGCCCGATGAAGCCGGAAATCCAGCCCGGCCACGACGCCTCGCGTCACGCCAAGATCATCGCCGAACCGCTCGAGCGCGGCTTCGGCATGACGCTGGGCAACGCGCTGCGCCGGATTCTGCTGTCCTCGCTGCAGGGCGCGGCCATCACCGCGGTCCAGATCGACTCCGTGCTGCACGAATTCTCCTCCATCAAGGGCGTGCGTGAAGACGTCACCGATCTGATCTTGAACCTCAAGCAGGTCGCCCTGCGCATGCACGGCGAAGGCCCCAAGCGGGTGACGCTGAAAAAGCAGGGGCCGGGCGAAGTGACCGCCGGCGACATCGAAGAGACCGCCGACATCGAGGTCATCAATAAAGATCACGTGATCTGCACCCTCGACGAGGACGCCGACGTGCGCATGGTCCTGACGGTCAACACCGGCAAGGGCTATGTCCCGGCCGACCGCAACCGGCCCGAGGACGCCCCGATCGGCCTGATCGGCGTGGACGCCCTCTACAGCCCGGTCAAGCGCGTCGCCTACCGCGTGGAGAACACGCGTGAAGGCCAGGTGCTCGACTACGACAAGCTGATCCTGGAAGTCGAGACCAACGGCGCGGTGACGCCGGAGGACGCCGTGGCCTACGCCGCGCGCATCCTGCAGGACCAGTTCCAGATCTTCGTCAATTTCGAAGAGCCCAATCAGGCGCGCGCCGGCGAAGACGAAAAGCCGGAGCTGGACTTCAACCCGGCGCTTCTGAAGAAGGTCGACGAGCTCGAGCTGTCGGTGCGTTCGGCCAACTGCCTGAAGAACGACAATATCGTTTATATCGGCGACCTCATTCAGAAGTCCGAGGCGGAGATGCTGCGCACGCCGAACTTCGGGCGCAAGTCGCTCAACGAGATCAAGGAAGTTCTCGCCCAGATGGGTCTGCACCTGGGCATGGACGCGCCGAACTGGCCGCCGGAGAACATCGAGGAACTGGCCAAGAAATATGAGGACCAGATCTAGGACGGAGCGTCGCGAGACGGCCCCTCCATAGACGGTAAGGAGATCATCCCATGCGCCACGGCGTCGCCCACCGCAAACTGAACCGCACGGCCAGCCACCGCAAAGCCATGTTCGCCAACATGGCCGCCTCGCTGATCGAGCACGAGCAGATCGTCACCACGCTGCCCAAGGCCAAAGAGCTCAAACCCATCATGGACAAGCTCATCACCCTGGCCAAGCGCGGCGACCTGCACGCCCGCCGCCAGGCGATCAGCCAGATCCGCAACAAGGATCAGGTCGCCAAGCTGTTCAACACGCTGGGCGGCCGTTACGCCGAGCGCAACGGCGGCTACACCCGCGTGCTCAAAGCCGGTTTCCGCCACGGCGACAACGCGCCGATGGCCGTGATCGAACTCGTCGACCGCGATCCCGAAGCCAAAGGCGCCGCCGACCGCGCCCGCGAGGCCCAGCTGGATAGCGCCGGCGAAGAATAATCCTCAGGGATATCCGGGATGAGAGGGCCGCGCTCGAAGGAGCGCGGCCTTTTCTTTTGGTCTCGTGTCAGGGCGATTCAGCGCGGCTTGGGGAAATCGTTTCCAGGTCGGTGCGGACGGCAGCGCACCGCTCGTCGTTATCCTCTCGCCTCCGGAGGGGGGGCTTCGACGCCGCGGCCGGTCGTCCCGTTTCGGCGCCCGGCGTGTTCGCTTCAGCCGATCACCCCGCCTTTTTCCCATCTCCCCCGCCGCATCCTTCGACTCCCCGCACCGGCGCGCGGTATCCTTGCGGTGATTCGTTTTCTCACCGCCGCGGAGCCCCGCCATGGTCGAACGCCGCCTGACCCGTCCCGACGCCGAGTTCGCCGAGGGGCTGACGTTCGACACCCGCGCGGTGCTGCCCGCCGATCCCGACGCGCTTGACGCCGGCGACGCCCGGGCCCGCGTGCCCGCCGACTGGCCGGCGCGCTCCACCGCCGCCTTCGCCGCGCTCTCCGGCGCCGGTTTCGATGGCGAGATCGACGCCGCCGCGACGCTGTCCGCGCTCGCCCAGGCGCTGAGCGCGCCGTTCACCGAGGCCGCCGCGGCGCGGGCCGAGCTCGCCGCCTCCATGCTTTTGCGTGAAGCGGTTCCCGCGCCCGCTTTATGGCGCGGCGAGGGGCTCGGCGCGCCGGCGCCGGTGTTCGCGGCGTCGGCGGACGAGCTTTCCGGCGTGCTGGACGATCTCAACGCCGCAACCATGGGCGAAGCGGCCGCCGCCGTGGGGGCGCGGGTGCTGGCCGAGCGGCTGGAGTCCGTGGCGATCGCCTGCGTGAATTGCGACGGCTCGGCGGAGGAGTGTTTTGATCCGCGCCGCAACCGGGCGCTTGCGCGGGCCGTGCGCGCGGCGCGCCGCGACGGCGCGCCCGACGCCATGATCGAGCGCGCCATCGCCCGCGCGCGCCAGGGCGTCACCACGCCCGAAGCGGGATTGAACGCGGCGCCGACGGCGGCTGAGACCCCGCCGGTGCATCTTGACGCCGGCTTCTTCGATGCGGTCGACGCCGACGGCGCGATGGCGGACGGGACCTCGGCGCGCGCCTTGATGGCGCGCCTGTGCGAGGCGTTGTGGACCCATGGCGCGCCGACGCTGGTCTTTGAAGAGCCCATGGCGGCGCACCCCGCGGCCGCGGCCCTCGATCTGTCCCGCTTCGTCGACGCCCAGCGCCTCGATGAGGCGGGCCTGGCGGAGGCCTGCGCGCTTTGGGGCGCGGTGTGCGAGGCGGAAGGCGGCTCTCTGGCGCTTGTCGGTCTGGGCGCGGCGATCACCGCCTGCGCCCTTGGCTATGACAGCGACGCCGCTCGCGATCTCGCCGCGCGCGCGGTGACCCTCGCCGCTGAAGCCAGCCCCGCCCCGGTGGGCCTTGATCGCCCCGGCGAGCTGGAGCTCGCCTTCCTCGACGCCCAATCGGTGGGGGTGCATCCCACCGCCGCGCTCGATGCGCCGGGCGGCGCGGCGCTGTCGGCGCCGATCCGCGCCGCGCTCGCCGATCTGGACGAGGCGACCCGCGAGGCCGCCCGCCGGCATGCGCTCGGCGCGCGCTCGCTCGCAGGCCTGAAGGCGGATTGGATCGATCAGCTGTCCGAGCAGGGCGTGGACAGAGCCGCCTTCGCGCGCATCGACGCCGCGCTGGCCGACGGGGCGCCGCTGCGCTTTGCGATCAATCGCTGGAGCCTGGGGCCGGAGATCGCCCGGCGCTGCGGCCTGTCGCCGGACCAGTTCGACAAGGCGGGGCCGCGCCTTCTGGAAGCCATCGGGGTCGACCCGCTGGAGATCGCCGCGGCCGAGCGCCATGTGCACGGGGCCGGGCGGCTTGACGATTGTCAGGCGCTCGACGCCGGCCGCCGCGCCGTCTTCGCCGATCCCTCGCCCGAGGCGCGCCTGGCCATGGCCGAAACGGTGGAGCACGCGCTCGGCGCAGCCTGCGGGCTGGAGATCGCGCTTCCCGGAACGGCGGGGATCGACGACGCCGGCGCGCTCGCCGTGTCCGCCGCCCGTCGCGGGCTGAAGGCGATCACCATCCGGCGCGAGGGCGAAGCGCTCTACGATCTGCTCAACACGATCGAGTTTGAGGGCGGCGATTACGGCAAGCGCGAATTCATCGCCGAGGAACGCGTGGTGGAGCGCGTCGTCGAACGCATCGTCGAGCGCAGCGCCCACCGGCGCAAGCTGCCCGACCGGCGCAAGGGTTATATCCAGAAATCCACCGTTGGCGGGCACAAGGTCTATCTGCACACCGGCGAGTTCGAGGACGGCGAGCTCGGCGAAATCTTCATCGACATGCACAAGGAAGGCGCCGCCTTCCGCTCGCTGATGAACAATTTCGCCATCTCCATCTCCATCGGCCTGCAATACGGCGTGCCGCTGGAGGAGTATGTGGACGCCTACCTCTTCACCCGGTTCGAGCCGGCCGGCGAGGTGGAGGGCAATGAAGCGATCAAGCACGCCAGCTCCATTCTCGACTATGTCTTCCGGGAGCTGGCGGTGAGCTATCTTGGCCGCGAGGACCTCGCCCACACCGCGCCCTCGCGCCACGACCCTTCGGGTATCGGGGACGGCGTCGCCAAGGAGAAGTTCACCACCGAAGCCGATGCGGCGAGCCTGATCTCAAAAGGTTTTTCGCGCGGCCAGCTGCCCGACAACGTGGTGATGCTGGGCTCGCGCCCGGCCAAGCCGGCCGAAGAGGCGCGGTCCAGCGGCGCCGGTCTCGGCGCGGAGCCCCAGCCCAAGCGCGCCTATCACGGCGAACCGTGCCCGGATTGCGGGCATTTCACCCTGGTGGAGACCGGCGCGGAGCTGGACTGCGACGCCTGCGGCTGGTCCGGCCCGCCGCCGGGCGGGTAGGGACGCCTCATCCTGCGGGCCTGCCGGCCCGTTCGCCGCCTTGCGGGCGCGCACCTCAGGATGAGGGTTTGGGACCGCAAAACATCCTCACCTGTGAGGAGTCTTTTTCGAAGAAAAAGCCTCGAAGGGTGAGCGCCGGTCCGCCGCGCGGATAAATGGCCCGGCGGGCCGATTGAAGGCGGCGAACGGCTCCGGCGGAGCCCGGCACGGAGCGGGCGCGGACAACCTTATCCGCCCCCCTCATCCCGTCCCCCATAATGCGCCCGTCATCCCGCAGGCGAGGGCGTTCCGGAGCGGCCTGGACGAGCGGGGCCGACGGGTGTCCCGAGCGGGCCGGATACCGCACCGGCGCCGCGAACAGGCGGGTTGATGGCGGGCGATGCACGCGGTCCTGCGGGGCCGAGGCGGGGCCGTCACGGTCGAAAAATCACCCACGGCGCGGGGGTCTTGCATCCGGCCTCCAAAAACCAAAAGAGATCGGCCTGGATCCTCCCGCGCCGCCTCGCCACTCCCATCCCCTCGCGCCGCAAGGC
>JBKHAZ010000127.1:0-7576 GCA_046542605.1 Oceanicaulis sp. | reverse complement strand
TGCGGCGCCATAGCCGCGCCCGGTGCGCCGCGAAAAGCGCGCGCAGTCGTCGCGGCCCGCACCGCCCAGCGCGGCGCCGGCGAGCGCGCCCACTCCGGCGCCGGCGACCACTGCGCCGCCCTGGCCTTCTTCGCGATGGCCGTGATGGCGATAGCCGCGATGGCGCGGATAGCGGTGCGCGTAAGCGCCGTAGCGGTCGTAGCGGTCGTAGCGGCGATAGCGCCGATCCTCGCGCGCACGGTCCTGGGCGCCGTCGTGCAGCTCGGCCCCGATGACCGCGCCGAGCACCCCGCCGATAACCGCGCCGGCGACCTGACGATTGCGCTGTTCGGCGACGCATTGCGCGTGGGTGGGAGCCCGGTCGTGATGCTGGGACCGCGCGCCGTAGCTCTGCGCCTGCGCCTGCGCCGGGGCGAGCCCGGGAAGGACGAAGGCGGCGCCGCAGGCCGCGGCGAGAAGGATGCGGGTCATCAAGACCTCCTGAAACTGGCGCGCCGGCGCACGGCGCGGACCTCTGGATGTTACGCAAACCTTAAGCCATGCGCCATGAGCTGGAGATGAACGGCTTCAGCCCCAAAACCGGCGCCCCGACGGCGAAAAGCGGGAGGAGGCCCCTCGCCTCTCCCCGCTCTGCGTCCCCCCGTGTGCGCGCTATTGGCGCCGTGCGACTTCCCAGCGCCCGTACCGGTCGCGGCACATGCGCACGCGGTCGTAAACCACCCGCCCGTTGGGCAGGAAGATCTCGGCGTCGCCCCAGCGGCACTGGCGGCGGTTGTAGTTGTGCCAGTCGCGCGCATAGACCACGCCGCGCACGCCCGAATAGGGATTGCGCCAATAATACGGCTGGTCGTAGCTGAAGGCGCGGTGCACCGCGTAGCGGTACTGGCCGCGGTCACAGTCATTGACCGCCGAGCCAAGCCCGGCGCCCAGGAGCCCGCCGGCCAGCACTGCGCCGCCGTCTCCGTCATAGGCCGCTCCGCCCAGGATCGCACCGATCAGCGCGCCGGCGATCACCGCATCGCCGTCGGCGCGGCAGAAGCGGTCGTCATAATGGAAGGTGCGGCGCGCGTAGCGGTCGTGATAGCGGCGGTGATAGCGCCAGTCATTGCGGCGCACATGGCCGTAATCGCGAGAGTGGCCGGGGCGGTGATCGTATCTGTCATGGCGCCGCTCATAGCGGTGATGGCGGCGATCATACCGGTCGTAACGGCGATCATGGCGGTCAAAGTGGCGATCATGCCGGCGATCGTGACGCGCCTCCCAGCGGCGCTCGCGGTGATCGCGGCGCACGTCTCGGCGGTCGCGGCGATGCTCGACATGGTGGTCGCGGCGGTCATGACGAACCGTGCGGCGATGCTCGCGACGATCCGCCCGGCGGTCGGCTAGATGGTCGGCTCGACGATCATGCACCGCCTCGCGGCGCCGGTCCACATGGCCGGCGCGGCGATCGCTGCGATGGTCGCTACGGACCTCGCGGCGCTCCTGTCGCACCTCTCTGCGGCGTTCGGCGCGCTCGGGCGCCCGTGGCGCGCTTTGATGGCGCTCGGCCTGGGCCTCGCGCAGGCGCTCCCTGGCGGCGTCGCGATCCTGCTGGATCATGGCGGCCTCGGCGGCGGGGGCGAAGCTCAGGCCGGGACCGGTCAGAAGGCCCGTGACCAGAACGGCGGCGGCGAGCGATTTCAAGGTCATCGCGCTGGGGCCTTTCTGTCTCAATCGCCGGCCCGCAAGCCGGCCCGGGTCGTCCCGGTTAACGGCGCGAACCTGACAGAATGATGAACAAAAGGTTCATCCGCCCCCGACGCAATGCCCTAACCTAATGTAGTTAAATAGAAAACGGATCGAGGCCCGGTGCGGGCGGAAGGCCCCGGCTCGCAAACGCCATCACCTTGAACAGGGCGCCCATCTCATCCGGCGCGGTCAGACGGTGGAGCTGGCGCGCGAGCCGCGCCCGCCCCTGCGCCCCCGCACCGGAGGCGAGCGCAGCGGCGCGCTGTTCGATCCCGAGCCCTTGCAGGAAGGCGCCCTGCCCCATGGGGCCGTACACGTCGAGCCCGGCCGCGCGCGCCAGCGCGCCGAGCCGGTCGAACGCCGCCCAGCAGGTCAGATCCGCCGTGCCCGGCGCATCGAGCGGATCGACCTTCTCATGCTTGCGGATGGCCTGGAGCGTATCGCCGAACTCCGGCGCATCGGCCCCGTAATCGATGAACAGGGCGTAGCCCGGAGCGGACTTCAGGCGCGCGGCGATCGCCTCGACCAGCGGCGCGTCGCCCGGGCGCAGCTCCACCAGCGCGCCCTCCCCCGCCTTGCGCAACGCTTCGGGCAGGGTCTCGATGTCCGCATCGCTCAGAACCGGGCCGAGCCCGAAAGCGAAGCGCTGGGGATCGGACGGATCAATCCCGACGACGCGTTCGCGCCAGCGTCCCTCGACCCGCACCGCCTGGCGCACCGGCAGGCAGTCCAGAAACTCGTTGGAGACGATGACGCAAGGCCCCTGGGCGGCCTTTTCCAGCGTTTTCGCCCAGCACACCGGAACCGGCGCCGTCGCCAGCGTCTCTCCCTGCACCATTTTCAGGGCCGGGCTCGCCTCCACCAGCGTCACGTCGCACGCTTCGTGAAATCCCGGCATCGCCCGTGCGGCGCGCAGCATGTCGCTCATCATGCGCCCGGTCCCGGGGCCCAGCTCGATCAGCCGGACTGGTGCGGGCGCGCCCATCTGCCCCCAGACCTCCGCGGCCCACAGGCCGAGCAGTTCACCGAACATCTGGCTGATCTCCGGGGCGGTTATGAAATCGTTGGCCGCACCCAGCGGGTCCTTGGTGGCGTAAAAGCCGGCCATCGGGTCAAACAGCGCCTCGGCCATGAAGGCGGCCAGCGTCAGCGGACCCTCGCTCGCGATGCGCTCGCGCAGGCGCTCGGCCAGCATTTCGGCCGGGCGGAATTCGTCACTGGAGGCCATGGGCGGTCCTTACGCGGCGGCTTTCTCGCCGATCGCCGGCTTCTCAAGTGCGCGGCGCGCCAGGAACGCGCCGGCGGCGATCATCGGGATGCACAACAGCATCCCCATGGTCACATAACCTTGCAGCGCCTCGGGCATGTGCCGATCGGGCTCGCGCACCAGCTCGACCGAGGCGCGAAAGACGCCGTAGCCGATCAGGAACACGCCGGTGGACAGGCCGGGCCGGGCGAGAATCCTGAACCGGTAGATCAGGAAGGCGAGCACCGCGAACAGCACCGCGCCTTCAAGGAAGGCTTCGTAAAGCTGTGACGGGTGGCGATCCACGCACAAGGGATCGGAGGCGAACCGCATGCCCCAGGGCAGGTCGGTGGGTCGGCCCCAAAGCTCGCCGTTTATGAAATTGGCCAGGCGCCCGAAGAACAGCCCGATCGGAGTGGCGGCGGCCACCGCGTCGGCGACGCGCAGGATCGGCGCCTTGTAGGCGCGGCTGGTGAAATAGAGCGCCAGCGCGACGCCGATAAGGCCGCCGTGAAAGCTCATCCCGCCTTCGGCGATGCCGGTCACGACCCAGAGCGGCCGCTCCCAGATGGCGCTGGTCTGATAAAACAGCACGTAGCCGAGCCGCCCGCCGCCGATGATGCCGAGCATGATCCACAGCGCCAGATCGTCGAGGAACGCCTTGGTGTAGGGTGCAGCCTGCGTTGCGGGCGTCGTTCCCCATAGCTTGCCGCGCTTTACAAGCCGGAGCACCCACCACAGCCCGCCGAACAGCCCGGCGATATAGGCCAGCGCATACCAACGGATGGGAAACGGGCCGATCCCGAACACCTCCGGCAAGGTCACCAGAACCGGATCGATCAGGTCGAAACTGGGCGGGCAGTATTCCATCGCGTACGTCGCGTCCTTGGCGCCGATATGCGGTTAACACAGGGCGCGCGTGTTGCCGTCACCCCGCCTTAACCCCTATATGGGCTTTCATAGCAGAGCGAGCGGTGTTGTCATGCAGTCGCGCAGCCCCTTTTTCAACGATCTGTCCGATCTGATGACGGACGCCTTCTCCGCTGCGCAGGCCGCCGGCGAAGAGGCGCGCACCGTGCTTCGCGCCCGCGCCGAGCGCTTCGCCGAAGAGCTCGATCTTGTGAGCCGCGAGGAATTCGAGGCCGTGCGCGCCCGCGCCGAAGCCGCCGAGACCGAACTCGCCGCGGTGAAGGCGCGCCTGGATGCGCTGGAGGCGGCCGGTTCCAAGCCCGCCGCGCGCAAGGCGCCCGCCAAGCGCGGTGCGGCGAAAAAGTCATCGGACTAGTTCGGTTTATCAACATTCCATGAAGGCGGTTGCGCCGCGTGAAGAACGCGGCGTACCGTCGAACGCGTGCGGGTGGTGAGTCGCCCGCCCACAGGGGGAGAGGACCTTATGGAGCTCAGCACCCACGAGCACGTCTCGGCCGCTGACCCGCTTGAAACCATCGAGCAGGCCGTCATCGCCGAGCAATACCCTTACGAACGCGACGAGCTTGAGCTGCATCTGGCCGCGCCCGGCGACTGGCGCGACCATCAGATCTGGTTCGCCTACCGTCCCGAGCTGGACGTGATCCACGTCTGCGCGAGCCTGGAGTTGAAAGCGCCGGACGGCCGATACAAGGATGTGTGCGAGCTCGTCACCCGCCTCAACGAGCGGCTCTGGATGGGCCATTTCGATCTGTGGAGCGATGACGGGTCCATTATTTTCCGCCACGCCTTCACCCTGCCCGAAGCCGGCGGCGTTTCGCCCGCCCAGGCCGCTGCTTTGATCGCGGCGGCCAAGGAGGCCGGCGAACGCCTCTACCCGGCGTTCCACTATCTGATGTGGAGCGGAAAGAGCGCCGCCGAAGCGGTGTCGGCGGCCATGTTCGACACGGTTGGCGAGGCGTAGCGCGAACCCGCGGCATGCAAGGACACGCCCCGGCCCCCGGCCGGGGCTTTTTGCGTGTGATGACGAGGTTATTTCAGGAAATTGAATGACAATATGCGCTCATGGAAAGCCAGCCCCGGTGAATTACACGGTGCGTTAACCAGCCGGCCTTAGCGCAGACTGACGGGTCTGCATAAGGAGACAACGCCATGGCGCGCGCCACGCTGACAATGAAGTTCATCGCCGTTTTCCTGGGACTGATGACCGCCGGGGTCGCGCTGAAGACCGGGGTGTACGCCCTGTTCGGCGGCGGATCGGGCTGGCTTGGTTTTCTGGCGAGCACAGCCATCGCCGGCGGCGTGACAGCGGGCGTCGCCTGGCTCGTGCTGTCCCGGCTGGTCGCGCCGATCGCGCAGCTCGCCCGTGTCATCGACGAGACCGACCGCCGCGCGACCGAAGACCTTGCCGGGCGCGGCGATGAGATCGGACGAGCCGCAGCCGCCCTGGGCCGGCTGTGGGAGCGCGCCGACGCCCATGACGCCGATCAAGCCCGTGCGCTCAAGGCGACCGCGGCGGACGCTGAGCGGAGCAAGCACATGGCGACGGCTGTCCAAACGTTTCAGACAGCCACAGCGTCGCTGGTCGCGGCGGTGCTCGACCTCGCCGAGCGCACGCTCGACGCCGCAGAGAAAACCCGAGCCGCCGCCACGGACGGGCGCGAGCGCAGCAAGGGCGTGAACGCTGCGGCGCGCGCCGCGACGGAGAGCGTCCAGGCGGTCGCCGCCGCCACAGAGGAGCTGGACGCTGCGATCGCCGAGGTGCGCGACGGGGCGGGACGCGTCAGCGGACTTGCGACGAAGACCGCGGAAAGCGCCCGTTTGACCCGCGCGCGCATGAGCGAGCTGGGCGAGGCGCTCGGAGCCATGACTGGCATTGTCGGCGATATCGAGGGCGTCGCCGAGCAGACCAATCTGCTCGCTCTGAACGCGACGATCGAGGCGGCGCGCGCGGGTGAGGCCGGCAAGGGGTTCGCGGTCGTCGCAAGCGAGGTGAAGTCGCTGGCCGAGCAAACCACCAAGCTGACTGCAACCATCTCTGAACGCATCACCCGCCTGGAAACCAGCATCAGGGAAGCGGAAGTCGCTGCGGACACCATGGCCGCCGACGTGACCGAGATCGACGCCGCATCGGCGGCCAGCGCCGCTGCGATCGAACAGCAAAGCGCCGCTGTAGCCGAGATCGCGGGTTCGGCGCAGACCGCTTCGGACCGAACCCGCACGGTCGATGAGGACAGCGCGCTCGTCGCACAAGGCGCTTCGAGCGCCGTTGAAGCGGCCGCCGCGATTGCCGGAATGGCCTCCGAACTCAAGGGTCAAGCCGAAAAGCTGAACGGCGATATCGAGGCCTTCCTGGCGGAGATCCGCGCCGCGTGACCGCGAACCTGATTGGATAGAACGTTACGGCGAACACGCGGCCGAGCCGCCGAATTCGCGCCTTGAAAAGCGCCCCGAACCGCCCCGGCCGGAGCGGACCCAGCGCGGGGGCATACGGGTTATTCCTCACAGCTCGACGGGGCGAACCGTTTCCGCCGGGCGTTGGAATAGAGGAGACCCGACATGAAGACCCTGTCCACCGCCGCGGCCGCCGCCGCGATCACCGCCGGCGCCGCCTTCGCCCAGCCGACCGAAATCTTGTTCGTCGAACTGGACGTGAATGAGGACGGCAAGCTGTCCCTCGAGGAAGTGCAGGCCGTGGCCGAAGATGTCACCCAGGACGATTTCGACGCCTTTGACGCGGACGGCGACGGCTTCCTGCAGGAGCCGGAGTTCGACACCTGGCTCGCGGTCTACGCCGGTTCGGAGAACGATGATCCGGACGGCGATGACGGCGACGACCCCATGGAGGGCTAAGCCCCACGGTCGGCGTGCGCCTGGGGCGACGCCCTCCTGATCCCGCCCGGGCTTGTCCGGGACGCACATCGGGCCGCCCGTCCCGCCTTCACGCAGGGCGGGCGGTTTCGTTCGTGGCGCCGCGCCCTCTTTCGAAACCAGGCGTCTTCGCCTATACGCCCACGGTTGATCGACGCGGCGGAAAAGGGCTTTCGACATGGGTTTCAAGTGCGGAATCGTGGGACTTCCCAATGTGGGCAAGTCCACCCTGTTCAACGCCCTGACCCAGACCGCCGCGGCGCAGGCGGCGAACTATCCCTTCTGCACCATCGAGCCGAATGTGGGCGAGGTCGCGGTGCCCGAGCCGCGCCTCTCGAAACTCGCCGAGATTGCGGGCTCGGCGAACGTGATCCCCGCGCGCATGAACTTCGTCGACATCGCCGGCCTGGTGAAAGGCGCAAGCCAGGGCGAAGGCCTCGGCAACCAGTTCCTGGCCAATATCCGCGAGACCGACGCGGTGCTTTACGTGCTGCGCTGTTTTGAAGACGGCGATGTGACCCACGTCGCCGGCAAGGTCGATCCCATGGCCGACTTCGAGACCGTGGAGACCGAGCTGATGCTCGCCGACATGGAGAGCCTGGAGAAGCGTCGCGCCAATCTGGAGAAGAAGGCGAAGACCGGCGACAAGGAAGCAAAAGCCACTCTCGTTCTGGTCGATCTCGCCCTCGCCGAACTGCAGGAAGGCCGCCCGGCGCGCCACGCCGATGTGCCCGCCGACGCGCGCAAGGAATGGCGCATGCTGCAGCTCCTCACCGCCAAGCCGGTCATGTTCGTGGCCAATGT
>JBKHAZ010000126.1:0-7661 GCA_046542605.1 Oceanicaulis sp. | reverse complement strand
GAATCGGTCGAGCTCACCCTGGACGACATCGCGCCCAAGCGCTGCGCCTTCGTGTCGCTGGAGCCGCGCAGCGAAGCCCTGATGCTCATCGAGACGGTGAGCTTTCCCTACGCCGTGCGGGTGCAGGCCTTCACCGACATAAATATTGCGCGCGACTGGGTGCTGGCGGCGTCCTAGGGCGCCCCGGCGACGCTCAGCGTCTCGGCCAGCACGCCATCAGCGAACACGCCGGCGCTCAGACGGCCGCCATAGACCGCGCCGGTGTCCAGCCCGACCCGGTTGGCGCGCACCTCAGGGCCGTCGCCCGGCGTGTGGGCGTGAACCACGCGCAAGCCTTCCACCCAGGGCGTGGGCGTATCGCCGTAGAAGGCGGGATCCCGGCTCCACAACAGCTCCTCAATGGAGTGCTCGGCGAGCGTCTTCTCCGGCCGCACCCCGGCGTGGACGAAGAACAGCCCGTCCCGATCGTCGCGGTGATAAACCGGGCGGTCCTCAAGCAGGGTCTTTAAAAAGGCGCGGTGACCGGCGGGCACCACATCGAAGCTGCGCCAGGGCCGGGAGGCCGACAAGCGTTTCGCCCCATAGCTTTTCAGCGTCTGCTTGGCGCCGTTGATCCACCAGTGCGCGGCGGTCTGCTCGGCCGCGTCCGGCCGCATCGCCAGCGCCGCATGCATCATCTGATCGTGATTGCCGGGCAATACGATATGGCCCTCGCGGTCGAGATCGAGGCAGAGATCGAGCACCCGCGCACTGTCGGGGCCCCGGTCCACGAAATCGCCCAGCATGACGATCCGGTGCGCGCGCGCACCATGATGGGTCCGCTTGTGGCGCGCGATCTTCGCCAGCAGCGTCTCCAGCGCGTCCGCGCACCCGTGCACGTCTCCGATCGCATAATAGAGCATGGCGAACAGACTCCGCCCGCAGCCGCACGGTTGCAAGCCGATTCAGCGGGCGGCGGGCGGTCCGGGTTGAGACCGCACTCTTGCGCCCTAGTCTCTGGCCGGGTGCGGCGCTCGGCCGCAGCCGCCGACAGGGGATAGATGACGACACGTGCTTTCATCGCCGCCGGGCTCGGCGCCCTGCTCGCCGCGTGCGGACAGGATGACACGCGGTCCACCGCCGAGCGCTCCGAGGAGGCCGTGCGCGTGGTGGCGCAGGAGGTGTCCCATGAGCGCGCCACGCGGCGCGTCGAAGTGGTCGGCACGGCGCGCGCCCGGCGCAGCGCCGTCATTTATCCCGAAACCAGCGGTGAGGTGGTGGAGATCGGCTTTGAGGCCGGCGACTATGTGGAGGCCGGCGCGCCGCTGCTGGAGCTCGACGCCGAAGAGGAGGCCCTTGCGGTGCGCCTGGCGCAGGTCGAGGTCGATCAGGCCGGGCAATTGCTCGCCCGCTATCAGCGCATCGAGGGGACCGGCGCGGTCTCCGCCGCCCAGATCGACGAGGCGCGCACCGCCCTCGACGCTGCGGAGATCGAGCTGGAGCGCGCCCGGCTCGCCTTGTCGGAGCGCACCGTCCGCGCGCCCTTCGCCGGCTATACCGGGCTCACCGACATCGATCCGGGCACGCGGATCACGTCCGACACCGCCATCACCGATCTCGACGACCGCACCGCCCTGCGCATCGATTTCGATGCACCCGAAGAGGTCTTCGGCCAGATTGAGACCGGAGACGAGATTCCGGTGTCCGCCTTTTCGCCGCCCGACCGGCCGGAGACGGCCACCGTGCGCAACGTGAACTCGCGCATCGATCCGGACCGCCGTGTCTTCACCGTGCGCGCCGTGATCCCCAACGAGGACGACCGGCTGCGCCCCGGCATGAGCTTCCGCGTCCGTGTCGAGACGCCGGGCGAATCCCTGCCCGCCGTGCCCGAGGCCGCGATCCTGTGGGGCGGGGACGGCTCGTATGTGTGGGCGATCGAGGACGGACAGGCGACTCGGCGCCCGGTCACCATCGTCGCCCGCGAGCCCGGCCGGGTTCTGGTGCGCGCGGAGCTGGCGCGCGGCTCGCGCATCGTCGCGGAAGGCGTGCAGAAGGTGCGCGACGGCGCGCGGGTCACCGAAGTGGCCGACGGCGCCGAGGGCGCGCGCGAGATCGAAGCCGGCGCCGCCGGCGCGGCGTCCGGCGCGGAGGCGGGCTGATGGCGACGGGGCTCTCCGATCTGCCCGCCCTGTCGGTGCGCCGCCCGATCCTGGCGTGCGTCGCCAATCTGCTGATCGTGATCGCCGGCCTCGCCGCCGTGTTCGGCGTGGAGGTGCGCGAGCTGCCCGACGTGGACCGCCCTGTCGTCAGCGTCGACGCCAGCTATCCCGGCGCCGCGCCGGAGACGGTCGACGCCGAAGTGACGCGCGTGCTGGAAGGCGCCGTGGCGCGGGCCTCCGGCGTCGAGGAGATCAGCTCGGCCAGCGAGGAGAACTCGTCGCGCATCCGCGTGCGCTTCCGGCCGGGCGTCGATCTGGACACCGCCGCCGCCGACGTGCGCGAGGCGGTGAATCGCGTCGAGGAGGAACTGCCCGACCGGGTCGACGAGCTCACCGTGGTCAAAGCCGACGACGAGGCCGAGCCGGTCCTGCGCATCGCGGTGCAGGCCGACCGGTTCGACGAGGCCGCGCTCACCGAGCGCATCGAGAACGACATCGCCCCGGAGTTTCAGGCGATCGACGGGGTGGCCACCGTGACCCTGTTCGGTGCGCGCGAGCGCCAGCTGCGCGTGGTGCTCGATCCGCTGCGCCTGTCACGCTTCGGGCTGACGGTCGCGGACGTGGCCGACGCGCTGGAACAGGCGCCCTATGACGTGCCGGTGGGCAGTTTCGCCAGCGAGGATCAGTCCCTGCTGATCCGCGCCGAGGCCGTTGCGGGAACCCCGGAGCTGGTCGAGGAGGTCGTCATCTCCGGCGAAACGACGGTGGGCGACGTCGCCGACGCTTTTTTCGGGCCCGCCGACGCGACGAATTTCGTGCGCCTGGACGGCGATCCGATCATCGGTTTCGGCGTCATCCGCCAGGCCCAGTCCAACACGATCGAGATCGCGCGCGACGCCCGCGAGGTGGTGGATCGGCTGAACGCCCGATTCGATGATCTAGAACTGGTGATCACGTCCGACGCGGCGGTGTTCATCGAGCGCTCGGTGAGCGAAGTGCTCACGACGCTGGCGTTCACCACCTTGATCGTGGTGGCGACCATCTGGCTGTTCTTCGGCTCGTTTCGCGCCACGCTGATCCCGGCGCTCGCCATCCCCACCGCGCTGATCGGCAGCCTGGGCGGCATCTGGCTTTTCGGCTTCTCGATCAATCTTCTAACCCTGCTCGCGCTCGTGCTCGCCACCGGGCTGATCGTCGACGACGCCATCGTCGTGCTGGAGAACATGCAGCGCCAGCAAAAGCGCGGCGTGAAGCGCCTCGCCGCCGCAGTCCTGGGCGCGCGCCAGGTCTTCTTTGCCGTGATCGCCACCACCGCGGTGCTGATTTCGGTCTTCGTGCCGATCTCGTTCCTGCCGTCGACCGCGGGGCGTCTGTTCCGCGAGTTCGGCTTCACGCTGGCGCTCGCCGTAACGATCTCGTCTTTCGTCGCCCTGACGCTGGTCCCGGCGCTGGGCGCGCGCCTGGACATGGCCGGCGAGGTGAAAGGGATCGGCAAGCGCCTGAACGCGATCGGGGGCTGGCTGGCCCGGCGCTATCGCACCACGCTTCGCGCCGCGCTCGGCGCGCCCTGGATCACCGTGACCGTCGCGCTGATGGCTGCGCTCGGCGCGGCGTTCGCCCTGCTCGCCGTGGAACGGGAGCTGGTCCCCGAAGAAGACCGCGGCGAGGTGTCCATCTTCGCCACCGGACCCAGCGGGGTGGACCTCACCTATATGGAGCAGGAGGCGGCCGAGATCGACGCCGTGCTCCAGCCCCATATCGACTCGGGCCTGATCGAGAACCTGTACACGGTGATCGGGCGCTATGACCCGAACCGGATCGGCATGACGGCGACCCTTGCGCCCTGGGAAGAACGAGACACCAGCCAGCAGGAGCTGATCGCCGAACTGGAAGGGCCGCTGTCAGACATCCCCGGCGCGCGCGTCTCGGTGTTCGGGCGCGGGAGCCTCGATGTCGGCGGCGGGCGCAGCGGGCTTGAAGTCGCGCTCACCGGCGAGGATTACACCGACATCTACGAGGCGGGCCGGGCGCTGTCCGATCTCATCGACACCGACAGCGAACTCCTGTCCAACCCGGAGCTCTCCTATCAGCCGACCCAGCCGCAGATCTCCATCCGCATCGACCGGCGCCGCGCGGCCGATCTCGGCGTGTCGCTGGAGGACCTCTCCCAGACCTTAAGGGTCATGGTGGACGGAGACGATCTGGTGGACCTCTCCATCCGCGACCAGGCGATCCCGATCTTTCTCTCCTCGCAGAACACCGCCATCCGCGACCCCGGCGATCTTCGAAATCTCTATGTGCGCTCCGACGCCGGCGACCTGGTGGCCATTTCCAGCCTCGCCACTTTCGTGGAGGAGGGCGTGGCGGCCGAACTCGACCGCACCGAGCAGCGCCGCGCCATCGAGCTGGAGGCCGACATCGCGCCCGACACGCCGCTCGCCGATGCGGTGGCCGAGATCGAGCGCCTCGCCGACGAAAGCCTGCCCGACGGCGTCGAGATGCTGCTGCAGGGCGAGGCGGAGACGCTGGGGGAAACCTCGCGCGAGCTGCTCTACACCTATCTTTTCGCTTTCGTGATCGTGTTTCTGGTGCTGGCCGCGCAGTTTGAAAGCCTCACCAGCCCGGTGGTGGTGATCCTCACCGTGCCGTTCGGGCTCGCCGCCGCGCTCTACGCCCTGTTCCTGACCGGCACGACGCTGAACATCTATTCCCAGATCGGGCTGGTGATGCTGATCGGTCTGATGGCGAAGAACGGAATTCTCATGGTCGAATTCGCCGACCAGCGCCGCGCCGACGGGGACAGCGTGCGCGAGGCGATCGAGACCGCCGCCGAGGTGCGCCTGCGCCCGGTCATGATGACGCTGATCTCGACCGTGCTGGGCGCGCTGCCGCTGATCCTCTCCTCCGGCGCCGGGGCCGAGGCGCGCCACGCCATCGGCTGGACGGTGTTCGCGGGGTTGGGCCTGTCCGGGCTCTTCACCCTGTTCCTGACCCCGGTCGTCTATCTGGGGATCGCCCGGCTGGGGCGGCCCCGCGCCCAAGGGCTGAAAGAGCTGGAGGCCGAGCTTCAGCGCGCCCAGAGCGACGGCGCCGCGTCATGAGAACAGTGTTCTTCGCCAGCCTCGCCGCGCTTTGCTTGAGCGCCTGCGCCGCCGTCGGTCCCGAACCGGGCGCTGAAGCGCCGGCGCTGCCGGACGCTTTCGCCGCGGCGCCGGACGCGGACGACGCTGGCCCGGAGGACGCCTGGTGGACCGGCTTTCGCGACGCCGCGCTCACCAGGCTCGTGGAGACGGGCCTTACGGAAAACCGCGACATCGCCGCCGCGCTCGCCCGGCTCGAGGCCGCCGAAGCTGGCGTCACCGCCGCGCGCGCGGGGCTCGTCCCGCAGATCGACGGCGAGGCGGCGATCAGCGCTGCGACCGAGCCGGGCCTTGAGGATCTGGAGGCGGATCCGGAGGCCTCGGGCCTTCTGTCCTACACGCCCGACCTGTTCGGCCGCCAGCGCCGGGCCATCGAGGCCGCGCGCGCCGACGCCGAGGCTGAGGCCGGCCTCGCCGCGGATACCGCGCGCCTCACCGCGGCGGCCATTGCACGGCGGTATGTGGCGCTGGCCCGCGCCGAGGCGCGCTTTGCGCTTCTGGAGACCTCGCTGGATCTGCAGCGCCAGACCCTGCGCATCGTGGAGCAGCGTTTCGACGCGGGGCTGTCGGCCGGCCTCGACCTGCAGCGCGCCGAAGCCGATCTGGCGCGCACCGAAGCCCAGCGCGGCACGCTCACCATTGCGCGTGCGGAAGCCGCAAACAGCCTGGCCGTCCTCACCGGGCGAACGCTGGCTGACTGGGAGCCGCCGGAGGCGGGCGGGATTCCGCGCTATGACCGCGACATCGAGGCGGGCGCGCCGGCCGGCCTCCTGCGCCGCCGGCCCGACGTGCGCGCCGCCGAAGCCGATCTCGCCGCCGCGCTGGCCGAGGCGGGCGTGGCGCGGGCGCGGCTCTATCCGCAGCTCTCGCTTCCAGGCTCCATCACCGCCGATCTAGACGCCGGCGCGTTCGCCGACAGCCTCGCCGCCGAGATCGCCGCCGTGGTCGACATCCCGCTGTTCGACGCCGGCGCGCGCCGGGCC
Source organism: Oceanicaulis sp. (assembly GCA_046542605.1). GTDB lineage: Bacteria > Pseudomonadota > Alphaproteobacteria > Caulobacterales > Maricaulaceae > Oceanicaulis. The sequence continues at coordinate 1,400 of JBKHAZ010000126.1, read as the reverse complement.
GATCTTTCCGCCTCCGAAGCCCGCGCCGAGGCCGCCCTTGCAGATTACGAACAGACGATCCTTCTGGCGGTCGCGGATGTGGAGACCGCGCTCACCCGCATCGACGCCGTGGAGGCGCGCCGGACCGAGTTCGCGCGCGCGGTGGAGGCCAGCGAAGCCGCCTTCGATCAGCTCAACGCGCTTTATCGCGAAGGTCTTGCGACCTTCATCGACATTCTCGACGCCCAGCGCACCCTGATCGGCAGCCGCGAAGCGGCGTTGGAAGCGGATGCGGCGCTCGCCGAAGCGGTCATCGATCTGCATGCGGCGCTGGGGGCGGGGGCTTTGGCGGCGAACGCCGGTGCACGGCGCTGAGCGAAGCAGACCAGGCAAGCCCCTGCCGCGGCGTCCTGCGGCTGACATCGATCCCCCGGATCGATTTTTTCGACTGCGCCGAACCGCCTTGTTATTGGTGCCCAGGAGAAGATCGCCTCAGCTTCTCACTCGGAACCAAATACCCTCATATTACATACACTTGCGACGTACGGCTCACGCTGGTCCATGGCGTCAATCTTAACTCCGTGTACCAAACCGTGAGGCTCGCGACGTGTCAATGGGAGCTGCGCGGGGCCGCACGATCACCTCTAGGTCCGCCTCCCGGCTCTACGTCCCGGCTGCCAGTGTTTGGCGGTTAATGAGTGCCTCCACGCGACCCATCACCTCGGATACGTCCGGGCCCTCGACCTCGTCGCAGATGCGCTTCGCCGATGTCGACAGGAGGATCGCCTTGTAGACCTGTTCACGGCCGCCGCAGATCGCAGGGGTGCCTTACGGGTCTCCTCAGGGGGATAGCGGCCGCCTGGAATGCACCTGAGATGCAGGAGGAGCGGATGCGCGGCCTCCGGACGGGCAAGGGTGAGGTCGACGAGACCTACGGGCGGCGGCAAGTCCTGTGCCGGTTCCAGCAAGTCGAGAAGCACAGGTGCGCGGCACGAAGAAGATGCCGGTCATGGCGAAAACTGAGCGCGATGGGCTTGCTCGTTCAACGCCTGCTGCGCGCACCGACGGCTTGACGCTGAAAGGAGATGTTCGCCAGAACGTCGATCGTCACAGCATAACCATGACGGACGAGTGAGCGGCTAACCGTGGGCTGAGCGCTGACTACCGCTTCGGCCACCTAACGGTGAATCACAGCCAAGGTGAGCACGTTTGTGGTGGCGCCCACACCTACACGGTCGAAAGTTACTTCGCGCTCTTGAAGGGCGGTGTGTACGGTACGTTCCAGTCCATCTCGAAGAAGCACGTCTGGCGCTTCTCCGGTATGTTCTCTTTCCGCTGGAATTTGCGGTTGTTAAACGGCGGCGATGCGATGGTTGAGGCCGTAAAGAGTATGGTAGGGAAGCCGCTTCCATACAGCGTGC
>JBKHAZ010000125.1:0-7697 GCA_046542605.1 Oceanicaulis sp. | reverse complement strand
GGGCACACGTCGGTGGAGCCTTCCACCAGCGAGGTGCGCCGGCGCTGGCGGCTCATCTCCATCAGGCCGAACTGGGAGATGCGGCCCACCTGAAGCCGGGCGCGGTCGCGTTTCAGCGCGTCCTTCATCTTCTTCTCGACCTGGCGGACGTTTTTGTTCTCGTCCATGTCGATGAAGTCGATGACCAGAAGGCCCGCCAGGTCGCGCAGGCGCATCTGGCGCGCGGCCTCCTCGGCCGCCTCGATATTGGTGCGAAGCGCGGTCTGCTCGATATTGCGTTCTTTGGTCGATTTGCCCGAGTTCACGTCGATCGAGACCAGCGCTTCGGTGGGGTTGATCACGATATAGCCGCCGCTTTTCAGCTGCGCGGTGGGCGAGTGGATGGCTTCAAGCTGGCTCTCCACCTGGTGGCGCAGGAAGAGGGGCGTGTCATCCTTGTAGTGCTGAACCTTCTTGGCGTGGCTCGGCATCAGCATCTTCATGAAGGCCTTGGCCTCCTTGTAGGCCTCCTCGCCCTCGACCTGGACCTCTTCGATATCCTTGTCGTAGAGATCGCGGATCACCCGCTTGGTGAGGTTGCCTTCCTCATAGATCAGCGAGGGCGCCGAGCTCTCCAGCGTGGTGGTGCGGATATTCTCCCACAGCCGGATCAGGTACTCGTAATCGCGCTTGATCTCGGCTTTCGTGCGGTCCTGGCCGGCGGTGCGGATGATCAGGCCCATGCCGCCGGGCACGTTCAATTCGGCCACGGCCGATTTCAGCCGCTTGCGGTCGGCCGCGTTGGCGATCTTGCGCGAAATGCCGCCGCCGCGCGCGGTGTTCGGCATCAGCACCGAATAGCGCCCGGCCAGCGACAGATAGGTGGTCAGCGCCGCGCCTTTATTGCCGCGCTCTTCCTTGGCGACCTGCACAAGCAGCACCTGGCGGCGCTTGATGACCTCCTGGATCTTGTACTTGCGCATGAAGTTGCGGCGCTTGCGGGCCGCTTCGTCGATCAGATCGTCTTCGTCTGGGATGGTCTCCTGCTCGTCGTCTGAGCCGGGATCCTCGCCGCCGGAGTATTCGGCCGCGATCTCGGCCTCCTGCTTGCGCAGCTCCTCACGGTCGGCATGGGGAATCTGGTAGTAATCCGGATGGATTTCGTTGAAGGCGAGGAAGCCGTGCTTGTTGCCGCCGTATTCCACGAAGGCGGCCTGGAGCGAGGGCTCCACGCGCGTCACTCTCGCCAGATAGATGTTTCCCCGGATCGGCTTTTTGGAAGCGCTTTCGAAATCAAACTCTTCAACACGGTTGTTTTCGACCACCACGACCCGGGTTTCCTCCGGGTGGGCGGCGTCGATCAGCATTTTGCGGGACATTCAGGAAGTCTCCATGCCGAACGCGGTCGGCCCGCCGCGCGGTGCGCGGCGAGCTGATCGGATTGCGGCGTTTGTTGGAGCGCGCGGCGCGGCGATCGGCCGTGTCAGTCCGGGCCGTTCTCGGCGAGGCTGGGCGTGTCGCGTGCGCAGCGCGCATGGGGTTCGGTCCTTCAGGCGAACCCGCGGGCCGCGCGCCGAAAGGGGATCGGCCGGCCAGGTCTCGCCCGTCATGTGTTACGGCGCCGGCGCGAACGGCGAAGCGTCCGCGCGTCGTCCAGAAATATCGCGTCGCCTGAACGCACCGGCGCGCCGGGAGGCGTCAGGCTGTCCGACCGGCTTCCGTCTCCGCGCAAGGGCGCGGACGCGAAGCCAGGGTTCGGCCCGAGCACATTGCACCATATCGGCGGCGATGAAAAGCAAGCTTTCCCGTGCTAGACAACGTTGACCGCGCGCTAACCGAATCGCAAGGCGTGCGCGCTAGGCTTCCATTTCCCGCATCGACCGCCCACACTGTAGAAGGGGCGGATATGCTTGGCGTGACAAGCCGTTAGGGATGGTGACGGACGTGCTGCGACTGCTGACCTCATTGCTGGGCGCGACCCTTGTCGCCGCCGCCGCCGGACCGGCCGCGCGCGCCGACCAGGTGACCGCGGTGCGCTTCGGCGCCCACCCTGACAAGACGCGCATCGTGGTGGAGACCAGCGCGCCGGTGCAGGCGCGAATCTTCACCCTGGACGGGCCGGCCGAGCGCCTGGTGATCGAATTGCCGCGCGGCGCCGGTTTCTCCGTTCCCGGCCTGGACGGGCGCGGCCGGTCCACCGTGCCGGGCGTGTCCTCGTTCGTGTTCGACGACCGCGCCGAAGCGCCGCGCCTGATCTTCCATCTCGACGGGCCGAACGCGGTGCGCGAGACGCTGCGCCTGGGTCCGGCCGCGGGCGGGGGATACCGCACGGTGGTGGACATCGCGCCGGTCTCGCGCGACGCCTTCGTGCAGGCGTCCGGATTCAGCCGCGCCGACGATATGGGCGACCTGCTCACCCAGCTGGTGCGCGAGCGCGCCGCGCCGGAGCCGCAGCAGGCGGTGCTGGCGCCGAGCTGCGCGGTGGTGCGCGTGGTGATCGATCCCGGCCATGGCGGCCGCGATCCGGGGGCGCCGGCCCGCTTCGGTGGCGGTCATGAAAAGGACGTCAATCTCGCCGCCGGCCTGATCCTGCACGATCTTCTCGAGGCCACCGGGCGCTATGACGCGGTGATGACGCGCGACACCGACGTCTTCATCGATCTGCACGAGCGCCCCCGCATCGCGCGCGAGCTGGAGGCGGACCTGTTCATCTCATTGCACGCCAACGCCAGTCCCGACGCCAGCCGCAGCGCCGGCGGCGCCTCGGTGATGAGCATGAACGGGCGCGCGCTCGACCGCGCGCGGCGTCAGGCGCAGAATGACGGCGACTGGGCCGAGCGCGGCCGCCCGCCGATCGTCACCGAAATCCTGCGCGACATGACGATCTCCCAGAAGGTGGAGGAGAGCGACCGGTTCGCCGAGCTGCTGCTTACCGAGGTCGGACGCACCCGCTCGCTGTGGCGTGATCAAATCGACCGGGCGAACCTCGCCGTGCTGATCGATTCGCAGATTCCCGCCGTGCTGTTCGAGATGGGTTTTCTCACCAATCCCGACGATGCGCGCATGCTCAATGACGAGCGCCATTTGCGCCGGCTCATGAACGCGGTCGTGGCCGCTGTCGACGGGCACTTCGTCCATTGCGGCGGCGGCGACGAGCGCACCCGCTACATCGCCTCGGCGGCGCCGGGCCGCAACGCCGCGGGCGCCCGCTAGTCCCGGGCGGCGCCGCGGTGTGGCGTTTACGCGCCACATCGCCATAATGGCGCCGAAGACGGGCGGCAAAGCTTGCGCTGACGGGGCGCGCGGGCGACGAGGACTCTATGAAACTGTTCACGTGGAAGACTCTGCTTCGCCTGATCGTGTGGGGCGGCGGGTTGGCGGCCGTGTTGCTGGCGGCCGGGGTCATCTTCGCCATCGTCTACACGGTGCGCGTCACTGAAGACCTGCCCGACTACGAGCAGCTCGCCGAGTACGAGCCGCCCATCATGAGCCGGATGCACGCCGGCGACGGCGAACTGATCGCGGAATACGCCATCGAGCACCGCGTCTTCGTGCCGATCGAAAACATCCCCCCCGACCTGATCAGCGCCTTCCTGTCGGCCGAGGACAAGAATTTCTACCAGCACGGGGGGGTGGACCTGTTCGGCATGATCCGCGGCGGCGCGCGCTCGGTCATGACGCGTCTGCGCAACCCCAACGCCCCGCTGCAGTCCGGCTCCACGATCACGCAGCAGGTGGCCAAGAACTTCCTTCTGTCGGCCGATCAGCGCATCGAGCGCAAGGTGCGCGAGATCGTCATCGCGCGGCGCATGGAGCGCGCCTTCACCAAGGACCAGATCCTGGAGCTGTATCTCAACGAGATTTATCTGGGCAACCGGGCCTACGGGGTGGGGGCCGCGGCGCTGAACTATTTCGGCAAATCGCTGGACGAGCTGACCCTTGAGGAGGCGGCCTATCTCGCCGCGCTGCCCAAGGCGCCGAACAACTACCACCCCACGCGGCGCACCGAAGCCGCGATCGGCCGGCGCAATTACGTGCTCTCGCGCATGGCCGCCAACGGCTACATTTCCGACTCGCGCGCCGAAGCGGCGATGCAGTCGCCGCTGGAGACCGCGGGACGGCTCGAAGGCGAGCAGTATCTCGCCGCGGAATATTTCGTCGAGCAGGTGCGCCGCGAAGTGTTCGACCGCTATGGCGAGGACCAGCTCTACCGCGAAGGTTTGTCCATCCGCACCACGCTGGACACCTCCATGCAGCTGGTGGCCCGCCGGGCCCTGCGCGACGGGCTTGAGGACTATGACCGGCGCCACGGCTATCGCGGCCCGGTCGCCAATCTCGAGGATTTCGACGCCTGGCCGGAACGGCTCGCCGAAGTCGAAGGCCCCGCCTACACCGACGAAGGATGGCGCCTGGCGGTGGTGCTGGAGCTGACCGACGCATACGCCGATATCGGTTTCGCCGACGGCTCGCGCGGGAAAATTCCGCTCTATGCGCTGGAATGGGCGCGCGAGCCGCGCCGGGACGAGGACGGTTTCCCGCGCCTGGGGCCCGCCATCCAGCGGCCCGGCGACGTGCTGGCGTTGGGCGACGTGGTTCTGGCCGAGGACCTGACCGAAGAGGACGCGCCCGACGAGACCGTGGCGGACGATCATTACGGGCTGCGCCAGATTCCCGAGGTCAACGGCGCGATCCTGGCCATGGACCCGTTCACCGGGCGCGTCCTGGCCATGGTGGGCGGCTATTCCTTCCAGCAAAACCAGTTCAACCGCGCGGTCCAGGCCCATCGTCAGCCGGGGTCCTCGTTCAAGCCCTTCGTCTACGCCGCGGCGCTGGACAACGGCTATACGCCGGCCTCGATCATCCTGGACGCGCCGTTCGTGGCCTCGGGCGATGAATCCACGCGCTTCTACCGGCCGCAGAACTATTCGGAAGTCTTTTACGGACCCTCGACCCTGCGCCGCGGGCTGGGGCTGTCGCGCAACGTGATGACCGTGCGCCTCGCGCAGGAAATGGGCATGGCCCCGATCGTGGAGTACGGCGAGGCGTTCGGCGTTTACGATGACCTGCAGCCCACCCTCGCCATGGCGCTGGGCGCGGGCGAGACCCGGCTCATCGACCTGGTGGGCGCCTACGGCGCGATGATCAATGGCGGGCGCCTGGTGGAGCCTTCCATCATCGACCGGGTGCAGGCGCGCTCGGGCGAAACGATCTACAAGAGCGATCCGCGCGAATGCGTGGGCTGCGACGTCGAGGACTGGGATCCCGCCCTGGCCGAGCCGGAATTGCCCGAAGCGGGCGAACAGGTCGTCGATCCGGTGACCGCCTATCAGATCGTGCACATGCTTGAAGGCGCGGTCCAGCGCGGCACCGGCACGGCGCTGCGCTCGCTCGGCCGGCCCGTGGGCGGCAAGACCGGCACCACGAACGATTTCCGCGACGCCTGGTTCGTGGGTTTCTCGCCGGACCTGGTGGTGGGAATCTATGTCGGCTTCGACACCCCGCTGCCGCTGGGCTCCGGCGAGGCGGGCGGCCGCGTCGCCGCGCCGATCGGACGGGATTTCCTGGGGCCGGTGCTGGAGGACTATGCGGCGGCATCCTTCCGCGTTCCCGACGGTGTGAACCTGGCGCCGGTCGACTACGAGACCGGCGAGCCCGGCGTCATCGGGCGCCCGGGCGTCATCCTGGAAGCCCTCCGGCCCGGCACCGAGCCGCAGCGCGGCGCCAGCGACGTGGAGGAGACGCTCAGCTTCGGCGGCGGCGCGCTGGGCCGCGGCGCCCGGCGCCAGAGCGGGGAGAGCGAGGCTGAAGACGACGCGCCTGAAGACGAGCTCGGCGACCTCTACTGATCGCTCTTGTGCGCGCTGCGCGGGCTTTGCTAAGCCCGTGACGCGACACTTGCTTCACGCCTGAAAGGACCCGCCCATGCGCGCCGAAATCGCCGAGCTGAAGACCGCCGTCGAACACTCCACGGCCCTGTTACGGAGGCGTCTTTGACTGGGATACGGCCCAGAAACGTCTCGACGAGCTGAACGCCAAAGCGGAGAATCCTGCGATCTGGGACGATCCGTCCAACGCCCAGGCGCTGATGAAGGAGCGCAACAAGCTTGAATCGGCGATGACGGAAGTCGGCGAGATCGAAGCCGAGCTGTCCGATAATCTCGAGCTTGCCGAAATGGCCGAGGCCGACGGCGACGAGGGCCTGTTCGCAGAGGCGCTCGCCGCGTTGCAGAAGCTTAAAGCCCGCGCCGGCAAGGCCGAGCTGCAGGCGCTCTTGTCGGGCGAAGCCGATTCCAACGACGCCTATCTGGAAATCCATCCCGGCGCCGGGGGCACCGAAGCGCAGGACTGGGCGAGCATGCTCGCGCGCATGTACACGCGCTGGGCGGAGGGCTCGGGCTACAAGGTGGAGGTGATCGAGGCCCAGGCCGGCGAAGAGGCGGGGCTGAAATCGATCACCCTTCTGATCAAGGGCGACAACGCCTATGGCTGGCTGAAGACCGAGGCCGGCGTGCACCGCCTGGTGCGCATCTCGCCCTATGACGGCTCCGGCCGGCGCCACACCAGCTTCGCCAGCGTCTGGACCTATCCGCTGGTGGACGAGACCATCGAGGTGGAGATCGAGGACAAGCACGTGCGCGTGGACACCTACCGCGCGTCCGGCGCCGGGGGCCAGCACGTCAACAAGACCGATTCCGCGGTGCGCCTGACCTACGACATGCCCGGCGAGGACCAGCCGATCGTCGTGCAGTGCCAGAACGAGCGCTCCCAGCACAAGAACCGGGCGAACGCCTGGGACATGCTGCGCGCGCGCGTCTATGAGATCGAGCTGCAGAAACGCGAGGCGGCCGCCCAGGCCGAGGCGGACTCCAAGACCGAGATCGGCTGGGGCCACCAGATCCGCTCCTACGTCCTGCAGCCCTATCAGATGGTCAAGGATCTGCGCACCAATGTGGAGACGTCCGACACCGGCGGGGTGCTGGACGGCGATCTCGACGCCTTCATGGCCGCCGCGCTGGCGCAGCGCGTGGGCGCCGAGCACGAGACGTAGGGGCGGGCGGAGCCGAGGGGCGACTGCTTAACGTGCGGCCGCCCCTCGATCGCGGCGTGGTCCCGGCCCTTGTGGACGAGGTTGGCGGTCAGGCCGGCTCGCGGCGTCAGCGGTCGGTCTGCGCAGCCCGCGCCGCCATAGCGTCGATGAGGCGCTCGCCCGGCGGCCGGTCGCTTGCGGGGTCGAGCGAGTCGAAGATTTCGCGCGTATAAAGCACGGAGACTTGGATCGACCGGTCTCCCGCAGCCTGCCAGGCGTAGTCAGACCGGTGAAGCCGCCCGTCTGTTTCATGCAGGCCGTTTCCGACACCATAGTCGAAAAGAAGGTTCTGAGCGCGCTGCGGCAGATAGCTCTGCTGCGTGTCGCCGAGCTTCACGTCGTGAGAGATCACCTCGAGCTCACCGCACCGAGCGAGCGTCTGTTCGCCGTTCAGCGGCGTCGCGCCCGGTTGCGGCGCCGTTCCGCCCGGGGCGTACCCGCCGGCGGGGGCAGCGGCGATGATCTCGCAGCCGGCGTTCTCAAGAACGATCCGGGCGACCGGGATGAAATCGGTTCGGGTCGAAAAGATGCGCCGATCCGCAGACTCCCATCGGTCACCGGCTCCATCCGCCGCTTGGAACCGCTCTATGGAGCCTGGATCGACAAGCGCAGGCGCGGTCCAGTCCATGCG
>JBKHAZ010000124.1:0-7758 GCA_046542605.1 Oceanicaulis sp. | reverse complement strand
CAGGAAGGCGAGATCGTCGCGGTCGGCGGCGGCGCCATCAAGGAAGACGGCACGGTGCGTCCGCTGGACGTGAAAGCCGGTGACCGCGTCCTGTTCGGCAAGTGGTCGGGCACCGAGGTCACCGTGGACGGTGACGAGCTGCTGATCATGAAAGAGTCCGACATCCTGGGCATCATGGAAGGCGAGGCGGCGTCCAAGGCTGCGTAAGCGCGCCCGACGCTCCTGACCCCCTCACAAGATCAACCGATTTGAAACGAGAGACGAAACATGGCTGCTAAAGACGTCAAATTCTCCGCCTCGGCGCGTGAGAAAATGCTCAAGGGCGTGGACACGCTCGCCAACGCCGTGAAGGTCACCCTGGGCCCGAAAGGCCGCAACGTGGTGATCGAGAAGTCCTTCGGCGCGCCGCGCACCACCAAGGACGGCGTGTCGGTCGCCAAGGAAATCGAGCTGGAAGACAAGTTCGAGAACATGGGCGCCCAGATGGTCCGCGAAGTCGCTTCGCGCACCAATGACGAAGCCGGCGACGGCACCACCACCGCCACGGTTCTCGCCCAGTCCATCATCCGCGAAGGCATGAAGTCGGTCGCGGCCGGCATGAACCCCATGGACCTGAAGCGCGGCATCGACAAGGCCGTGCTGAAGGTGGTCGAGAACATCAAGTCCATCGCCACTCCGATCAAGGGCAACGACGAGATCGCCCAGGTCGGCACCATCTCCGCCAACGGCGAAAAAGAGATCGGCGAGATGATCGCCCGCGCCATGGAGAAAGTCGGCAACGAAGGCGTCATCACGGTCGAGGAAGCCAAATCCCTCGAAACCGAGCTGGAAGTCGTCGAAGGCATGCAGTTCGACCGCGGCTACCTGTCGCCGTACTTCATCACCGACGCCGACAAGATGGTCGCCGATCTTGAAGACCCGTACATCCTGCTGTTCGAGAAGAAGCTCTCCTCGCTGCAGGCCATGCTTCCGGTCCTCGAAGCGGTGGTTCAGTCCAACCGTCCGCTGCTCATCATCGCTGAAGACGTCGAAGGCGAAGCGCTGGCGACCCTGGTGGTCAACAAGCTGCGCGGCGGCCTGAAGATCGCGGCGGTGAAGGCTCCGGGCTTCGGCGATCGCCGCAAGGCCATGCTGGAGGACATCGCGGTCCTCACCGGCGGCACCGTGGTCAGCGAAGACCTCGGCATCAAGCTCGAGAACGTCACCCTGGACATGCTCGGCACCGCCAAGAAGGTCAACATCACCAAGGACGACACCACGATCGTCGACGGCGCCGGCGAGAAAGAGGCCATCGAAGGCCGCGTCTCCCAGATCCGTCGCCAGATCGAAGACACCACGTCCGACTACGACAAAGAGAAGCTGCAAGAGCGTCTGGCGAAACTCGCCGGCGGTGTTGCGGTGATCAAGGTCGGCGGCGCTTCTGAAATCGAAGTGAAAGAGCGCAAGGACCGCGTCGACGACGCCCTGAACGCGACGCGGGCGGCCGTCGAGGAAGGCATCGTGCCGGGCGGCGGCGTCGCCCTGCTGAAAGCCTCCAAGGCGCTTGAAGGCCTGACCGGCGACAATGACGATCAGGACCAGGGCATCGCGATCATCGCGCGCGCCCTGCAGGCCCCGATCCGTCAGATCGCCGAGAACGCCGGCGTGGAAGGCTCCATCGTGGTCGGCAAGGTGCTTGAGAACAGCGAAGCCAACTTCGGCTACAACGCTCAGACCGAGACCTACGAAGACCTGGTGAAAGCCGGCGTCATCGACCCGGCCAAAGTGGCCCGCATCGCGCTTCAGGACGCCGCTTCGGTGGCCGCCCTGATGATCACGACGGAAGCCGCCGTGGCTGAAAAGCCGAAGAAGAACGAGCCGGCTCCGGCCGCGCCGGACATGGGCGGCATGGGCTTCTAAGCTCGCGCCATCCTCGGCTGAACAAGGGAAGGGCGGCTCAACCGGGCCGCCCTTTTCTTATGCGCGCTAAGCCGCGGCGAAACCAACCCGGCCCGGGCTGCATTCCTTTCCGATGCGCTTCATCGACGCCCTTCGACCGGCCCGGTCCGCCGTTCCGCACCCGGCGGTTTTCGCCGCCGGCGTGCTCGCCATGCTCGGCGCCGTCGCGGGCCTGGCCGGCGACATCATCACCATCCGGTTGAACGACGCGCTGAACTTTGTCGCCAACACCGTGTCTCAGGGCGCCGCCGGGCCGCACGCCGTCTGGGTGGATGTCGGGCTGACGGTGCAAGGGATCGGGCTCGTGGCGATCGCGGCCGGGCTGCATCACTGGCGCATCGGCCGCAATCCGCGCTTCGTCGCCGGGTGTGGGGTGCTGGCGCTGACCGGTTTGAGCGTCATTCTGCTGGCCTGGCGCAACGCCTATGGCGACGGCGAGCCGGGCGGCGTGGTTTTTCACAAGCCGCTCACCCTGGTGATCGGATTGCTCTTCGCCAGCGCGCTCGGGCTGCTCGCCAAGGAGCTGGGCGAGCTCGACACCGGCTATTTCCGCTTCAGCTTCATCGCCGCGGGTGCGTGGCTGATCGCCTGGCCGGCCTTCATCGTGACGCCGGAAGCGTATAACGGTGCGGTGGAACGCATCGCCGGGTTCACGATGATCACCTGGATGGTCATCGCCGGTCGTCTCCTGATGCGGCGGGGACGCGGGGAGACGTTGGAATGGGCCGGACGTTAGTCTTTAGAGCGCGCGCGGCAGGCGCACCGAGTGCGATACCGCCAATCTCGATTGGTCCGTCGGCATGCTTTTCGGCTTTTCGGTTTTTTGCGACGGGGCCGAAGACCAAGATCTCATGGCTGCACGTGGTCCAGCTCGAAATCGCCGCCGGCGGGATCGTCCCAGGCGATGATGGCGCGCCAGCGGAAACCGTCGTTGATCGCCTGCTGATAATGGAGGCGGTGGGCCAGATCGGCGTCATCGCCTGCGTCCGCGATCCCGGCGGCGATGCGATATTCGAACGCGCGGTCCCCGGCGGCGGTTTCGGGTCCGAACACGGCGCCGGTCGTCTGCGCGGCTGCGGCGCCGGTCGCGGTCAGCGCTGCGGCGAGGGCGGTCAACAAACGAAACTTGAAAGCAGGCTCTCGAAGGCGTCGGCTGAAACTGGAAAAGGAAAAAGACGCCGGGCGGGCGAGGGGAGGGCCCCGCCCGGCGCCGCCGCGCGCTAATTCGCGCTGTAGGGCAGAGAGGAGTGATGCAGGACGATCTTCAGATCGCCATTCTCATCCTCGATATAACCGAAGGAGTATTCCACCTTCACTTCCTCGCCCTCGGTGGTGGTGAAGAAGTAATTGCCCATGGCCATGGCTGTGTCGCCATCGGGATCGATGATCGTGCCCTCGTTTTCCCAGCGCACGTTGGTGTAAGGGGCGATGGCGAAGCCGCTGTCCTCCTCGATGGAGCCGCCTACGAAGTAGGATAGGGCGCCGTCGAAATCGCCGCGGAATTGCTGCTCGGCGGCGAGCGTCGGCTTGAACAGCACCGGCACGTCATCGCCGTAGGCGTAGAAGCGCTCGATATGCTCGCGCGCGGCCTCGGTATAATCGCCGTCATTGGTGTAGGCCTCGCCGATCGTAACGATGCCCTCGCCCCAGGCCTGCTGGGCTGCGGCGACCTCTTCGGCGGTGATGTCGGCCAGGGCGGCGGGCGCGAGCAGGGCGGCGCCGATCGCGGATGTAGCAATGGCGAATTTCATGGACGTCCTTCCTCTGTCGAACAGGTGCGATACCGAGCACCGGTGAAGAAGTAGGAAGCCCGCCGTGCGAGTTCTAATGGAATTTGGGTCCCGGATCGATTACCTAAGGGCATCGATTTACGGGGTGAGCGAACCGATGCGCCCGACTTTGCGTCAGCTGGAATATTTCATCGCCGTCGCCGAGCGCAGCGCCTTCGGTCCGGCCGCCGATGCGCTCGCGGTCACGCAGCCCAGCCTGTCCAAGCAGATCGCCGCGCTGGAGGCCGAGCTTGGCCTCACCCTGTTCGAGCGCACGTCCCGCTCGGTGCGGTTGACCCGGGCGGGAACCGCGCTTCTTGACGAAGCCAAGGCGGCGCTGGCGGCCGCGCGCCGCTTCAAGGCGGTGGCGAGAGACCTGGCCGGCGACCGCGCGCGCCGGCTCACCGCCGGTGTGCTTCCATCCATCGGCGCCTATTTCATGCCGCGCCTGCAGGAGCGATTGCGCGTCAGCCTGCCCGACGTGCGCATCAGCCTTCTGGAAGGCGCCTCACGCGAGTTGCTTACACGGCTTGAAGCGGGCGAGCTTGATTTCGTCGTCGCTTCGCTCAGCGGCGCGGCCGGCCTTGAGCATCGCAGGCTCTTCGACGAGACGCTGTGGATCTGCAGCGCGCCGGACGACCCGCTCATGGAGCGGGAGGACCCCGCCGGGCTGGACGCGCTCGGAGGCCGGGTTCTGCTGACGCTTGGGCCCGCGTTTCACCTCACCCGCATCGTGGAGCGTCTCGCCGCACGCGCCGGCGCACGCCTCAGCGAGGACTATCGCGGCGCCAGCCTGGACGCGATCCGTCAGATGGCGGCCAGCGGCGCCGGCGTCGGGGTGTTGCCAAGCCTGTACGCGCTGGGCGAGGCGATCCGCGATCCCGCTTTCAAGGTGCGCCGTATCGCAGACCCGCAGGCCACCCACCCGGTGCGGCTCTACTGGCGCAAATCTTCGGCCGACTCCGATCTCTATGAACGGCTCGCCGAAGAAATGATTGCGGAGAAGACGCAGATTCGGTCCGAACGCGCGACCCGCTTCCAGGTCTGACCGCGCGCGCATGACGGCGAATTAAGCCGCCGGTCGCCGCCGCGTAATCTTCACCGGACCATCCTCCGGCTTTGACTTGGGAGGATATCACCATGAAACACTGGCTCACCGCAGCCGCGCTCGCCCCCGTGCTCACCGCTTGCGCCTCGGCCGGCGCGGCGGAAACCGCCGACGCCGGCGCGCGCGTTCTGATCGTCAACGGCGAACGGATCGCGATCCGGCCCGGCGCCGACGCCGCGGCCGCGATTGAGGCCGCACTGGATCGTCGCGGCGATCGCCGCCTCCACGTGCAGATGACGTTCGAGGAGGCGGATGCCTGGGATGAGGGCGCGCGCGAGGTTTTCGCCGAAGCGGTCGCGGCGCTGGGTTCCGGTCCGATCGAAGACGCCATGTTCGTCGCCTTCGGCGCGGAGGATTTCAGCTTCGCGTTTGAAGGCGATATCGACACGGCAGGGCTGGAACGCCGCGCCGAACGAGCCGAGCGCGGCGCCGACCGTCACGCCGAGCGTCTGGAGCGCCACGCCGCGCGGATGGCGCGCCGGGCCGAGCGCTTGGCCGCGCACGCCGAACGCGAGGGCCGCCGCGCCGAGGCCTTCGGCCGGCGCATGGAGCTCTACGGTCTGGAAGCCGGCGTGAAAGGCATGGAATCGGGGCTTGCGGGCATAGACGACGGGCTTGCGCGCGGCTGGACTTATGACGGCGGCGAGCGTCGTGCGCTCAGCGAAAACGATCGCCGCGAGCTGGAGGAGGCCCGCGAGGAGCTTGAGCGTGAACTTCAGGGCATGCGCGCCCGGCTCGCGGAGGCGCGAGACCGCCACGGCGAGCGTCGCCGCGTTCAGATCCGGCGCGATAACGGCGAGGTGCGCGCCTGGGTGAACGGCGAGGAAGTCACCGGGGCGGACCTCGACCAACTGCTTGAGGACGAGGAAAGCCGGCTCGCCGGCGCGCCTGTCCCGCCCCCGCCGCCGGCCCCGCGCGCAGAGGCGCTGTAAATCGGCGGCGATCCGAGCAAAAAAATGCCCGGCGCACTAGCGCCGGGCGTTTTAGATTGGTTGGTCGATTAAGAGACGTCTCCTCCCCAGAGACACCGCTTAAGAGACAAGACGGTCAGGCCTTGTCGTGATTAGACGATGACTCAGCTGTAACCTTGCCGTCAAGCCCCTGACGCAGGACGGTTATGCGCCCCGCGCATGGCGGGAGGATCGGGAGGTGTGTCGTTCCTCTCGGTTTACGCAGGAGCTGCGCTTCAGCCCACCCTGCTCGTCAAGAGGAGGGGTTGGGATCGAGGATCACCCGGATTTCTTCTGGGTGGAGCGGGGGGATTTGGATTTGGAGCGGGAAGCCTTCGACCGGCTTGAGGACGACTTCGAACCGCCGGCCTTCTCCTTCTCCACCGATTGCTTCAGCGCCTCCATCAGGTCGATGACCTGGCCGCCCCCGGGTTTCTCGCCGCCGCCGGTGGTGACGATCTCCTCGCCTTCGGCCTTTTCCTCGATGAGGTCGCGCAGCGCCTGTTCGTACTTGTCCTGGAAGTCCTCCGGCTTGAACGGGCCGGATTTCTTCTCGATGAGGCTTTCGGCGAGCTCCATCATCTCCCCGTCGAGATCAGGCTCGTCGATATCGTCGAAGACGCTGTCGGACTTCCTCACCTCGTCGGCGTAGCGCAGGGTCTCCAGAAGGAGGCCCTTGCCGCACGGACGGATGGCCACCAGGTGCTCGCGCCCGCGCATCACCATCTGGCCGAGCGCGGTCTTCCTGTTCTTTCGAAGCGCCTCGCGGATCACCACGAAGCCTTCCGCAGAGGATCCGCCGCGCGGCGCGACATAATAGGGCTTTTCGTAAAACCGCGGATCGATCTCGCCGCGATCGACAAACTGGACGATGCGGATCGCGTCCTTGGTCTCCAGCTTTATGTTATCGAGATCGCCGGGTTCGAGGACGACGAAGCTGCCCTTCTTCGCCTCGTAACCCTTGACGATTTCGTCCGCGTCAGCCTCCTCGTCGGAGCCTTCGGGCACCTTCTTGTACCGGATGCGCTTGCCGCTGGGCTTGTGGATCTGACGCAGCGATATCCGCCCGGCCGTATTGGTCGCCGAGTAGAGCGCCACGTCGATGGAGACCAGCGACAGGCGCAGATAGCCGGTCCAGAAGGTGCGCGGGGCGGCCATCTAACTACAGCTAGGCCGCAGCCCTAGTGCGTCGAGGGCGGCGGCGGCGGCGGAGCGGCCCGGCCCGGCGGCGCGGTGCGCCCGTCGCCTTTGGGAGCCTCGCCGGACGCGCTCTGGTCCGACGAGCCGTCGCCGGACGGGCCTTGCGCGCCGGTTTCCTCGGCGTGCTTTTCCTGGACCTTGCCGCGGGCCTCGCGCGCCTGGTCGGCGGCCTTCGACGCGGCGTCGGCGGCGGCCTTGCCGGCCTCGTCGGCGGGCCGCTTCAGCGTGTCGGCTTCCGTGCGCGTCAGCGGCAGAAGCGCGCCGATGAGCGCGCCGGCGGCCAGCGCGATCGCGCCGGTGGCCAGCGGGGAGCTGTCATGGAGGGCCGCAGCCGAGTTCACGCCCGAGCGCGCCGCGTCGGCGGTCGCGCCGGAGGCTTTCTGGGCGCCGTGTTTCACCGAGCCGGCGGCCGATTGCGCACCGTGCTTGGCCGATCCGGCGGCGGACTGGACGCCGTGCTTGGCCGATCCGGCCGCGCCGGCGAGTCCTTTTCGGGCTTTCGCGGCGCCGTCATTGATCCGGCGGCGGGCGTCGCGCGCTTTCTCCCGTGTTTTCTTGGCGCTGTCGGACACCCGATCCCGGAAGCCGCGATCGGTTTCGCCCTCGGCGCGGTGGAGCTCCAGCGCGTCGGCGCGGGTGCGCGCAAGCCGGTGCTCGTAGTCCTCGTCGCTTTCGCTCTCCAGGCGAACACAGCCGGCTTCGGCGATCTCCACGCGTCGCGCGGCGAAGTCGGCGTCATAGTCGTCCGGGTCGATCGCCACATGGCCGAGCGCGCCTTCGCCGCCGTCGGCGG
>JBKHAZ010000123.1:0-8023 GCA_046542605.1 Oceanicaulis sp. | reverse complement strand
ATCGCCTCGATGTTCCGCACGCCGCGTCGGGCGCGAGTCGACATCCAAGCCTTAAGGCCGCCGGACGTAAAGAAGCGTTAACGATGGCGACGCCAGGCGCCGGGGACGTCAGCGCTCCAGCGCGGCCTGGTCGCTCGCCATCATCGCCTGCAACACCTCGATGGCGCGGGCGAGCTGATAGTCCTCGTCTTCGGGCCAGTCCTCGGGCGGCTGCTCGACGGTTTCGGCTTCGATCAGGACGCGTTCCTCTCCGGCCTCATTGCCGAGCGCATTGCGCAAGCTCGCCTCGGTGAAGCCCTCCGGGGCATCCGGATCAAAACGGCGCGCAGCCACGGCGATGTCGGGCATGATGCCGGTGGCCTGGATGGACACCCCGGCCGGCGTGTAATAGCGCGCCGTGGTCAGACGCAGCGCACCGTCGCGCCCGCCACGCAGCGGGATCACGGTCTGCATGGAGCCTTTGCCGAAGCTGGGAAGCCCCAAAACGGTGGCGCGTTCGCGGTCCTTCAAGGCGCCGGTGACGATTTCAGATGCGCTCGCAGACCCCTGATTGATCAGCACGACGATGGGCGCGTCGTTGAGAACGTCGCCGGGATCGGCGTTGAACCGCTGGGTGTCGCGCGGATCGCGGCCGCGCGTGGACACCACTTCGCCGCCGTCCAGGAACAGGCTGGAGACGGTGACCGACTCGCTCAAAAGCCCGCCCGGATTGGAGCGCAGGTCCAGCACCAGGCCTGGAAGCGGACCGCCATAGGCTTCGGCGAGGTCACGCAGGCCGGCCATCGCGTTCGCCGTAGTCTGCTCGTTGAAGGTGGTGATCCGCAAATAGGGCGTATCGCCCTCCTCAATGCGCCAGCTGGCGGCGCGCACTTCGATGATGTCGCGCACGATAACGACGTCGAACGGATCCTCGCCCTCGCGCGCGATGGTCAGCGTGACCGGCTCGCCGGCCGGGCCGCGCATGCGATCGACGGCGTCGTTCATGTCCGCGCCCAGCATGCTTTCACCGTCCACGGCGATGATGCGGTCGCCCGATTCCAGCCCGGCGCGCTCGCCCGGCGTCTCGGCGATGGGCGAGACGATGGTGATCATCTCGTCGCGAATGGTGACCTCGATGCCGACCCCGCCGTATTCGCCGCGGGTGGAGACCTGCATGTCCTGATAATCGTCCGGCGGCAGATAGCTGGAATGCGGGTCCAACGCCTGCAGCATGCCGTCGATCGCGCTTTCGATCAGCTCGGCCTTTTCGGGGTCGGTGACATAGTCGGACTCGATGCGCGTGAGCACGTCGGCGAACAGATCGAGCTGGCGGAAGGTCTCCTCGCGCGAACCGTCGTCGCCCTCAGCCGAGACGGCGAGGGTCGCCGCGCCGAGGCCGAAAAAGATTGCGGAGGCCAGAATGTGTAAGCGCATGCGGGTCATCCTTCGTCGCGCCAGGCCGGTTTTGCTTCAGCCCCTGCGAAATTCGGGCCGGAGCCAGTCTTCGGGATCGTCGGCGTCTTGCGAGCTGCGTCTGATCTCCAAATAGAGCATCGGAGCCGGATTTGCACGGTCCGGCATGACTCCCACCGGCTCGCCGGTAAGAAGAGACTGGCCTTCGGAGGCGAAAAGAAGGCCGAGCCCGCCCAGAACCAGAGTGTATCCATCCGGCGTATTGATCATCAAGACGCCTTCGAAGTCCTGAAACGGACCGGCGTAGACCACCTCGCCGTCGAACGGCGCGCTCACCTGGGCGCCGGGCCCGGTCTCGAACCACACCCCTTCGCGCGACACCCCGTCCGGACCGCGCAGCCCGGCGGAGACGGCGAGCTCGCCGCGCGCCGGCGGACGCAGCCGGCCGCGCATGTCGGCGAAGCGAAGGGTCTCGGCCGGTTCGGTCAGCGGCTGGGCGTCCACCAGAACGCCTGCGGGCCGGGGCCGGGGGCGCAGGCGCGGCGTCGGAACGTCGCCGCGCGCCGCCTCCAGCGCGTCGTCCGGGCGCGGCGCAGGGCGCGGGCTCACCGCAGCCATGCGGCGAATTTCGGTGACCAAAGCGCGCAGATCGCTCGCCTCCGTTGCCGCCCGCGCGGCGCGGCGGGAGAGATCGCTCGCCTCGGCGCGCAGACGGGCTTCGGCGGCGCGGCGCTCCTCGATGAGGCGCGTGACCTCGGTGCGGGTTTCGGACAAGGCGTCGCGCGCCGACACCAGCTGGTCACCCTGGGCGTCGAGCCGGCCGCGCAAACGCTCCAGCTCTGCAAGGCGCGCCGTGATCGCCGCGCCGCGCGCCTGAAGCTCCGGAGCGATCCGCGCCAGAAGGCCGGCGGCGCGCGCGGCCTCGGCGGCGTCGTCGGGACTGACCGCAAGGGCGGGCGGGTCGGCCATCTCGATGCGCTGAAGGGCGGCGAGCACCCGCGCCAGCCCTGCGCGGTCCTGCGACAACCGGGCGATCAGCGCGGCTTCCTCGGCCTCCAGCTCGGCCATGCGCAGCCGCGCGGCTTCGGCCTCCGCCTCGCGCCCGCGCACGCGCTCGCCGGCCTCGACCAGGCGGCGCTGCAGGGCGCTGATTTCGGCGGCGGCGGCTTCAGCGGCGAGCACTCGCGCGCGCGCCTCCTCGGCCAGCGTCCGCGCCTCGCCCTCCAGCGCCTCGAGCTCGGCCTCCGGCGGTTCCTGCAGGCTGAGAAGGGCGGCGGCGAAAACGGCGAGCATCATCCCTCGCGGTGATAGGGCGTTCCGGCGACGAGCGAAACCGCGCGGTAAAGCTGTTCGGCCAGCATGGCGCGCACCAGCATGTGCGGCCAGGTCGCCTTGCCGAAGCTCACAAGCCTTGCGCCCTGAGGCAAGAGCTCGCGCGCATGCCCGTCGGCGCCGCCGATCAGGAAAGCCGCCTCGCGCAGGCCGTCGTCACGGGATTTGGCGATCAGGTTGGAGAAGCATTTCGAGCCGAGATTTTTGCCTGTCTCATCAAGCACGACGACCAAAGCGCCCGGCGCCAGGCCGTCGATCAGCGCGCGCGTTTCAGCCGCCTTGTCCTTTAGCGGCCGCGGATCGGTTTCGCGCTCTGTAAAGGGGCCGAGCCCGTGGCTGCGCCCCAGCGCCGTGGCGCGCGACAGCCAGTCGTCCACGAGCGTGCGTTCGGGGCCGGCCTTCAGCCGGCCCACGGCGCGGATTTCGCAGCGCACGCGAGTCTACAAGATCAGGCCGCGCCGCCCGGCGCGACGGACCACATCTTCTCCAGATCGTAGAACTGGCGCACTTCGGGGCGGAAGACATGGACCAGCACGTCGCCCGCATCAATGAGCACCCAGTCGCAGGTCTTGAGCCCCTCGACGCGCGCGCGGCCGTGCCCGGCCTCTTTCAGCTTGCGCAGAAGGTGGTCGGCGATCGCGCCCACATGCCGGTTGGACCGGCCGGTGGCGATCACCATCACGTCGCAGACCGACGATTTACCCTGAAGATCAATGGAGACGACGTCTTCAGCCTTGTCGTCTTCGAGCGCCGTGAGCACGAGCTCCTCCAGCGCGTCGGTTCCGATCGGCGTCCCGGCGCCGGCGTCGGGCGCCGGTCCGGCTTCAGCCTCGCGGCGATTGAGTTCGATGGACAGCGTCCAAGCTCCCTTGTTGAACCAGGGCGCACCCTATCATGCTTCGGCCCCGTGTTCGAGCCAGTGGATGGAGAAGGGCGCAGCCTCGCTGACCCATACATGGGCGGGCGAGAACCCGGCCGCAACCGCCAGGTCCTGAAACGTGCTCACGGTGAATTTGTGAGAGTTTTCAGTATGGATGGTCTCGTGCTCGCGGATCATGAACCGCCTGCCGGCGACCTGGAAGGCCATGTCGCGCACCGCCTGCAGATACATCTCCACCCGCGAGCGGTAAGGGTTCCAGTGGGCGCGGTATTTCAGCCCGGAGACGTCGAGATCGCCGTCGAGATCGGCGTTGATTCGGCTCACGAGATTATAGTTGAAGTCCGCCGTGGCGCCGCCGGCGTCGTCATAGGCGGCCTCCAGCGCCGCCTTGTCCTTGCGCAAATCGACCCCGATCAGCAGCGCGTCACCGGGACGCAGGCCGGCGCGCAGCGTCTTCAACAGCGCCAGCGCGTCGATCAGCTCGAAATTGCCGATGGTGGAGCCGGGGAAGAAGGCGATGCGCGTGCCGCCGGGCAGCGGCAGGGCGTCGGCGTCCAGCGGCTGGGTGAAATCATGGCAGAGCGCGCCGACCTGGATGTCGGGATAGTCCGCGGCGATGGCTTCGCAGGCCCCGCGCACGTGCTCGCCGGAAATGTCCGTGCCCACATAGGCCGCCGGCGCGTCCAGCGCGTCGAGCAGCTTGCGGATTTTCAGGCTGGAGCCGGCGCCGGGCTCCAGCACCACCGCACCAGGACCGGCGAGATCGCGCAGCTCCGCCCCGATCGCGTCAAGCAGCGCAAGCTCGGTGCGCATGACGTAATATTCCGGCGCCTCGGTGATCCGGTCGAAAATCTCCGAGCCGGTCTTGTCGTAGAAATACTTCGGCTGCAGCGCCTTCTGCGGCTTCGAAAGGCCGGCGATCACATCGGCTTTGAAGTCGCTGGCCGGCGGATGCAGGTCTTCGTAGAAGGCCAGCGCGCCGGCCCCGGACTTGGCGGTTTCGCTCATGGAAAAATCAGGTCTCGCTTGCGGCGGAGGGGTCAGCGCGGGCGGCGCATGTCGCGCGAAGCGAGAGGGTGTAACGGCTCGGTGAGGTAAGTCCAGCCTGGAATTGTGACGGGCAGAGCGCGCGCCCGGCTCTGCGGCACGCGAAACCGCGCCAGGCGCCGCGCGGCGGGCGACAGGCGCGCCTTCAGCGGGTGGGTGGGCCGCGACACGACGCAGATGGGCACGCGCGCGGCGATTTCGGTCCAGCCGTGCCAGCGGTGCAGCTCGGCGAGCCCGTCCGCGCCCATGATCCAGACGAACCGGACCGAGGGATGGCGCGCCTGCAGCCAGGCGATGACATGCACGGTGCGGCTCGACGGCAGGAACGCTTCCAGATCGCTCGCCACCATGCCGGGCTCGGGCGCGGCGTCCTCGATCCAGGACAGGCGCTCCTCCAGCGGCGCGGGCGGATCCTCCTTGAACGGATTGCCGGGGCTTGCAAGCCACCAGACCCGGTCCAGCCCCAGCCGCTTCTTCGCCGCGCGCGCCACATGAACATGCCCGGCGTGAGGCGGGTCGAAGGAGCCGCCGTAAAGCCCCACGGTCATGCCCCGCGCCAGGGCTTCGGTCTTGAAGGCGGGTTTTCCCGGGAACGCCAAATCGCGCCTCCTGCTGGCCTGTTCAGTCGAGCACGATGTCGCCGGCGTGGACAAGCGCCGCGCCCCGGCGATAGCCGAGCGCCAACTCCACCGCGGCGGTCTTCAGCCCCGCGACGGCGCGCACCTCGTGGTCGTCATATCCGGCGAGGCCCACCGCGAAGCGCAACCCGTCCGGCCCGGCGAGCAGGACCGCCTCGCCGCGCCGAAAGCGCCCCTCCACCCGCACGACCCCGGCGGGCAGAAGGCTTTTGCCGGCGCGCACGGCCTCGCGCGCGCCTGAGTCGAGGATCAAACGCCCCTCGCGGGCAAGCGATCCGGTGATGAAGGCGCGCCGGGCCGTTTCAGGGTCGGCGACGGCGTGAAACAGGCTCGCGCGCGCGCCCGCCTCGATCGCCTGCAGCGGGCGTTCCGCGTCGCCGCGCGCTATGATCATGGCGCAGCCCGAGGCCGCGGCGATCTTCGCCGCCGCGAGCTTGCTCGCCATGCCGCCCGTGCCGGCTCCGCCGGCGCGCGCCGGCCCGGCCATGGCCTCGATCTCCGGCGTGATGTCGCGAACCTCGCTGATGTGTTCGGCGCCCGGAATCTTTGGATCATCCGTATAAATACCGTCCACATCGGAGAGCAGGATCAGCACGTCCGCACTGCAGATCTGGGCGGCGCGGGCGGCGAGCCGATCGTTGTCGCCAAAGCGGAGCTCGGCCGTGGCCACCGTGTCGTTCTCGTTGATCACAGGCACGGCCCCGCGCGCAATCAGCGTGGCGAGCGTGGCGCGCGCATTCAGCCAGCGCGGCCGGTGTTCGGTGTCGCCGGGCGAGAGCAGGGCCTGGGCGGCGGGCAGGCCGTGGGGTTCAAGCGCGCTGTCCCAAAGCTGGATGAGCCGGGCTTGACCGGCCGCGGCGCAGGCCTGCTTTTGCTCCAGGGTGAGCGGCTCTGCGGCGGAGAATCCCAGCCGCGGCCGGCCCAGCGCCACCGCGCCGGAGCTGACCAGCACGATCTCCCGGCCGTCGCGTTTGAGCGCGGCGATGTCGTTGGCGATCTCGGTGAAGCGGGAGCGCCGCGGGCCGGAGCGCGCGTCCATCAGCTGGGCCGAGCCCAGCTTGACGACGATCCGGCGCGCCTGCGCCAGCGCCATCGCCGCCGCGCTCCCGGCCGGGTTCACGGCGTCCAGCCGGTCTCGCCGCGCGCTTCGGCCTCTTCGCCCCCCCTCGCCGCAGCTTCGCCCTTGCGGCGCGCCTCCACCGCCTCCCAGATCCGCCCGAGCAGGGCCTTCACGCCGTCCCCGCTCACCGCGGAGATGCGGTAGACCTCTTCCCCGGTGCGCCCGGCGAGCTCGGCGGCGAGCTGATCCACGGTTTCGGGATCGGCCGCATCGGTCTTGTTCAGCGCCACGATCTCGGTCTTGTCCTCCAGCCCGGCGCCGTAGGCCTCCAGCTCCGACCGCACCACGCGGTAGGCGTCCAGCGGGTCTTCGCCGGCGGCGTCGATGAGATGGACCAGGATCGCGCAGCGCTCGATATGGCCCAGGAACCGGTCGCCGATGCCCGCGCCCTCATGGGCGCCCTCGATGAGGCCTGGAATGTCGGCGAGGATGAAGCGGTTGGAATCGCCCATCTCCACCACGCCCAGATGCGGGTGCAGGGTGGTGAAGGGATAGGCGGCGATCTTCGGGTGGGCCCGGCTCGCCACGGACAGGAAGGTGGACTTGCCCGCATTGGGCAGCCCGATCAGCCCGGCGTCGGCGATGAGCTTCAGGCGCAGCCAGAGCCAGCGCTCCTCGCCCTCTTCGCCCGGCTGGGCGATGCGCGGCGCCTGGTTGCGGCTGGTCTTGAAATGGGCGTTGCCCTTGCCGCCCCGCCCGCCGGCGGCCAGGAGCACGCGCTGGCCCGCCTCGGTGAGGTCGGCCAGCACCGTCTCCTGATCTTCATCCAGGATCTGCGTGCCCACCGGCACTTTGAGCAGCTGATCCTCGCCGTCGCGCCCGCTGCGGTTTCGCCCGGCGCCGTGCAGGCCGCGCTCGGCCTTGAAATGCTGCTTGTAGCGGTAGTCGATGAGGGTGTTCAGCCCCTCCACCGCTTCCGCCCAGACATCCCCGCCCTTGCCGCCGTCGCCGCCGTCGGGCCCGCCATATTCCACATACGCCTCGCGCCGGAACGAGACGCTGCCCGCTCCGCCATGGCCGGAGGCGATGAACACTTTGGCTTGATCGAGAAATTTCATGGGCTCGCGCTCGTTTCGTCAGCCGGCGCTTATAGCGGGAAACGCGAGGCGATGCAGCCTTGGTGAGCGGCGGCGTCTGTTGTCCTCCCCCGTGATGGGGGAGGTGTCCCGAAGCCCAGGCTTCGGGACGGAGGGGGTGAGCGCTGGTCGGCGACGCCGATCAATCGACCCGGTGGGTCGATTAAAAGCGGCGAACGGGCCGGCAGGCCTCCGGGCGGGCGGGACGCCCCGCGCGCGCCGTGGCGCTGACGCCAGCCAAGTCTCACCGGGCGACCGCGCGTCAGACCTCCCCATCGATCCATGCTGGAGGACACCGCAAGGCGGTCGCAGACTGTCAAGGACGACCGGCCTTGCCGGTCGCGGCGGAGCGGCGGGCCCCGGACACGATCCGGGGCCCGTCCTTGACAGCCTGCGCCGCTTGCGAAAATCGCTCAGCAAGCATCGACGGGTTGGTGGGGTTGCCGACTTGCATGAACAAAGCTCATAGGCGGGGACACATCCCTATTCCGGCGCTTGCGCCTTCGGCCGTCCGGGACGGCGCGGCGAAAGCCGGGCG
>JBKHAZ010000122.1:0-8153 GCA_046542605.1 Oceanicaulis sp. | reverse complement strand
CGCTCAACGGCGCGCTGCCGGCGAGCAGGCAAAGCGCGAGCACCGCCGCGCACGCCAGCCCCAGAAGAAGATTAAGGCGGGCGCTCACGGGATCGCACCCGCGCGCGCCGCGCGCGCGGGCGGCCGATCTCCGGGCCCGTACACGGGAAAGGAAACCCGGTCGACACCCTCGTCCCGCCCTCCCGCGAGCGCATTCGCCTGGCGGCGCGCCTGGAGCGCGGCGTCGGCCATGAACCAGGCGCCGCAGGCGGTCAGCGCGCCGTCCAGCGCGACATGACCGGCCCGCGCCTCCAGGCGCCGGAAAACCGGGTGGTCTGAGACCGCCCAGCTGTCCTTCGGCGCCGAGCCGTCATCGAAAAACGCCGTCACCACCAGCTGCGGGCTTTCCAGCGCCAGCTGCTCCAGCGGCAGGGCGCGCCAGCCCGACGCGCCGCCGCGCGCGGCGAGGTTTTCCAGATTCGCCGCCGCGAGAATCTGGTGGATCATCGTACCGGCCCCGCTGGTGACGCCGGACGGGGTGAGGTAGAGCGCGCCAAGACGCGGGCCGTGTGCGGCCTCATCGAGCGCGGCGTCCATGCGCGCGATCAGCGCCTCGCCGCGCTCTGGATGACCCAGCGTGTCCGCCGTGCGCCGGATCGTGCTGCGGATATCCTCGAAATCGTTCGCATAGCCCAGATCGAAGACCGGCACGCCGAGCCGGGCGTAGAAATTGCGCGCGCGCGCATCGCCGCCATAGCTGCGGACCACCAGGTCGGGATCAAGCGCCAGCACGTCCTCGGCCGCGTCGCGCACCTGGCGATGCCCGGCGGCCTCTTCACGCAGCGCAGAATGGGCGTCGTCGGCCTGCACCGAGACCGCCAGGATCTGGTCGGGGTCGGCGAGCGCGAGCACGTACTGGTCGGCGCAGTAATCCAGCGACACCACGCGCGGGGGCTCGGCCCCGGCGGCGGTCGCCGCCGAAGCCAGAGCCAGACCGGCGCTTATGGCGAGCCGGGCGATCACGGCGTGAAACGCACCCCGATCGTCACCGCGCGCGGCGCGCCGGCGAAGGCGGCGGGCTCTTCATAGGTCTCGTCGAAGAGGTTTTTCGCCGAAACGAAAAGCTGCGTCGAGGCGGACAGGTCGAGCACGCCTGTCACGTCGACGGTCTGATAGGCGTCCACCGTCCCGCGCGAGGACGCGAAGAAGCCGGCGTCGTCATAGGTCACGTCGATGCGCTCGCCCACATGGCGCGCGGTGAGCGTCAGCGCCGCGATCTCGATCGGCCGCCAGGTGGCGCCCAGCGATGCGGCGTGCTCGGGCCGGCGCAGGAGGCGCTCGCCGGTGTCGGCGTTGACCGGATCGGTCCAGCTGTAGCTGGCGTCGAAAGACAGCGCTTCGCCCGGCGCCCAGCTGAGATAGGCTTCCGCGCCGGACAGCTCGGCCGCGCCGATATTGCGGTTGGTCCCGGTGGAGGTGGTGAAGTCGAACACGGTCTCGATCAGGTTCTCGATCTCGCCGTCATAATAAGCCGCCCCGAAGCGGAGCGCATCCTCGCGGCCGCCAAGCGTCAGATCGGTGTCGAAGCCGATTTCCCAGCTCGTCCCGGTTTCCGGCTCAAGGTCAGGATTGGGCGTGATGAAGGCCGAGCTGGCGAAGCGCTCCGACAGGGTCGGCGCCTTGAAACTGGTCCCGTAGCTCACGCGCAGGCGGGTGTTCAGGGCGGGCGGCGCGTAGACCGCGCCGATATTGGCGGTGGTCTCGTCGTCAAAGCCTTCATGGGCGTCGTAGCGCGCGGAGACGGTGAGGCTGAGCGCGCCGGTGAGATCGGCCTGCGCCGCGGCGTAGGCCGAGGCGACGTCCTCGCGGACCTCAAGCGGAGTGTTGAAAGCGGTGTCGGTCTCGATGCGCTCTTCGCGCCAGTCGGCGCCGAAGCTGAACACCGCGCCCTCAAACAGGTCCGTGCGCACGCTGTTGGCAAGGATTACAAAATCGCGGTCGGCCTCATAGGTGTCGGTCACCGATCCGTTATTCAAGCTCTCGAGGTCATAGGAAAGCCGTCCGGCGCGCAACCGCGTCTCGCCGCTCTCGCGCCAGCGCGCGGTGAGCCCGGCGGCCAGCAGGATCTGGTCGTCGGTGCTTTCCAGGTCTTCAGCGTCGGCGCGCTGGTTGAAAGCGGGGCCGCCGGAAAACGTGTCGAACTCGGTTTCCGCGCTGCGCACACGGGCGAGAAGGTCGGCGGAGAGGGTTTCGGTCACGTCGAGCGATCCGGTCGCCGTCAGCACCGCAAAGCGCGCCCCGTCCGGATCGCCGGTGGACGTGGCGATGCGCGCGGGCGTCACGTCATAGCCGTCGCTGTCCATGTATTCGGCGGTCACCGCGCCGCGCGCGCGCCCGGCCCCCGCTCCGGCGCCGGCCAGCAGCCGCAGGGTGGAGAATTCCCCGAAAGACGCCGCGGCGAACGGCTTGAAACCTTCGTCGGGTCCGGAGCGCGGCAGCACGTTGATCACCCCGCCCACCGCGTCGGAGCCGTAAAGCGAGGAGAGCGGCCCGCGCACCACCTCGATACGCTGCGCATCGCCCAGAAGCTCGGAGCCGAAATTGAACACGCCGGTGGCGGAGGAGGGATCGTTCAGCCGGATCCCGTCATAAAGCGCCAGCGTGTGTTTGGAGTTGGCGCCGCGGATGAAGACGCTGGTGAGCGAGCCGGCCGGGCCGGACTGGACGACCGTCACGCCAGGGGTCGTCTCCAGGGCTTCGGCGAGGGTGGCCAGGCCCGCAAGCTCGATGGCCTCGCGATCGATCACGGTGACGCTGGCCGGCAGGGTTTCGGCCGATGTCTCGGCGCGCAGACCGGTGACCACGATCGCATCGGGATCGGCGTGGGCGGGAAGGGTGAAGACGCTGGCCAGGAGCGCGGCGGCGCAAATTCGATTTTTCATCGGTACGGTCGTTTTCCGTTCAGCCCGGCGCGGAAGCGGCGCAAGGCGCTTGAAGTCGGACAGGGGCGCTCCGCCGCACGCGCACGCGAACGGCGGCGCTTCACGCGCCGTGACTGTCGCTTCGAACGGAAAGGTTTCCGCGTCCGGACGGCGTGCTCCCGCACCGCGAACGAGCGACCGCGCCGGCAGGTCTCCTGGCTTGCAGATCACCGCGTCCGCGCCGCCTTCCCGGGTGTCCCCAGTGGCTTATCGGCGCCGACGCTCCCTGCTCACAGTAGCGGGCACTGCCCCGGACCTGGAAGCAACGCTTCCTCACCGGTGTTCCCTCTTCGCTTCCTTGCGGAAGACCGTCGCAAGCATGTGGGTAAACCGCGCGTCATCAAGGGTCAAGCCGCCGCAACCCGCGCCCTGCCCTCAGACCTCAAAAAGCCCCGAAGGCCGGGCCTTCGGGGCGTTGAAACCGGCGTCGAGGGCGGCGGATCAGCTCGCCTTGATCTTCGCCAGAGAATCGCCGGCCGCGCGCTCGTCGGCCTTTTCCGCGATGTCGGTGAGGGCGACCATGCCGACAAGCCGCTTGTCGTCGTCGACCACCGGCAGGCGGCGCACGGCGTTCTCGGCCATGTTCTTTGCAATCTCGGTCGTATCGTCGCTTTCACGGCAATACAGAACCCGGTCGCTCATGGCGTGTTCGACCGGGGTTTGCGGCGGTTGTTCGCGGGCGACGACCTCGCAGCAAATGTCCCGGTCGGTGACCATGCCGACCAGCTGCTCGTCACGGTGCACCGGCAAAGCGCCGATATCGTGCTCACGCATCAGCTTTGCGGCGTCGCAGCAGCGCGCATCGGGGGTGGTGACCACCGCGTTCGGGGTCATTACGTCCTTGATCTGCATGGGGGGCTCCTTTGCGGGTTCGAGCGGACAAAAGAGCGAACGCGCCGCGCCGACGGTCTGGTTCCCCGTTCATGTGCGACGGCGCGAGACAGGGCCTGCAAACCGCGCGCGCTCTGCTAGATTGACGGGGCGATTCGCACCGCTCGCACCATTCTTATCGGGAGCCGTCCCATGTCCGACGCCAAAGCCGCCCTCGGCTCGAAAGCCAATCCCAGCCAGTATGACTGCCTGCCCGACCTCGCCGAGGACGAGCCCTATTTCGTCATCCGCGCCGACGATCCGCTGGCCAGCGAGATCATGGAGCTGACCCGCGAACGCGCGCCGCGCCCGGCCGGCAGCCCGAAATACCGTGAGACCTTCGCCATTTCCCAGTCCATGGAGAAATGGCGCCACGAGCATGGCAAATAGGCGCTAGACCGCCTCCGATCCGGCCAGCCTCAGCGCATTGCGCACGACAAGCCCGGCGATGACGAGCGCGGCGAGGCCGGCGAACGCTTCGCCCGCCCCGATGGCGGCCGCCGGCGCCTGGGCGAGACTCAGCACCGCCCACACCGCCGCGCCGAGCAAGAAGAACACCGAAAGAGCGAAAAACACGCCGCCGGCGAGCGCGGAGGCGATGTCGAGCGCCGAAGCGCGTTTTGAGAGGCTCATGGCCTGATCGTCCGCCCCTCCCGCGCCGCACCCTGCGGCGTGTTCAGCGGGGCGGCCGATTATGTGGCGCGGCGCCGGAGGCTTGAGAAGCCGCCGTGTGCAGAGCGCATGAAAAAGCCCGCCGGCCATGAGCCGGCGGGCGGTTTGTCCGGCGGCGACCCTATCCGGCCGTGGCGCGCAGCATCCAGGCGAACTTTTCATGTGCGGTGACGCGCGGACCCACCAGGTCGGCGGTCGCTTCGTCGCCGTGTTCATCGGCGAGCTTCAACGCCTTGCGCGCGGTGCGCACCGCCTGCTCATGGCCCTCGATGAGGTTCTTCAACATGGTGTCGGCGTCCGGTATGGCCTGATCGGCCTTCACCGAAGCCTGCTCGGTCATCTCCGCATAGGAGATCGGCGCCGGCAGGCCCAGCGCGCGAATGCGCTCAGCGATGTCGTCGGTGGCCGCCCACAACTCCTGATACTGTTCCTCGAACATGGCGTGGAGCTCGTGAAAGCGCGGCCCCGTCACGTTCCAGTGATAGGCGTGCGCCTTGAAATACAGCGCATAGGTGTCGGCCAGAAGCGCGCCGACGGCCTTGGCCATGGCTTCGCGCTGATCTTTCGACAGGCCCATATTGATATCCATAATCGTCTCCTTTCGTTGACTACGGCGCTTTTATGCGCGACATCGCCGCATTAAGCAAATCACTTATCACGCTTAAGGATATAGATTAAGACTATAGTGCAGGAGGCGGCGCACACCGACGCCGGATCGGCGTGCGTTCAGCTCACGCCCTTGCAGAAGCGCACGATCCGCTGTCCAGCCTCTTCGAGCGCTTCGTCGCTGGTGGCGTAGGACAGGCGGAAGCCCGGCGCGGCGCCGAAGGCTTCGCCCGGCACGACCGCCACCGCTTCTTCGGTGAGCAGCGCGTCGCAGACGTCAAGGTCGGTTTCGAGCTTCTTGCCGTCCGGGCTGGTCCTGCCGATGAGCCCGGCGCAGTCGGCGAAGATGTAAAAGGCGCCTTCCGGCGTCGGCGCGGTGAGACCCGGCGCGCGCGCGATCTTCTCCAGCATGGCGTCGCGGCGCTTTTTGAACGCGGCGTTGCGCGGCGCAAGGAAATCGTGCTCGCCGTTCAGCGCGGCCACCGAGGCCCACTGGCTGATCGAGCATGGATTGGAGGTGGTCTGGCTCATCACCTTGGCCATGGCCTTGATGAGCGTTTCCGGCCCCGCCGCATAGCCGATGCGCCAGCCGGTCATGGCGTAGGCTTTCGAGACCCCGTTCATGGTCAGGGTGCGCTCGTACAGATCGGGCGCGACCTCGGCGATCGTGGCGAATTTGAACCCGTCGTAGACAATGTGCTCGTACATGTCGTCGGTCAGGACAAGCACATGGGGATGGCGCTCCAGCACCGCGGCGAGCGCCTTGATCTCCTCGGCGCCGTAGGCCGCGCCGGTGGGGTTGGAGGGCGAATTGAGGATCACCCAGCGGGTTTTTTCCGTGATCGCCCGGTCCAGAGTTTCCGGCTTCAGCTTGAACCCGTCCTTCACCCCGGCTTCGGCGAACACCGCTTCAGCGCCGCACAAGCGGACCATTTCGGGATAGCTGACCCAGTAGGGGGTCGGGATCACCACCTCGTCGCCCGGATTCAGCGTCGCGGCGAAGGCGTTGTAGATCACAGGCTTGCCGCCCGGCGAAACATTGACCTGGGCGGGTTTGTAATCAAGCCCGTTATCGCGCTTGAACTTGGCGCAGATCGCCTCCTTCAGCTCGGGCAGCCCGTCGATATTGGTGTACTTGGTCTCGCCGCGCCGGATCGCGTCGACCGCCGCCTCCTTGATGTGGTCCGGCGTATCGAAGTCCGGCTCCCCGGCGCCGAGCCCGATCACGTCCACGCCCTGCTGTTTCAGCTCGCGCGCCTTCTGGCTCACCGCAATCGTGGCGGAGGGCTGGACGCGCGAGAGGGCCTCGGAGGTGCGGATGGACGTGTCGGCGGACATGGGCGGCCTTTCTGTTCAGGCTCCGGCCCGCTTGAGCAGGACGAAGACGGTCTCGTGACGCGCCGGACTTTCAAGCGCCCGGCCCGTGACTTCAAGTGCGAAGGCCCGCGCGAGCCCGGGCGGCCCCACCGCGCCCCATCCGGGCCGGGCGGCGCCGCGCACTTTTTCAAGGCCCGCCGTGTTCGAAGCGAGCGCTTCGCCGGCAAGGGCGCGCCGCATCATCCACGGGCGTATCTGGGCGAGCGCCTTTTCGTGCCCGTAGACCCCTTCAAGCGGCGCCGCATCGCCCGGCGCACGGTAGAGATCGAAGCTCACCGGCACGGCGATCCGGCCGATCTCTTCGGCCCAGCCCTCGTCGAGAGCGGCTCTGGTGGCTTCGATGACTCCCGCCCCGCTGTCGAGCGCCGCCACGGCGAGGTCGGCCCGGCCGGACCTCAAATCGGCGAGCACGGCGGACAGATCCGGGCGGGCGAGCCTCTGCGTTCCCGCGCCAAGCGCCTCGGCCGCCTGGTGGGTGAAACTGCCTTCAGGGCCGAGATAGACGAGACGGGGCCGGGCCATGGGGGCGAGCCTAGCCCAGCGAAGGCCTGCTGGGGAGCGCGCAAACCCGCCGCTCACCCTGATCGCCTGCAAATGGCCTTAATTGGTCATGGCGGCGCCGCATTTGCGACGCGGGCCGGCCACGGCGCGGGCGTTTCGTATTCACGAGGGGTTCAGGAAAGACGCAAATCCCCCGCCGCGAAAGGAGGCCGCCATGAAACGCACGATGTCCGCCGCAAGCCTCGCCAGTCTCATTATGGCTCTCGTCTGCTTCGCTGGCGCGGCCGCCCTGTTCCACGCCGATACGGCGCGCGGGTCGAGCCCGCTCTTCATCGCCGATCCAAGCTTTGCCAACGCCTCACGCTAGGTGCAGGACGACCTCGCGCCGGTGCGGCGCGTCACGGTGCTCGAACAGATACAAGCCCTGCCAGGTCCCCAGCAGCATCTCCCCGTCCGCCAGCGGCACGCCGAGTGAAACCGCAGTCAGCGCCGAGCGGATATGGGCCGGCATGTCGTCGGGTCCTTCGGTGGTGTGGCGCAGCCAGCCCATGGACGCATCGTCGCCGGGCGGGACGAGCCTTTCAAAGAAGGTCTGCAGATCCCGTCGAACGTCCGGGTCGGCGTTCTCCTGGATCACCAGCGAGCACGAGGTGTGCCGCACGAAACAGGTGAGCAACCCCTGATCGGGCGCGCTGGTGCGCACGAAGCGGCGCGCCTCGGCGGTGAACGCGTAAAGCCCCGGGCCGGTGGTTTCGATCGTGATGCGGGTCTGAGGCACGTCGCCTCCTTGAGGGTTCGGGCGTGCGCGCCGGCGGGTCCGCGGCACGATGCGCGGCGACCGGGCCGCAAGAGGCCTTGGTCCATGCGCGTGACCGGCAGAGCCTATTACGGCGAACCGCCGCAATCCACGGCCGATGCGAAATCGAGGGCGTTCGGTGAGATCTTCGCGCCCTCGCCCGCGGCCTTCACCGCGCTTGAGACCGTCCGTCCGGAGGCGAGCGCACTAGTCCGGCTGCAGGCTTGCGGGGCTGGAGGAGCTCAAGAGCGCGGGCATGCGAGCCGGGCGGCGGGGCGGGCGGCGGGGCGGGCCGCCGCGTGTTTCCGCGCGCCTGAGCTGTCGGAGATCGCGCACATTTCACCGGGACGGAAAAAAGCGCCAAGCCCGTC
>JBKHAZ010000121.1:0-8163 GCA_046542605.1 Oceanicaulis sp. | reverse complement strand
GCGCCGGTTCCGCTCGACCTGTTTTCGGGGCCGCTGGCCACGCTGCAGCCCTGCGCCGGCCCGAACGACGTGCGCTGCGTCGTCAGCTACAACGCCGTGCGCCCGGTCGAACGCGAGCGCATCGAGAACATCTTGGACCGGTCCATGTCCTGGACCGCAT
The DNA here is from genome assembly GCA_046542605.1 of Oceanicaulis sp. Taxonomy (GTDB): domain Bacteria; phylum Pseudomonadota; class Alphaproteobacteria; order Caulobacterales; family Maricaulaceae; genus Oceanicaulis. Next base: position 8,003 of record JBKHAZ010000121.1, on the reverse strand, counting down.
CCGGCGCGCTGGACTATGTCAGCGACCGCGCGCTGCTGTGCATCAATCCGCTGATCTGGACCAGCTCCGAGGATTACGCGCCCGCGCGCCTGCACCGCGGCGGAGCGGCGGCCGAAGGCCTCAGCCTGGAAGACGCTCCCTCGCCCATGGCCAACCAGACCGGCGCGCAATGCCAGAACGGGCTGTTGATGATCGAACAACCGCGCGCGCGCGCGCTGCGTCGGCCTGGACGCCTTGGCGAGGACCGGCGCACGCCGGTTTCGAACCTGTTCTACATGGATCTGCGCCTTGACGCGGCGCGCCGGCTCGAGGCGCTGGAGACGATCCGAGACGACGAGGCCCGGTTCGCGCCGCCCCTCGACGCGCCGGTGGAGATCGGCGGAAACGAGTTCAAGCCGATAGACGGCTAGGACTTCATTTTCTCAACGATCATGCTCGTGGAGCGCCCTTCGAGCAGCGGCGCGAGCAGCACCTCCCCGCCGGTCTCGCGCATGAAGGCGGCGCCCGGCAGCGCGTCGACGGTATAATCGGCGCCCTTGATCATCACATGCGGGCGCAACGCCCGGATAAGCGCTTCGGGGGTGTCCTCTTCGAAGATCACCACCCGGTCGACCATTTCCAGCGACGCGAGCATGACCGCGCGCGTCTCCTCATCGTTCACCGGCCGGTTCTCGCCTTTCAGCCGGCGCACGCTGTCATCGGCGTTCAGCCCGACGATCAGCCGGTCGCAGGCTGACGCGGCGAAGCGCAGCACGGCGAGGTGGCCGGGATGGAGGATGTCGAAACATCCATTGGTGAACCCCACGCGCAGCCCCTGACGCCGCCAGGTCCCGGCGAGTTCGCAGGCCCGCTCGCGTCCGAGCACCCGCCAGTCCGGTGCGTCCTCGCTGATCGCGCTCGCCTCGACCACTTCATCGGGCTTCACGACGGCGGTTCCCGGCTTGGTCACCGCGACGCCGGCGCACAAATCGGCGAGAGCCATGGCTTCGTTCAACGTCACCCCGGCCGCCATGGCCAGCGACAAGGCGGCGAGCGCGGTGTCCCCGGCGCCGGACACGTCGAAGACTTCGCGCGGCGTGGCTCGGTGGTGCGATGCGGTTCCGTCGCAGTCCAGCAAGGTCATGCCCGCAGCGCCGCGGGTGACCAGAAGCGCGCGCGTTTCCGGCAGCACCGCCTTGAGCACGGTGAGCGCGGCGACGGTTTCCGCATCGTCGCGGACCGGCTTGCCGGTGACCGCCGACAGCTCATCGGCGTTGGGCTTGATGATCGTCGCGCCGTCATAGCGGGCGTAATCGAGTCCGCGCGGATCGACGCTGACGGGCGTCCCGGCGCCGTGCGCGATCGTAATCGCGGCCTGGGCGGTGCGCGCAGTGATCACGCCGCGCCCGTAATCGGAGAGGATCAGAACGTCGGCGGTCTTGATCGCCTCGCGCACGGCCGCGATCAGGGCCGCTTCGATATCGGCGGCGACAGGGCCGGCCGGATCGCGGTCGACGCAGAACATCTGCTGGTTCTGGGCGACATAGCGGATCTTGGTGGGCGTGGCCCGCCCCGCGGCGGTGATCAGCCGGGCGCGCTCGCCGCAGGCGTCCCTGGCGAGCGCTGCGGCGCGGCCGGCCTCGGCGTCGTCTCCAAGCGCGCTGACAAGGGTCGCCTCGCCGCCGAGGCTTTCGATATTGCGCGCCAGGTTGCCGGCGCCGCCCAGCATGTCGGTGCGCCGGGTCTGTGAAAGGATCGGCGCGGGCGCTTCACGCGAAATGCGCTTCACCTCGCCATAGACGAAACTGTCCAGGAGAAGATCGCCCAGGACGAGGGCGCGCTTGCCGGCCATGCGGGCCAGCAGCCGGGCGGCCTGTTCGCGCTTCATCGCCGGAAGCCCCCCTGTTGACCTAGAGCTCGACGACCGGGCTGGCCTTGGCCAGCGCGTCGAAAGCCTGAAGGTCGCGCACGATCGCTTCGAACCGGTCAAGCGGGATCATGTTGGGGCCGTCGCTCGGCGCATTGTCGGGATCGGGATGGGTCTCCATGAAGACCGCCGCGATCCCCAGCGACACGGCCGCGCGCGCCAGGTGCGGCGCGTACTGGCGTTGACCGCCCGAACTCGCGCCCTGCCCGCCGGGCTGCTGGACCGAATGGGTGGCGTCAAGCACCACCGGCGCGCCCATCGCCTTCATGATCGGGATCGAGCGCATGTCCACGACAAGCGTGTTGTAACCGAAGCTGACCCCGCGCTCGGTCGCCAGGATGTTGGCATTGCCCGCCCCGGTGAGCTTGCCGATGACGTTCTCCATGTCCCAGGGCGCGAGAAACTGCCCCTTCTTCACATTGATGACCTTGCCGGTCTCCGCCGCAGCGATCAGCAGGTCTGTCTGGCGGCACAGGAAGGCGGGAATCTGAAGAACGTCGACCGCTGCAGCCGCGATGGCGCATTGCTCGGCGGTGTGAATATCGGTCAGCACCGGGAGCCCGGTGGTCTCCCGAATCTCGGCGAAGACCGGAAGCGAGGACTCAAGCCCCATGCCGCGCTTGCCTGACAGGCTGGTGCGGTTGGCTTTGTCGAAACTGGTCTTGTAGATAATGTTGACGCCGGTCTTCTCGCCGATCTCCCTGAGCGCGGCGGAGACCTCCAGCCCGTGTTCGCGGCTTTCCAGCTGGCACGGCCCGGCGATGATCGTAAGCGGCTTATCGTTGCCGATCTCATAGGGTTCGCCGCCGGGGCGCGAAACGGTGACGGTCGAATTGGGCTCCATGGGGCGCTCCGGTAAGCGTTGCGGTGCAAGGCGGCTGCAGCGGGCGTCACGCGCCATGATCCGGCCTCTGGCGCGTAGCGTATTACGCCATATCGACGCTTTGCGTCACCCTCGCCCGCAGCATATTTAAGCACAAGTCTATGACCAAAAGCGATGCTCCCGCCCTTGTCTGGCTCCGCAAGGATTTGCGGCTTTCCGACAACCCCGCCCTGCTCGCCGCCGCCGCCGGCGGGCGCAAGGTGATCCTGGCCTATGTCCTGGACGAAAAGACCGCAGGCGAGTGGGCGCCGGGCGGCGCGTCGCGATGGTGGCTGCACCATTCGCTGAAGAGCTTATCCCGGGACATTGAAAAAGCGGGTGGAGTGCTTGTTTTGCGGCGTGGAGAGGCGCGCTCTGAAATCAAGGCGTTGGTCGAAGAGGCCGGCGCGTCCGCAGTCTACTGGAACCGGCTCTACGAACCGTTCTCCATCAAGCGCGACGAGCAGATCAAAAGCGATCTCAAGGACGCCGGCGTGGCCGCGCGCTCGTTCAATGGTTCGCTTATCGTGGAGCCGTGGAACATCGCCACCAAGCAGGGCAAGCCCTACAAGGTCTACACACCGTTCTGGCGGGCGCTGAAGAGCGATCACGCGCCAAACGAGCCGGCCGGCCGCCCGAACACCCTCAATTTCGCCGATACGCCGCGCTCGGACACGCTTGAAGACTGGGACCTGACGCCCTCCAAGCCGGACTGGGCGGGCGGTTTGCGCGACAGCTGGACACCCGGCGAAGCCGGCGCGCACGGGCGGCTGGGCGCATTCATCAAATCGCGCATGGACGGCTATGACGACGCGCGTGACCAGCCCGCCGTCGACGGCACGTCGGGGCTGTCGCCCCACCTCCACCATGGCGAGATCTCGCCGCGTCAGGTCTGGCATGCGGTGAAGGCGGCCGACAATGGCGGCACGGATGATGCGCAGAGCTTTCTTTCCGAGATCGCCTGGCGGGAGTTCAGCTATAACCTGCTCTATCACTTCCCGGATTTTCCTGAAGAGAACTTCCAGGAAAAGTTCGACAAGTTCGAATGGACGGGCGAGGACGCCGATTACAAGGCCTGGACCGAGGGCATGACCGGCTATCCCATCGTGGATGCGGGCATGCGCCAGCTCTGGGCCATCGGCTGGATGCACAACCGGGTGCGCATGATCACCGCCAGCTTCCTGATCAAGGACCTGATGATCCACTGGCGAAAGGGCGAGGACTGGTTCTGGAACACGCTGGTGGACGCCGACCTCGCCAACAACGCCGCCGGCTGGCAATGGACCGCCGGCTCCGGCGCCGACGCTGCGCCCTATTTCCGCATCTTCAACCCCGTCACGCAGGGCGAAAAATTCGATCCGGACGGGACTTATGTGCGTAAATGGATTCCAGAACTGGCGAATCTGCCCAAGCGCTTCATCCACGCCCCGTGGAAAGCCGACCGGAACACGCTCGCCAAAGCCGGGGTGGTTCTGGGCAAGGACTATCCCGAACCCATCGTCGACCATGGCGAGGCGCGCAAGCGGGCCCTCGCCGCATTCGAGAAGATCAAGGACGCCGCATGAGCACCATCGAGCCCATTTTGACCAGACGCTCGCGCATCGCCGTCATCGGCGCGGGCGTGGCCGGGCTCGGCGCCGCCTGGGCGCTGCGCAACAAGCATGACGTCACCCTTTTTGAAAAACGCGACCGGCTGGGCGGCCACGCCAATACGGTGAGCATTGACTATGACGGCGAGACGATCGAGGTGGACACCGGGTTCATCGTATACAACACGCTGAACTATCCAAACCTCACCAACCTGTTCGAGCGTCTGGGCGTGGACACCTTCCACAGCGATATGAGCTTCGGCTTCTCGCTCGACGGCGATCTGCAATGGTCGTCGAACGGGCTGACCGGCTTGTTCGCCGATCCGGCCAACCTGGTGCGACCGGGCTTTCTGGAGATGCTTCACGACATACTGCGCTTCAACAAGCACGCCCAGGCCGATCTCGCCGCCGGCGCCCTTCTCGGCCTGACTCTCGGCCAGTATCTCGACAGGCTCAAACTCGGCCACCGCTTCCGCCACAACTATCTGCTGCCCATGGGCGCCGCGATCTGGTCGTCCACCGAGGCGGAGATGCAGGCCTACCCGGCTGAAGCCTTCGTGCGCTTTTTCAACAACCATCGCCTGATGCACGCCAAGCGCCCGAAATGGGGCACGGTCAAGGGCGGCAGTCGGGCCTACGTGCGCAAGATCAAGGCCGATCTCGGCGCGGCGGGCGTGCTGTTCGGCTCGGGCGCAAGCGCCGTGCGCCGCGTCGCGGACGGGGCTCTCGTCACTGATGCGGACGGCGAGACGCACCGCTTCGACGAGGTGATCCTCGCCTGCCACTCCAATCAGACGCTGGAGCTTTTGAAAGACGCCGACAGCGAGGAGCGCGACCTGCTCGCCGCCATTCCCTACGCGCCCAACGAGGCGGTGCTTCACCGCGATCCCAGCCTGTGCCCGACGCGCAAGCACGCCCGCGCGGCCTGGTGCTATCTGCGCGAGCCCGGCGCAGCCGAGGCGGCGGTGACCTATGACATGAACCGGCTGCAGCAGATCCCGGCGGACAAGCCGCTCTTCGTGACGCTGAACCCGGTGCGCCAGCCTGATCCGGCGCTGACTTACGGGCGGTTCCAGTACGACCACCCGCAGTTCACCGCGCCGGGCATGGCCGCACAACGCATCTTCAACCGAATTCAGGGCGTGCGCCGCACCTGGTTCGCCGGCGCTTGGCTGGGGTACGGCTTCCATGAGGACGGACTGCGCTCCGGCCTGCGCGCCGCGCTGCGCCTCGGCGGAGAAATCCCCTGGACCTTCGCCGACGGGGACGTCACCGGCGGGGAGTGGGGCGAGCGCGGAATCGCCCGGCCGCGCGACGCGGCGAGTTCGGCCGCCGAATGAGCCTCGCCGACGCCCCCGCCTGGCTTTACACCGGACACACCGTCCACGAACGCCGCGCGCCCTTCCTGCACCGGTTCAAATACCGCATCGCCTCGCTTTTGATCGATCTGGACCGGATCGAGGAGGCGGGACGGGCGAGTGCGCTGTTCTCCACCGAACGGTTCAACCTGTTCAGCTTCTTCGCCCGCGACCATGGCGCGCGCGACGGATCAGACCTGAAGGCCTGGGCGAAGGAGCGGTTTGCGGAGGCCGGCGTCGAGGCTGGCGACGGCAAGGTGCGCCTGCTCTGCGCGCCACGCGTGCTCGGCTATGTGTTCAACCCCTTGTCGATCTATTTCGCCGAAGCGCCGGACGGGCGGCTGAGCGGCGTGATCTATCAGGTCCACAACACGTTCGGCGACGCCCACGCCTATGTCGCTCCGGCCGCCGGCGGACCGCGCGAACGTCAGGATGCGGAGAAGGTCTTTCATGTCTCGCCGTTCTTCGATGTGGCCGGTCGGTACGAATTCACCTTGCGCGAGCCGGGGGAGAAGTTCCGGCTCTCGATCCTGAAACAGCGCGAAGCGGGCCCGGACCTTCTGGCGACCATGGCGATGAAGCGCCGCGCCCTGTCCAGCGCCAATCTCGCAGGCCTGTTCGCCAGCCAGCCGTTCTCCACGCTGAAAACCATCTCGGCGATCCATTTCGAAGCGGCGAAACTCTGGATGAAGGGAGCGAAATACCATTCCCGTCCCGCTCCGCCGGAACAAGCCAGCCGCGCCGAGCTTATCGAAGAGCGCGGCTTTGGCGCGCGCGACGATTAAGGTATCGTAATCTTTCTACGGCCGTTCGTACGGAGCATCCCATGAGCAACGCCGAAACGTTCTCCTCCGCCGAGCCCGTCCGCGCCGACGGCTCCCTGATCGATCGCCTGCGCGACGTGCCGCGCAATGTGCGATTTGCGCTGCGCATGCTGTTGCGCTTGAAAAAAGGCGCGTTGACGGTGCGCCTGCCCGACGGCCGCGACCTGATGTTCGAAGGCGAAAAGCCCGGCCCGCAGGCACGGCTGGAGCTGAACAACTACGCCATCGTGCGCAAGGTCTTCGCCGGCGGTGACGTGGGGTTTGCCGAGAGCTACATGGACGGGGATTGGGAGACGCCCGATCTTCCCGCAGCGCTCGCGGTGTTCTCGGCCAATCTGGACGAGATGCACTTTATCGTCCGCGGCGGGCCGATCACCCGCTTCCTTCACTGGATCGTCCACAAGCTGAACGCCAACACCAAGGCGCAGGCCAAAAAGAACATCGAAGCCCACTACGATCTCGGCAACGATTTCTACGAGCTGTGGCTCGATCCCTCGATGACGTATTCCTCGGCGCGCTTCAAAACCGCGACGCAGGATCTTCAATCCGCCCAGCACGAGAAATACGCCGCCCTCAGCCGGCTTATCGATCTAAAGCCCGGCAGCCACGCGCTGGAGATCGGCTGCGGCTGGGGCGGATTTGCTGAATTCGCAGCCAAAGAGGTGGGGGCGAAGGTGACCTGCCTCACCCTATCGCCCAGCCAGCGCGATTACGCCCTTGAACGCATCCAGGCCCATCAGCTCGGCGAGAAAGTCGAGATCAAGCTACAGGATTATCGCGACGAGACCGGGCGCTACGATGCGGTCGCCTCCATCGAGATGTTCGAGGCGGTGGGCCAGGAATACTGGCCGAGCTTCTTTTCCAAGGTCCACGACGTGCTCAAGCCCGGCGGCAAGGCGGGTCTCCAGATCATCACCATACGCGACGATCTGTTCGAGACCTACGCCAAGCGCACCGACTTCATCCAGCGCTACATCTTCCCCGGCGGGGTCCTGCCGAGCGTGGCGAAGCTGCGCGAGCAGTTCGACGCCGCCGGGCTGGAATACGAGACCATGGAGGCGTTCGGCCGCGATTATGCGCGCACCTTGAGCCGGTGGCTTGAGAGATTCCGCGGCGCCTGGGGCGAGATCGCGCCGATGGGCTTCGATTTGCGCTTCAAGCGCATGTGGGAGTTCTATCTCGCCTATTGCGAGGCCGGCTTCGACACCGGGCGCATCGACGTGGCCCAGCTCGCAGTGCAGCGGCCGAAGTGAGACCGCGTCCCGGTCCCTCGCCTAGCTGGGGAGGGACGTCCCGGAGCGGAAATTCGGGTCGGGACGGATAAGGCGAAAATCTTCAAGGCTCGCCGATCGCGCCCGCGCCATGAGCGCCGAACGAAACCTTCGCGGCGCCTCCGTCGACGGAACTGCGCCCCTACTCGGCCGGCTTGTCCCAGCCGGTCTGCTTTCGCACCAGCGGGATGCG
>JBKHAZ010000120.1:0-8222 GCA_046542605.1 Oceanicaulis sp. | reverse complement strand
AACCGATCAACGCCGCGGCCGCAGCCCGCCAGCGCCGCCGAATCAGGAACAGAATCACGAAGATCAGAGCGTGATACTTTAGAGCCGCCGCCACCGCTATCAGCAGCCCCGCGACGATCGGCCGGCGTCGTATAAGCATCAACGCGGCGATGCAGGTAAGTAGAATTAGTCCATCAGTCTGGGCGTTCTTCAGTGTTGAGACGAATTTGTCGCCCACAAGAAGGGCTCCGATAGCGGCTGCCAAGGCGGCCGCCTCCGGCGGAGTTCCAGCTTGAACCAGCGCGTTGCGGATTAGCCAAAGCGCTACAGCGATACTAATGCCCATGGCGCATACGAAGATCACTGCTGATGGCTCGAAGCCTAGTGCGGCGAGAGGCTGTAGCGCCCAGGCGAAGGTGACCGGGTAAATATAGCCGCGCTCCCCGGCCTCGAAGGGATTCGCCCCATGGCCAAGCGCCTCGGCCGCGTAAAAGAAGTGACCCCAGTCCCAAACTCGGCCGTCGGCGAACGTTGCTGCGCTGGCCGCGGCTTGAATCACGATCGCCGCCGCCGCCGCCCAGAACGCGATGACGCGCCAGTCAATCTTGGAGGCGTACGGGCCGGTAAACTTGCTGCCGACGTCTGACGTCATAGTGAAGCCCTTAATATGCGTCGGCATGCCTCGATGCGCCGGCGTCTTCTCTGCTCTCGCCGGATCCCGGCGCCACCCAGGGTGATACACACGCTCGCGCCGAGGCAAAAGGGCTCGTGTTAAAGCTCTCTAACTCCCGCCTCCCCTTGCCAGGCAGGCGTTTCATCCCCATAACCCCGTGTTCGCGCGCGCGGTTGAGCGCCTGCGCCTGAAAGCTGCTGAACACATGCCGGCGAGGAGGCCGGCTTCGGTCATGAGCGACACGACGCCCGCCCCGGCGGCTTCGGCCGAGAAGGCCCGCAAGCGCCTGTTCATCAAGACCTATGGCTGCCAGATGAACGTCTACGATTCCGATCGTATGCGCGATATCCTGACGCCGCTGGGCTATGAGCCGAGCGAGACGCCGGACGGCGCCGATCTGGTGATCCTGAACACCTGCCATATCCGCGAAAAGGCCGCCGAGAAGGTGTATTCCGAGCTCGGCCGCTTAAAGCCCCTGAAGGAGGCCAAGGCCGCCGCCGGGTCGTCCATGACCGTTACGGTGGCCGGCTGTGTGGCTCAGGCCGAAGGCGCGGAGATCCAGCGCCGCGCGCCGGTGGTCGATCTGGTGGTGGGTCCGCAGACCTATCACAAGCTTCCCGAACTGATCGCCAACGTCCATCGCGGCCGGGGCGAGGGTCTGGACACCGAGTTCGAGGTCGAGGACAAGTTCGACGTGCTCGCCGCGCCCGAGCGCCAGGTGGACGGCTACACGGCGTTCGTCACCGTGCAGGAGGGCTGCGACAAGTTCTGCACCTTCTGCGTGGTGCCCTATACGCGGGGCGCCGAATGGTCGCGGCCGGTGGATCAGGTGGTCGCCGAGGTGCGCCAGCTCGCCGCCAAGGGCGTGCGCGAGATCACCCTGCTGGGCCAGAACGTCAACGCCTATCACGGCGAAGCGCCCGCGGGCGAGGAGGCGGGCGGGACGTGGGGGCTGGGCCGGCTGGTGCGCCATCTTGCGCTGATCGGCGGGATCGAGCGCATCCGGTTTACGACCAGCCACCCGCGCGACATGGACGAAGACCTGATCCGGGCCTTCGCCGACACCCCGAAGCTGATGCCGTACTTCCACCTGCCGGTTCAGTCGGGCTCGGACAAGATCCTGAAATCCATGAACCGCAAGCACACAGCGGCGGAATATCTCGACATCATCACGCGGCTGCGAAAAGCGCGCCCGGACATCGCCATCTCCGGCGACATGATCGTCGGCTTTCCCGGCGAGACCGAGGCCGATTTCGAGGCGACCCTGGAGCTGGTGCGCCAGGTGACCTACGCCTCGTGCTTCTCGTTCAAATACTCCAAGCGCCCCGGCACGCCGGGCGCGGCGATGTTCGGCCAGGTCGACGAGGACGTGAAGACCGAGCGTCTGGCCCGGCTTCAGGCGCTGCTGGCGGAACAGCAGCTCGCCTTCAACCGTTCGATGATCGGCAAGCCCCTGCCGGTGCTTTTCGAGCGTCCCGGACGCAATGACGGCCAGCTTGGCGGGCGCAGCCCCTATCTGCAGGCGGTCCATTGCGACGGTCCGGCCTCGCTCATCGGCCAGATCGCCGAGGTGACGGTCACCGGCGCGACCAAGAACGCCCTGTCCGGACACCTCGCCCGTGAGGAGACGACCGCCGCGTGAGCCGCTCCGCGAAATCGCGCCGCCCCAGGCGGGAACCGGCCGAAACCCTGTATTTCGACGACGCCGAGCGCGTGCGCCTGCTCGCCGGTCCGAGCCACGAGAATTTCGCCGTGGTCGAGGCCGAGCTGGGCGTGCGCCTGGAGGCGCCGGGCGGCGGGCAGGTGATGATCATCGCCGATGACGGCCGCGCCCGGACCGAGGCGCGCCGGGTGCTTTCTGCGCTCTATTCCGGTCTTGAGGGCGGCGTGCAGATCGACCCGCCCGCGGTGAAGGCGGCCTGCCTGATGGCCGAGGACGAGCCGGGCGAGGAGATCGACGCCGTCATCCGCGTGCCGCGCGGCGAACAATTCGCCGCCCGCACCGACGGCCAGCGCGACTATGTGCGCGCGCTGAAGAACGAGAAGGCCTATGACATGGTTTTCGGGGTCGGCCCGGCCGGCACCGGCAAGACCTTGCTCGCGGTCGCCTACGGCGCCTCTCAGCTGGCGCTGGGCCATGTGGACCGGCTGGTGATCACGCGGCCTGCGGTGGAGGCGGGCGAGCGTCTGGGCTTTCTGCCCGGCGATCTCACCGAAAAGATCGATCCTTACCTCTTGCCGATCTGGGACGCGTTGCGCGACGCGCTCGGCCAACGCGCCTATGAGAAAATGCGCGATGAAGGCCGCATCGAGGTCGCGCCGCTCGCCTTCATGCGCGGGCGTACGCTATCCAAAGCCTTCGTGGTGGTGGACGAAGCCCAGAACGCCACCGTGCCGCAGATGCGCATGGTGCTCACGCGCCTGGGCGAGGGCTCGCGCATGGCGGTGACCGGCGATCCCACCCAGACCGACCTGCGGCCGGGCGAACCCTCGGGGCTGCCTCACGCCTTGTCGATCCTGGGCGATGTGGAGCGGATCGCAGTGCGCCGGTTCGGACGTCAGGACGTGGTGCGCCACGGCCTGGTGGCGCGGATCGTCGACGCCTATGAGCGCGACGACGACCGTCGGGAGGCGCGCAAGCATTGATGGTGGGCCCGCTGGAGTTCGTCATGGAGGATGAGCGCTGGCTCAGCGCCGCCGCGGGCCTGGAATCGCGCGCCGGTGACGCCGTCTGCGCGGCTCTGGCCCGGGTCAAAAACGCCCGGCCCGGAGACACTGTGGTGCTGCTGACCGACGACGAGACGGTGCACGCGCTCAACAAGCGCTTTCGCGGCAGGGACAAGCCCACCAACGTGCTGTCCTTTCCCGCGCCGCAGAGCGAAAGCTATCCCGGCGATGTCGCGCTGGCCTTCGAAACCTGCGCGCGCGAAGCCGAGGCGGCGGGCAAGCCGCTCGCCGATCACGCGGTGCATCTGGTGCTGCACGGCGTTCTGCATTTGAATGGATACGATCATCAGGAGGAAGGCGAGGCCGCCGAGATGGAGGCGCTGGAAAGCGCCGTCCTGACCGGATTGGGGATCGAGGATCCCTATCTCGCCGGAACGGAGCCATGAGCGAAGACCCGTCCAGTCGAAGTTTGCTGTCGACCATTTTGCGCGCCTTTTCCGGCGAAACCGATGAGGGGGCCGCCAACGGCGCGGCGTCGCCGGCCATTCCCAACGTGGGCGGCGATCTTCTACTCAACGTTCAGCAATTCCATGAAAAGCGCGTTCAGGACGTCATGGTCCCGCGCGCCGACATCACCGCCGTGGACATCGACACGCCGCTTAAAGAGCTGGCGAAGCTGTTCGGCGAGGCCGCCCATTCTCGCCTGCCGGTCTATCGCGAGACGCTCGACGATCCGGTCGGAGTGGCGCACATCAAGGACGTGATCGGCCACCTCGCACGCTACGCCGAGTCCACCGGCGGCGCCGCGGAAGGCGCGGGCGACTGGGCCGAGGCGCGCATCCTGCCGGCCATCAAGCGTCCGCTGCTTTACGTGCCCGCCTCCATGCGCGCGCTGGATCTTCTTTTGAAGATGCAGTCGCGCCGCCAGCACATGGCGCTGGTCGTCGACGAATTCGGCGGCACGGACGGGCTGGTGACGCTGGAGGATCTGATCGAGCCCATTGTCGGCGACATCGAGGACGAGCACGACGAGGCCGAGGCGCCGATCATCAAGGCGCGCGGAAACGGCTGCTGGGAGGCTGAAGCGCGCGCAGAGATCGTCGATCTGGAAGAGGTGATCGGCCGCGAAATCGCCACCGACGAGGAAGAGGCGGATGTGGACACGCTGGGCGGGCTGGTGTTTCGCCTGGCCGGCCGGGTGCCCGAACGCGGCGAGGTGCTCGACCATCCCTCCGGCTTCGAGTTCGAAGTGCTCGACTCCGACCCCCGGCGCATCAAGCGCCTCCGCGTGCGCGTCGCCCGCCCGGGCGGGGCGCCCCATGACGAGGACGAGACCGGCTCCGGAGCCGGCGATCCGGCGCGGACCGGCGCCGCGTGAGCACAGCCGGGCTGAAGCGTTCGGCGCGCCGCGCGCGCGCGCGGCTCAAGGCGGCGCGCGGCTGGCCGGTCTTGCTGCTTTTGTTCGCCGCCGGCGCTTTCGGCGTGCTCGCCCACGCCCCGTTTCATTTCCAGCCCGCCTTGATCGGCGCGCTCGTGCTTCTGGTCTGGAGCCTGGACGACGCCTGCCTGAACACGACTCCGGCGCGGGCCGGATTCGCGCGCGCCTGGGCGTTCGCCTCGGGCCAGTTTCTCGCCGGCACCTTCTGGGTCGCCAACGCGTTTCTGGTGAGCGCGGGCGATCACGCCTGGATGATCTGGGCGCCCCTGATCCTCCTGCCGGGCGGGCTGGCGCTGTTCTGGGGCGCGGCCGGTGCGGCTTACGCCCGCTTCGCCCCGCGCGGTCCGGCGCGCATCATGGTGTTCGCCGGCGTTTTCATGGCCGCCGAGCTTGTGCGCGCGACCATACTGTCCGGCTTCCCCTGGAATTTGCCGGGCCATGTTTTCCCCGCCGGGGGCGCGGTGAGTCAGATCGCCAGCCTCATGGGAGCGGCGGGGCTTTCGGCCTTTACGCTCCTGGCCTTCGCCGCGCCTGCTGCGCTCATCGGCCCGGGGCCCGCGGCGCGCCGCGCCGCGCCTGCACTCGCCGGTCTCGCGCTCCTCACCGGCTTCTGGATCTACGGCGCCGCGCGCCTGGCTTCAGCCGAGCTCGATCCCGCCGGTGTGACCGTGCGTGTGGTGCAGGCCGACGTTGATCAGCGTGAAAAGCGCTACGCCAACCGCGAGGCGATACTCGATCATTATCTCCGCCTGTCCTCTGCGCCAGGGCTGGACGAGGTGGACGTCCTGGTCTGGCCGGAGGGCGCGGTGCCCGGCTTTCTCCTGGAGGATCCGCCGCTCCTCGCCGAACTCCGCGACAGATTGCCACAAGGAATGAGGCTGTTCACCGGGACCGTGCGCGTCGAGTTCGACCCCAGCGGTCAGGTCAGCGACTATTACAACGCGCTTGTGGCGCTCCGTCTGGGCGAGACGGTCGAGCTGGACGCCACCTATGACAAGGCCCGTCTGGTGCCCTTCGGCGAGGGCAATCCGGTGCGCAGCATCACGCGCCTGTTCGGGTTCGAGACCCTGACCGAATGGGGCGGCGGCTACTCCGCGGGGCCGGGCGGCCGGACGCTCCAGGTTCAAGACCTTCCCCGGTTCGCGCCGTTGATCTGTTACGAGGTCGTATACCCGCGCCACGCCCCGGCGGGCGCAGACCGGCCGGACTGGCTTTTGAACATCTCCAACGATTCCTGGTATGGAAATTCAGCCGGACCGCGCCAGCACGCCAATCAGGCGCGTTACCGCGCCCTGGAGGCCGGCCTGCCCCTGGCGCGCGCAGCAAGCTCGGGCGTCTCCGGCCTCATCGGGCCCTATGGTCGCCCGTTAAGCGTACTAGGGATTGAAGCGGACCAGGCCATTGATCTTGCGTTGCCGCGCCCGCTGAATGAGACTATCTACGCGCGCCATGGCGACGGGCCCTGGATGATCGCATTCATTTCGGTCTTGATCGCCATGGGACGGTTGTCGTCCCTTGACCGCACCGGGCGAAGGGTGAATCGATCCGCACATCGCCTGCGTCATCGTTTGTAAAGCCGGAGCGTGCTAAGCTCCCGCACAGTTTGTTGATAGGGAAGACCTGCAATGAGCACTACGCCCAATCCCCGCGGCCCGAACGCCGTCGACCGCCATGTCGGCTCCCGCGTCAGGCTGCGCCGACAACTTCTCAACATGAGCCAGGAGAAGCTCGGTGAGGAACTCGGCGTGACCTTCCAGCAAGTCCAGAAATATGAGCGCGGCACGAACCGTGTCGGCGCCGGGCGCCTCTGGCATCTGGCCCGCGTCCTCGATGTGCCGGTCTCCTTTTTCTATGAAGGCGTCGCCGAAAGCGTTGCGCGCCCCGGTTTCTCTGAAGGCGACCAGACGCCCATCGTGGACGACTTCATCCAATCCGCCGACGGGGTGGCGCTCGCCCAGGCGTTTGCGCGCATCAAGGACTCCAAGGTGCGCCGCCGCGTGCTGGAACTGGTGCGCACCCTGGCCGCCGAGGAAGCTGAAGCGGCCGCCACGCCGACCAGCTGAGGCCGGCGCGCTGCGGCGCGCTTGGATTTAATCTCGGCGCAAGGCTTGCGTTCGCGCTGCGGATCGGGTTTATCCCCGCCATATAAAGGAAGCTTTATATGGAGGCCCCGTCCGTGGCTCGATCGTCTTACCTGTTCACCAGCGAGAGCGTTTCCGAAGGCCATCCGGACAAGGTGTGCGACCGCATTTCCGATGCGATCGTGGATCTGTTCCTGTCCAAGGATCCTGTGTCGCGCGTCGCCTGCGAGACTCTGACGACCACCAACCGCATCGTTCTGGCCGGCGAAGTGCGCTGCGGCGGCGAGATCAACGACGCCGAGATCGAAGACGCGGCCCGCAACGCGGTGCGTGACATCGGCTATGAGCAGGACGGCTTCCACTGGAAGACGGCCGAGTTCCAGAACTACCTTCACGAGCAGTCCGCCGACATCGCCCAGGGTGTCGATGAAGGCGCCGGCTCGTTCGAAGAGGAAGGCGCCGGCGACCAGGGCATCATGTTCGGCTTCGCAACCGACGAGACGCCCGAGCTGATGCCCGCGCCGATCACCTATTCCCACCAGATCCTCAAGGAGATGGCCCGGCTGCGCAAAACCGGCGAACGTCCCGAATTCGAGCCGGACGCCAAATCCCAGGTCACGCTGCGCTATGATTCCGACGGCAAGCCGGTGGAGGTGACCTCGGTCGTCGTCTCCACGCAGCACAAGGACGGGGTGAGCCTGGACGAGGTGCGCGAGCTGGTGCGCCCCATCGTCAAGCAGGTCCTGCCCGAAGGCTGGTTCCCGCCCGAAGACGAGTTCTACGTCAATCCCACCGGCAAGTTCGTCATCGGCGGGCCGGACGGCGACGCGGGCCTGACCGGCCGCAAGATCATCGTCGACACCTATGGCGGCGCCGCGCCCCATGGCGGCGGCGCGTTCTCGGGCAAGGACCCCACGAAGGTGGACCGCTCGGCGGCCTATGTGGCGCGCTATCTGGCCAAGAACGTCGTTGCGGCGGGCCTGGCGAAGAAGTGCACCATCCAGCTCTCCTACGCCATCGGCGTGGCCAAGCCGCTGTCGGTCTACGTGGACACGCACGGCACCGGCGATGTGGACGAGGCCAAGCTGGAGACCACCCTGCGCGAACTGGTCGACCTGCGCCCGAAAGGCATCCGCACCCATTTGCAGCTGAACCGCCCGATCTACGAGCGCTCGGCCGCCTACGGCCATTTCGGCCGCCAGCCCGACAATGACGGCGGCTTCTCCTGGGAGAAGACCGACATCGCCGATGAGCTGAAGACGCGGTTTTAAGCTGCGCAATCCGGAAAGTGGGACCCGGTTTCCGGCTCAATTGCGCACCAAAGACCATCGCTTCCTCAGCGAGGGGGAGAAGCCCCGGCGCCGTCGCGCCGGGGCTTTTTCAT
>JBKHAZ010000002.1:0-35453 GCA_046542605.1 Oceanicaulis sp. | reverse complement strand
GAAAAGGTCGTCGACGACCTCATCGCCGCCAACCCCGAACAGGCCGCGCAGGTGAAGGAAAAGCCCAAGGCCATGGGCTGGTTCGTCGGCCAGGTGATGAAGGCCATGCAAGGCAAGGCCAATCCGCAAGCCGTCAACGAGATCCTGCAGAAAAAGCTGTTGAATGGATAATCTTATATCCTTCATATCGGGATTTATGCGAGCCTTCTAGCGGCCGGTATTGCGGCAGCAGCAGGCTGGGCGAAGGGTCTGATTGTCTTTCGGCGGCGAACGCCCACGCTCAAGCCCAATCGTGTTGCGGCGGTAAAGTCAGACTTGAACGAGACCTTTAAAGGGTTGTTCGAAATGGTCGGCGTGCGACGACTTGTGCCCCATCTCGAAATAGACGGGTCTGTTGATCTGCCTGAAGAAATCGAGGCGGAAGCACAGGCAATCCGTCGGGATCTGGCACGCAATCAACAGCACGCTTTGATAGAAGTTACCGCAAGCAATATCCGATCTGATCCGATGAGTTTGGTGTGTCGGAGTTGTGACTACGCCGCGATACGGGCGATGCGGAACAGTGGGGGAAAGCCAAAGATTGTTAGCGCGGGCGCGGTGGTTACTTGCTCTGAACGTGGCCAAGTCCTTCTCCACCATCGGTCCCGTGAAAACGTGGATACGATGAAGGGGCGCCTCCATATCCTCGGCGGCGCATACATGGACGACACACCCGGGATGGGGAACGATGCTGGAGATTTGAGCTTTACTGCTGCGCGCGAGATGTTTGAGGAAGCTGGTGTCTTCAATGAACCCCCTGCGAAGTGGCCGGCTCTCGTATCTTGGGAAACGCCGACCGGGTTCTTTCAATTTATCTATCTTGGTGTCGATGTGCCTGAAATACAGGTAAAACGCCAGCACGGATATCCCGAGGGAACGGTTCGTCTCGTCGATCTTCAGGAATTGGAAAGCCTTCTTGTCGAGGGCAAATGGGTCGACTCTGGTCGGGCTGCTATCCTGGCTTGGCTCGCATTTGGAGCGCCCTGCACTGGTCGGAAAAAATTCGGTCAACGTAAGGCTCGCGCTATTTACAAAAGAGTTTTAAAGCAGATTCAGACGAGTTGAGAGTGGGGGTGATTAATCATTTGCACCTCGATTTCGCCGAGCTTCCACCGGAAGAGATGAAGCGGCGCGCCGCGGCCTTCTACGAAACCATGCGCGCGCGACGCACCATCCGCGACTTCTCTGACCGCGACGTGCCGCGCGAGATCATCGAGACGGCGATCCTCACCGCTGGAACCGCGCCGAACGGCGCCAACCATCAGCCCTGGTGGTTCACCGCGCTGGGCAAGGGCCCTCTGAGGACGCAGCTGCGCGAGGCCGCCGAGGCCGAGGAGCGCGCCTTCTACGCCGGCAAGGCGGGCGAGGCATGGCTGGAGGCGCTGGGCCCGCTTGGCACCGACGCGAACAAGCCGTTTCTGGAAACCGCGCCCTGGATCATCGCCGTCTTCGCCCAACGCCGCGGCGGGCCGGAGCCGGGCGACCGGAAGAAGAATTACTATGTGAGCGAGAGCGTCGGCATCGCTTGCGGCTTGCTGATCGCGAGCCTGCATCAGGCCGGCCTCGCCACGCTCACCCACACGCCCAACCCGATGAGCTTCCTCACCGAGATCTGCGGGCGGCCGGCGGACGAAAAGCCGGTCATGCTCATCATCACCGGCTATCCGGCGATGAGCGCGACCTATCCGGCGCACGCGGCGAAGAAAAAGCGCCTGGATCAGATCAGCGATTTTCGATGAGCAAACCGTAACCGCTCGCCGGCGAGCACCGTTACACGCTCCCTGCCGGATGCGGCCTCTTGTCCCCCCCATCAAGGGGAGGGACAGGCCTCAAGCCCGCACCCGCCGCTCGCTCGCCGTGACCGACCAGATCAGCGCGATGACCCAGCCGATCAGCGTCCAACCCAGCAAGAGATTCGTCAGGAAGATCGCGAACCCGTTATGGTGCGAACG
This sequence comes from Oceanicaulis sp., assembly GCA_046542605.1. GTDB lineage: Bacteria > Pseudomonadota > Alphaproteobacteria > Caulobacterales > Maricaulaceae > Oceanicaulis. The sequence goes on along the minus strand of JBKHAZ010000002.1, from coordinate 33,462 downwards.
CGCCAGCGCGATCACGGTGGGCAGGAAATAAGCGAGGGCCGAAAACAGCAGGATTTCCATGGGGAGGCTCCCTTTATCGATTTTCGATAAAGATAGGGGTGTGCGATCGCGAGTGCAAGTGACGGGCTCGTAATCTTCGCTACGAAAAAGCCCCGGCGCTATGGCCGGGGCTTCTCGACGCGGAGATGGACGAACGCCTAGACTTTCTCGTGCTCGGTGTTCGGGAACTCATAGTCCTTGAACATCTCGCGCAGCCTGGTCTTCAGGATCTTGCCCGTGGCGCCGATCGGCATCTCGTCGATGAACTCGATGCCGTCGGGCAGCCACCATTTCGGCACGCGCTCGGCGAGATAGGCGCGGATCGAGTCGGCGGTCGGGGTGGTGTTGGGCTTGGGCTGGATGATCAGGAGCGGGCGCTCCTGCCATTTCGGGTGCCTATGGCCGACGGCGGCGGCCATGGCCACGTCGGGATGGCCCATGGCGGCGTTCTCCAGATCGATGGAGCTGATCCATTCGCCGCCCGACTTGATCACGTCCTTCGACCGGTCGGTGATGGTCATGTAGCCGTCTTCGTCGATATGGCCCACATCGCCGGTGCGGAACCAGCCGTCATCGGTGAAGCTCTCCGGCCCGGCGCCGCGGTAATAGCTGGAGATGATCCACGGCCCGCGGACCTGGATATGCCCGGCCGACTGGCCGTCGCGGGGCAGCACGTTTCCGTCGTCGTCCACCGCGCGCATGTCGACGCCGAACAGAAGACGGCCCTGCTTCAGCTTGATCTTGATCTTCTCGTCGTCGGAGAGATCGGCGTGCTTGGGCAGGAGCTTGCCGACCGTGCCCAGCGGGCTCATCTCGGTCATGCCCCAGCCTTGCTGCATCTCCACGCCGTACTCGTCCTGATAGGCGCGCAGCAGCGCTTCGGGCATGGCCGAGCCGCCCATGAGCACCTTGTCCACGGTGTCGATGCGCTTGCCGCTCTCGCGCAGATACTGCAGCAGCCCCAGCCAGACCGTGGGCACGCCGAGGACGAGATTGACCTTTTCGCCCTCGACCAGTTCCTGGATCGATTCGCCGTCAAGCTGGGCGCCGGGCATCACGATCTTGGCGCCGGCGAGCGCGGCTGCGTACGGCACGCCCCAGGCGTTGACGTGGAACATGGGAACCACCGGCATGATGACGCCGTCCGAGCCCACGCCCACCGCGTCGGCGGTCGCCGACATCATGGCGTGCAGCACGGTGGAGCGGTGCGAGTAGAGCGCGCCCTTGGGCTCGCCGGTCGTGCCGGAGGTGTAGCAAAGACCCGCGGCCGCGTTCTCGTCGAATTCCGGCCACTCAAAGTGGTCGTCGGCGTTTGCCAGCAGGGTTTCGTAAACGTCGCACTTGGTGTTCATCTTCGGCTTTGTGGGCTCGCCGGTCATGGCGACCCAGCGCTTGACCGTTTTGCAGTGCTTGGCGATGCCTTCGATGATCGGTGCGAAGGTGACGTCGAAGAAGACCGCCTTGGATTTGGCGTGATTGATCATCCAGGCGATCTGTTCCGGGCTCAGGCGGGGATTGGCGGTGTGGATCACCCCGCCCGCGCCCGACACGGCGTAATAGAGCTCCAGATGGCGATGGGTGTTCCACGCGATGGTGGTGATCCGGTCGCCCGGCTTCATCTTGATGTCGCCGGTGAGCACGTTGGCGAGCTTCTGCGCCCGCTTGTGACAGTCGGCGTAGCCGTAGCGGTGGATCTCGCCGGTGTCGGGCAGGCGGGAGACGATCTCCCGGCGGCCGTGGTTCAGGGCCGCATGTTTCAAGATGTCCGCAATCATGAGCGGACGGTCCATCATCTGACCGCGCAGCATGGGTGTCTCCTCCCTCAAGGCCGGGCGCGCGCCGTCATGTCCGAGTGCGGCGCGCTTAACCTGCTTCGGCCCATGGAAGCCGCGCCCGCGCGCTCACGCAATACCCTTCCGCGCAAAATCCGGCTTGAAAAAGCATCAAATTGCGTATGGATGCACGCATGACCGCCCGACCGCCCATATTTGAAGACGTGAAGACCGCCGCAGCGCGCATCGCCGGCGAGGCGGTGCGCACCCCGCTCCTGCACAATCCTGCGCTCGACGCGCGGGCGGGCGTCCGCGTCCTGTTGAAGGCCGAGACGCTGCAGCGCACCGGCTCATTCAAGTTCCGCGGCGCTTTCAATGCGCTGAGCGCTTTGAGCGATGAGCAGCGCACGCGCGGCGTCGTCGCGTTCTCCTCGGGCAATCACGCGCAGGGCGTGGCCGAAGCGGCTCGAATTCTCGGCGTGCGCGCCACGATCGTGATGCCGGGGGATGCACCGGCGATCAAACGGGCCGGCGTCACCGCGCGCGGCGCGGAGCTTCGGCTCTACGACCGGGAAACCGAAAGCCGGGAGGCGATCGCCCAAGCGCTGTGCGAGGAGAGCGGAGCGGCGCTGATTCCCTCCTTCGACCATCCCGACATCATCGCCGGACAGGGCACGTGCGGCCTGGAGATTTTCCAGGCGCTGCGCGAGGCGGGGCGCAAGGCTGACGCCCTGATCTGCTGCTTGGGGGGCGGAGGGTTGATCGGCGGGATCAATCTGGCTGCCGCGGCGCTGTCGCCTGACACCCGTGTCTTCGGAGCGGAGCCGCAAGGCTTCGACGATCACGCCCGCTCGCTCGCCTCGGGGCGGCGCGAAGTCAACCCGAGAAAATCCGGCTCGGTGTGCGACGCGCTATTGTCGGAAAGCCCAGGTGCGCTGACTTTCGCGATCAACAACCCCCGGCTCGCAGGCGTCGGCGTCATAAGTGATTTAGAGGCGCTCGACGCGATGAAGTTCGCCTTCGAGACACTGAAGCTGGTGGTCGAGCCGGGCGGCGCTGCGGCGCTCGCCGCTTTGTTGAACCGGCGTGTCGAGATCCCCCAAGGCGGGACCGTTGTGGTGGTCCTCACCGGCGGGAATGTCGATCCTGCGGTGTTTGCGCGCGCGATTTCGACTTAGCGGCGCAAACGGTCGCTGTCGCCGCCAAACGGTGTGCGGGCCGCATCATCCTCCCTGTTTTCCGCTTCGGGATCGACGAGATAAGGGCCTTCGTCGGCGGTGCGGGGCTCGGCTTCCTCCGACGCCTCCACGGCGTCCTCCACCTCGCGCAGGGCGCTGACGAAGTCTTCGGGCAGCGCGGGAAGGTCGCGGGCGAACTGGCCGCGGCCGGCCATGTCCTCTTCGATGCGCAGCTGGGCCGGACCGTCATTCAGGCGGGCGCGATAGACCTGTACGTTCTCGATCACGCGCTGCACGTAGTTGCGCGTTTCGGAAAACGGGATGCTCTCCACCCAGTCGATCGGATCGATTTCTCCGGTGCGCGGGTCGCCATAGGTCTCCACCCAGCGCCGCACGCGGTGACCGCCGGCGTTATAGGCCGCCAGCGCCATGACGAGCGACCCGTCATAATCGTTCACCACCTCGTCCAGATGGGCCATGCCGAGCTGTAGATTGTAGTTCGGATCATCGGTGAGCCAGCTGAAATTAAAAGGCAGGTTGAGCTGCCGTGCGGTCTGCCGGGCGGTCGCGGGCATCATCTGCATCAGGCCGCGCGCCCCGGCGCCGGAAACCGCTCTTGCGTCGAACTCGGTCTCCTGGCGGATCACCGAGTAGGTGAGGGCGGCTTCGGGCACGATCGGCGCGCCTTCAGGCAGATCGATCACCGGATAGGCGCGTTCGGCCAGGATCATGCCCTGCATGCGTCCGGCCTTCGCGGCCCGCACCGACTGGCGCAGCCGGAAGAATTCGAGCGCCAGGTCGGCGAGCATGGCCTGCTCGATCGGCGTCTCCATCTGGTCGTCATAGTGATAGATGAACACGCGGAAGAAATAGTCCGCGTCCACCTCGGCCAGCATGCGCACGGCCTGAATGTCCTTGCGCGCCTCGAAGGCGTCGCGTTGTTCAGGCGTCGGCGTGGGATCGGGCGGCAGGTCGATTTGCGCTGCGTCTGGTCCCAGCGCCAGCACGGCGAGCTGGCCGTAATAGGCGGTGGGGTGCTCGGCGGCCGCGATGAAGCGCTCGCGCGCCAGATCCAGATCGCCCATGGCCTCCGCGGCCCGGCCCTGCCAGTACTTCGCCCGTGACAGCGAGACCGGAGTGGTGACCCCGTCCTGCAGGCGTTCGAAATGGCCATAGGCGCTGTCGGCGTCGTCCAGCTTCGTCAGGGCGAGCCAGCCGGCGAGGAACTCCGCATCGGCGAAGTCCACGCCTTCGGTCATACCGTTATTGGAGGCGAGTTGGTAGGCGGTGTCGAAATCCGCGTCCCGGATCAGGTCGAGAATCATCAGCTTGCGCTGGGTCCACATCGACTCAAGCGCGTCCTCGCTGATATGGGCGCCGGGCAGTTCCAGCAGCAGGTCGAGGGAGGTGTCCAGCCCGGCCCGGCGCCGCCAGCGCGCGCGCTCGTAGATGAGACCGGGATGACTGGAGAGACTCTCCGGCACCGCGTCGACCGCCTGATCCACTCCGGCGCCGCGCGAGGCAAGCCGGATGCGCGCTTCCGCCACGCGGCGTTCGCCCGCGCTCAGCTCCGGCATCAGGCGGCTCGCCGCCGTGCGCTGCCCGTTCCACAGCAGGTGGTCCACCCGCGCCGCGTGGTCGTCCTGGGTGAACAGATCGCCGTGCTCGCGCAGGACTGCGCTCTGGTTGGACAGGCGCAGCGACTCCGTGCGCCAGGCGCGGCGGATCTCCGCCTGGCCTTCCTCCACGCGGCCGAGCTCGATCAGCGCTTCACCGAACGCCACGCGGCCCTCGCCGGTGACAGGGGGATGGGTTTCATACCAGCCGACGACGCGCGCCGGGCTCATCCCGGCTTCGGGCATCTTCCACTCGGCCTCGCGCCGGATCATCCAGTCGCGCGGCCATCCCTCCAGGCGCTGAACCGCCATGCGCAGCTCTTCAAAGTGGGTGCGCGGATCGGAGACGGCCATGCGCCACAGCAGCAGATCGCCGGCCACCTCGTTCGAAATCTGATCGCGCGCGCGGCGCACGTTGGACCAGTCGTCCTCGTCGGCGGCGCGCATGCCGCGGCGGAACGCGGCGAAGTCGGTGTCGTTGAGGATGTCCGAATAGTTCGGAACGTCCGGTTTGAGACGCGGGACAGGCGTGTCGGCGAGCGCGGCGGGCGCGCCTGACAGCATCAGGGCTCCGGCGAAGACGGCGGTGCGTAGGATCATCGCAGGCTGCAAGCCTCCGGCTGGATGGGCCCCTTCCGGGAAGAAAGGTGGGGTATGGTCAACGCTCTGTCCATGCTGATCAGTTCATCTTGGCGCAGCTGCATTGCAGTCGTATGGTCCGCGCCCCTTTGAAACCGGCGATTTCCGGTGTGCGAAAACGGATTTTGACATGCTTCATGGCTCTTTGACGGCGCTGGTGACCCCATTCAAGAACGGCGCCGTGGACGAGGCGGCCTTCACCAGGCTGATCGAACGCCAGATCGCTGCTGGAACCCACGGCCTGGTGCCCGCCGGCACCACGGGTGAGACGCCGACGCTGAGCGTTGAGGAGCGCCTGCGTATCGTCGAGCTGTGCGTGGAGGTCGCCGCGGGCCGGGTCCCGGTCGTGGCGGGCACGGGGCTGAACACCACCTCTGGAACGATCGAGCTGCAGGACCACGCCAAGCGGGTCGGCGCGGATGCCGGTCTTGTCGTCGCGCCTTACTATAACAAGCCGTCCCAGGACGGGATCGCGGCCCATTTCAAAGCGGTCGCGGACGCCGTCGCGCTGCCGATCGTGGTGTACAACGTGCCCGGCCGTACGATCTCCGACATCCAGCCTGAAACCCTGGCCCGGGTCGCCGGACACCCCAACGTGACCGCGGTGAAGGACGCCACCGGCGAGGTGGAGCGGGTGACGATCCACCGCAATCTGATCGGCGAGGATTTCATTCAGCTTTCGGGCGAAGACGCCAGCGCGCTCGGCTATAACGCCCATGGCGGGCACGGTGCGATCTCGGTCACCTCCAATGTGGCGCCCGAGCTGTGCGCGCAGTTTCAGGACGCCTGCCGGACGGGCGACTGGGAGACGGCCCGCCGTCTTAACGATCAGCTGACCCCGCTGCACCAGGCGCTCTTCGCCGCGCCGAGCCCGGGGCCGAGCAAATATGCGCTTTCGCTCCTGGGGCTGTGCGAGCCGGACGTGCGCCTGCCGTTGATCGAAATACCGGACGCGGCGAAGGATCAGGTGCGTCACGCCATGGAAGGATGCGGCCTGTCATGAGCAAGCCCGACGACAAGAAGGGGCTCGTCGCCGTCAATCGTCGCGCGCGTTTCGATTACGAAATCGAGGAGACGTTCGAGGCCGGCATCCAGCTCGTCGGCACCGAGGTGAAGACGCTGCGCGAGGGTAAGGCGAACATCGCGGAGGCCTATGTGAGCCCGGAGAAAGGCGAGATCTTCCTGATCAACGCCGATTTTCCGCCCTACGGCCACGGCAACCGCTTCAATCACGAGCCGCGCCGCCATCGAAAGCTGCTCCTGCACAAAAAGGAAGTGAACAAGCTTTCCGGGTCGGTGAACCGGGAAGGGCGCACCATCGTACCGCTGCGGCTCTATTTCAACGATCGCGGCATCGCCAAGCTCCAGATCGGCCTCGCCAAGGGCAAGAAGACCGTCGACAAGCGCGAAACGATCAAGCAGCGCGATTGGAACCGTCAGAAGCAGCGGATTTTGAAGGATTTCGGGTAAGCACCCCCGTCGCGTCGGCTACCCCAACCGATCCCGCGCGTCGGCGAACACCTCGTGGAACATCGTCTCGGTCAACCGCCCCGTATTCGTGTTGTAGCGCGAGCAATGATAGCTGTTCAGCAAGGTGAGCGGGCCGTGGGGCCCCTCCACGTCATGCGCCGCGCCATGGGCGAACTTGAAGGCGCTTTGCTTGTAGCCGAGCGCTTTCAGCGCGTTCTGGTGCGCGACGCCGCCCAGAGCGATCATGACCTCAAGCTTCGGCAGCTGGCGAATCCTTTCCGCCAGGAACGGGCGGCAGGTATCGCACTCTGAACCGATCGGCTTGTTCTGCGGCGGAACGCACCGCACGGCGTTGGTGATCATGGCGTCCACCAGCTGGAGGTCGTCTTTCCCGTCCGGATCGAACGTCCCTCGAGAAAAACCGAATTTCGCAAGCGTCGGATAAAGCAGGTCGCCCGCCCAGTCCCCGGTGAAGGGCCGGCCGGTGCGGTTGGCGCCGCGAAGCCCCGGCGCGAGGCCGACGATCAACAGTCGCGCGTCATCCGGCCCGAAGCTCGGCGCAGGCCCGTTCCACCAGTCGGGGTGGTCGCGGCGATTGTCTTCTCGAAAGGCGACGAGGCGCGGGCAGAGCGGACAGTCCCGACCCGGCTCCGCGACCCCTTCAGGCGCCGCGGTCACGCCTAGTCCTCATCGTCCTCGTAATCGCGGTGGCGGCGTTCGCGGCCGACGAGCTTGCCGAGCTCGGCGAGCTCGATGAAGGCGTCGGCCTGGCGGCGCAGATCGTCGCTCGCCATGGGCGGAGAGGATTTCAGCGTCGACACCACCGAGACCCGCGCGCCCTTGCGCTGGACCGCCTCGACCACCTTGCGGAAATCGCCGTCGCCGGAAAACAGAACAATGTGGTCGAGATAGCCGGCGGCTTCGACGACGTCGACGGCGAGGTCCACGTCCATATCGCCCTTGATGCGCCGGCGCCCGGTGTCGTCGGAATATTCCTTGGCCGCCTTGGTGACGACCTTGAAGCCGTTATAGTCGAGCCAGTCGATCAGCGGGCGGATCGGGGTGTATTCCTCGCTCTCGATCAGCGCGGTGTAATAGTTCGCCCGCACCAGCCGTCCGCGCTTGCGGAACTCCTCAAGAAGCTTCTTGTAATCAATGTCGAAATCGAGCGCCTTGGCGGCGGAGTAGAGGTTCGCCCCGTCGATGAACAGCCCGATTCGCTCGTTCGGGTAGAAGGTCATGGCAATGCCTTTCGCAGAAAAAGCCGCTTCAAATCACGCGCGTGGGAGCATTTACATCGCTCTTGGCGCAAACCAAGCATACCGGGGCCGAAGCCCGCTTGAAAACCTCAATTCAGCGCTGGCCGCGCTGGTTTCATCCGGCGTGCAGGTGAGGGCCCTGTCGCGGCCCTGGCGTACGCCGGCCTGGCCCGACCCGGCCGAGCCCCCCTTCGTCAACGGCGCCGCAGAAATCGCCGCCGATCTGACCGCCGAAGACCTGCTCGCCCTGTTGCATGATGTGGAGACCCGCTTCGGCCGGGTGAGGAAAAGGCGCAACGCCCCGCGCTCGCTCGATCTCGACCTGATCGATCACCAGGGCCAGGTCCGCCGCGAGGGGCCGGCGCCGCTCTTGCCCCATCCGCGCGCGTGCGGGCGCGCCTTCGTTCTTTTGCCGTTGCGCGACGTGGCGCCGCGCTGGCGCGATCCGCTGAGCGGTTATAGCCTTGATCAGCTGATCGCGGCCCTGCCGCATGCCGACCGGAGCGCTTGCCGCCCGGCGGGCGGCGCTTTTCGCGCTGCCGCGCCGGGTTGATGCAAGTGCGAAGACCGGCTATCTGAACGGTTTCAGACGAGTTCTTGTAAGGAGCGCCCCTTGGCCCGCGTCACCGTCGAAGACTGCATCGAGAAGGTCGACAACCGCTTCCAGCTGGTTCTGCTGGCGGCCCACCGTGCGCGCAATATTTCTGCGGGCGCATCACTGATGCTTGACCGTGACAACGACAAAAACCCGGTCGTCGCGCTTCGCGAGATCGCGGACGAGAAGCTGGATCTCGACGCATTGGGCGAGAGCCTCGTCTCCGGCCTGCAGCGCGTGATCCCGGCCGACGAAGAGGAAGACGATCGCGGCCGGCGCAAGAACGATGCCGAAGAGCGTCCCGCCCTGCCGCAACCCGAGATGGACGAGGCCGCCATGCTCAAGGCGCTTCAGTCCGATCGCGACGGCCCCGCCGACGGCCGACTCTAACCCGTGAGCGCGCTGGCGACCCCGTCCGCGCCCACGCACCCCGCCGACGCCATCCCAAGCGCCGAAGACCTCGTCGCGCGCGTCGTGTCCTATCATCCGCAGGCCGATGCGGACATGATCCGGCGGGCCTACGAATTCTCGCGCACCTCCCACGAGGGGCAGTCCCGCCATTCCGGATCGCCCTATTACGGGCACACGGTGGAGGTGGCTATGCTGCTGGCCGAGCTGCGGCTCGACGCCGCCACGGTGTGCACCGGCCTTCTGCACGACACCGTAGAGGACACGCCGGCCACCCTTCAGGACATCGAGGACCTGTTCGGCGCCGACGTGGCCCAGCTGGTGGACGGGGTCACCAAGCTTGGCCAGATGCAGCTCACCTCCAAGCGCACCAAGCAGGCGGAAAACCTGCAAAAGCTTGTGGTGGCGATCACGCGCGATGTTCGGGTGCTGCTGGTCAAGCTGTGCGACCGCCTGCACAACATGCGCACGCTGCACTTCGTACCCAAGCCGGAAAAGCGCGAGCGCATCGCGCGCGAAACCCTCGAGATCTACGCGCCGCTCGCCCGGCGGGTCGGTGTGAACCGCGTCTGCGTCGAGCTTGAAGATCTCAGCTTCAGGAACATGAACCCGGCGGCGTGGGAATCGATCACGCGCCGCCTCTCGGACATGCGGGTGCAGCGCGCCGACGCGGTGTCCTCGGTGTCGGCGAGCCTGTCTGAAAAGCTTAACGAGGCCGGGATCGACTGCCGCGTCTTCGGCCGGGAGAAGCGACCTTACTCGATCTGGCGTAAGCTCGAGAAAAAGGGCGTCAGCTTCGACGATATTGCGGACATCTACGCCTTCCGGATCCTGGTGGACGATCCGGCCGACTGCTATCGCGCGCTCGGCGTGGTGCACCAGACCTGGCGCTGCGTGCCGGAGCGGTTTCGCGATTACATCTCGACGCCGAAGCCGAACAATTATCGTTCCCTGCACACCACGATCATCGGCCCCGGCAATATCCGCGTCGAGCTGCAGATCCGGACCGAAGCCATGGAGCGGGTCGCCGAAACCGGCGTCGCGGCTCATTGGCGTTATAAATCTGGTGGTTACGCCTATGATCCTAAGGCGGCGAAAGAAGCGGGCGGCGATCCGCTCATGCGCCTGCGCCCGTTCGTGGAGATTCTCGAACACGGCGGCGATCCGGAGGAATTTCTCGAGCACGCCAAGCTCGAGATGTTCGCCAACGAGGTCTACTGCTTCACCCCGAAAGGCGAGCTGATCACCCTGCCGGGCGGCGCGACGCCGCTGGACTTCGCCTATGCGGTGCACACCGAGCTGGGTCATGCGGCGATCGGCGCGAAGATCAACGGTCGCGAGCGCCCGCTGCGCACCCGCCTGAACAATGGCGACGTGATCGAGATCGTGAAGGGCGGGGTGCGCCAGCCGCCGGCCGGCTGGGAGGATCTGGTGATCACCGGCCGGGCGCGCGCCGCGATCCGCAAGCTGATCCGGTCTTCGGAGAACGAAGAATTCATCCGCATCGGCAAGGTGATTGCGGAGCACGCCTTTCTGCGTGAAGGCAAGATGTTCCGCGAAAGCGGGCTTGGCGACGCGCTCAAACGGCTTGAGGTCGCCGACGTCGAGGAGCTCTATCTTGATCTCGGACGCGGCTCCATCAGCTCGGGCGAGCTTCTTGAGGCGGTCTATCCCGGTCACCGCGAAGCGCGCGGGCGCCGGCCTCAGGACCGCGAACGCATCGCCGACGCCCAGGGCGGGCTTTATGTTCACGGCCGCGGCCTGACGCCCGGCGTGAGCCTGCATTTCGCCACGTGTTGCTCGCCCATGCCCGGCGACCGCATTGTCGGCGTGATGCGTCCCGGGCGCGGCGTCGAGGTTCACGTGATCGATTGCGAGCGCCTGGCCGAGTTCGAGGATGGAGATGATCTGGCCAACTGGATCGACCTGAAATGGACCCCGGAAGCGGCCAATAACGCGGTGTCCATCGGGCGGATTCACGCCACCGTGCGTAACGAGCCCGGCGTGCTCGCAGAGATCGCCGGGGCGGTGGGCGAGGCGCGCGGCAACATCACCGATGTGAAAACGATCGACCGGACGAAGGACTTCTTCGGAATGGCGTTCGATGTCGAAGTGTTCGACGCGCGCCATCTGTCGAACATCGTGGCGGCGCTGAAGACCAGCGACCGCGTGATCAGCGTGGAGCGCGCCCGCTCCGGCGCCGATGAACCGGCCATGGACGCCGCCGACCAGCCCGCCAGTGAGGACGCATGACCGCCGACGAAGTGCTGAACGAATTCAGGGACGCCGGAGCCCTGCTCGAAGGCCATTTCATCCTGTCTTCGGGCCTGAGAAGTCCGGTGTTTCTTCAAAAAGCGCTCGTGTTTCGCGATGCGGCCCGCACAGAGCGTCTGTGCAGGGCGCTCAGCGCGCGCATCGCTGCGGACGGGCGCGGCCCCTTCACCGCCATCGTGTCACCCGCTCTCGGTGGTCTGATCCCGGGCTATGAGACGGCGCGCCAGATGGGCCTGCCTTTCATGTTCGTGGAGCGCGAGGACGGCGAATTCGCCCTGCGCCGCGGGTTCGAACTGACCGCCGCCGACCGCGTTCTTGTGATCGAGGATATCGTCACCACGGGCCTGTCTTCGCGCGAGTGCATCAAGGCGATCGAGGCGACGGGCGCGAAGGTGGTCGCGGAAGGGTGTCTGGTGGATCGCTCCGGGGGCAAGGCGAATGTGGGCGTGCCGCTCACCGCGCTCGCAACGGTGAACTTCCCGGCCTATCCCAGCGACAAGCTCCCGCCCGAGCTTGAGCGCATCCCTGCGATGAAGCCCGGCAGCCGGGGGCTCGCCTGATGGCGGACAAGCTCCGTCTCGGCTTGAACATCGACCACGTCGCGACCATACGAAACGCGCGCGGCGGGGCGCATCCCGATCCTGCGCGCGCCGCGGCGCTGGCCGCCGACGCCGGCGCCGACGGGCTTACGATCCACCTGCGCGAAGACCGGCGCCATATTCGCGACGGCGATCTGGAGGCGATCCGGAGCGCCTCGCCGCTGCCGATCAATCTGGAGATGGCGGCCACCGACGAGATGACGGAGATCGCGGTCGAATTCAAACCGCATGCGGCCTGCCTGGTCCCGGAAAAGCGCGAGGAGCGCACCACCGAAGGCGGGCTCGATGTCGCCGGCCTGCATAGTCAGATCGCGCCGGTCGTCCGCGCGCTGGCCGAATGCGGGGCGCGCGTGTCGCTCTTCATCGAACCCGATCCGGTCCAGATCGCCGTGGCCGAGGTGCTCGGCGCGGCCGTGGTCGAGCTTCACACCGGCCGCTACGCCGAGCTATGGCTGAACGGCGGGGAGGCGGCGGCCAGAGACGAGCTGCAGCGCATCGCCGAGGCCGCCCGGGACGCGCGCAAGCGCGGGATCGAGCCGCACGCCGGTCATGGGCTGACGTTCGACAACGTCAAGCCGATCGCGGCGATCCCGGAGATCGCGGAGCTGAATATCGGCCATTTCCTCATCGGCGAGGCGATCTTCTCCGGCCTTCCCGGCGCGGTGAAGCGCATGCGCGCGCTGATGGACGAGGCCCGGGACGGCGCGGCGTGATCGTCGGCGTCGGAACCGACATCACCGATATCCGCCGGATCGAAAAATCGGTGGAGCGGTTCGGCGAGCGGTTCCTGAACCGCGTCTTCACCGAGGGCGAGCGCGCGAAGGCGGAGAAGCGCCGCCGGCGGATCGACACCTACGCCAAGCGTTTTGCCGCCAAGGAGGCCTGCGCGAAGGCCCTGGGCACCGGCATTTATCGCGGCGTCGCCTGGAAGCAGATCGAGGTGGTCAATCTGCCCGGCGGAAAGCCGACGCTGAATCTGACAGGCCCCGCCCTGGAGCGCCTGAACAAGCTCGTGCCCGCCGCGATGACGCCGCAAATTCACGTTACGCTGACCGACGATCATCCGTGGGCGCAAGCCTTCGTCATCATCGAGGCCGTCGAGACGCCATGAGCGATCCGCTCTCCACCACCAAGGCCGCCCCCGTCGACGGCGAGGCCGAGGCGCGTGCGCCGGTCGGGCCGGAGACGGCGCGTCCTGAACGGCGCGACAGCCTTCTGTCGACCCTTGTATGGGCGTTCGTCGTTGCGCTCGTGGTGCGCACGCTCCTGTTTCAGCCCTTTCATATTCCGTCAGAATCGATGCGCCCGGCCCTGGAGGCGGGCGATTACGTGATCGCGTCGAAATGGCCGTTCGGGTATTCGCGCCACTCTCTGCCGTTCGGGCCGGACCTGTTCGAGGGACGAGTGCTGGAGCAGGTTCCGCAGCGCGGTGAGGTGGTGGTTTTCCGCGCCCCGCACAGTGGTGCGCAAAGCTATATCAAGCGCGCCGTCGGGCTGCCCGGCGACGTGATCGAGGTGCGCGGCGGGGTCTTGCTGATCAACGGCGCGGAGGTGCCGCGCGGCCTGGTGGGCGAGGACGTGCGGCTCAATCAGGGCGGCGAGATGCGCCGGTATGATGTTTACGAGGAAATCCTGCCCGGCGGCGTCGCCTATGAGGTGCTTGACGCCGGCAGGGGCGATCTTGACGATTTCGGTCCGGTCACCGTACCAGCCGGACATGTCTTCACCCTTGGCGATAACCGCGATGAATCGCGCGACAGCCGGGTCCCGCCGCCGCTTGGGCCCGGGCCGGTTCCCATGGAGAACCTGGTGGGCCGGGCCGACCTTGTTCTGCTCTCGGCGCGCCCGGATTTTCATCTCTGGCGGCCGTGGACCTGGTGGCGCCTGCGTGGCGATCGCTTCGTGCGCTCGCTCGATGCGGACCCGGTCTGAGCCATGAGCGACCGCATCTCCACGTTCGAGGCCCGGCTGGACCACGGCTTTTCCGATCGCGCCCTGCTGGAACGCGCGCTGACCCATGCCTCGCACGGCGACGGGCGCTCGCGCGCGGCTTCCAATGAACGTCTCGAATTTCTGGGTGACCGCGTTCTGGGCCTGATGGCCGCCGAAACCCTGTTCAAGGCGTTCGAGGGCCTCGACGAGGGCGGGCTGGCGCACCGCTTGAACGCCCTGGTCAACAAGGAGGCGTGCGCCCGCGCCGCCCGGCGCGTCGGACTCGGGGAGGCCTTGCGGCTGAGCCCGGCCGAGGAGCGCCTTGGCGGGCGAGAGAAGACCTCCATTCTCGCCGACGGCTGCGAGGCGGTGATCGGCGCGCTCTATCTCGACGGCGGCCTGCCTGCGGCGCGCGAATTCTTTGACCGGCTCTGGGCCGACGAGATCGAGGGACTCACCAAGCGTCCGAAAGATCCCAAATCCCAGCTTCAGGAATGGGCGGCCGCGCAAGGTTTCGGCGCACCGCATTACGAAATCATCGCCCAAAAGGGCCCGGATCATCGTCCGGTCTTCGAAATCGAGGTGCGCCTCACCGGACTTGATCCGGCGCGCGGCGAGGGCGGGTCCAAGCAGGACGCCCAGCGCGAGGCGGCCCGCACGCTTCTGCAAAGAGAAAACGCCGATGGCTGAATCCTCCCGCTCCGGCTTCGCCGCCGTTATCGGCGCGCCGAACGCCGGCAAATCCACGCTCGTGAACGCCTTGGTGGGCCGCAAGGTCTCCATCGTCACGCCGAAGGTGCAGACCACCCGCTTTCAGGTGCGCGGCGTGATGCTGCACGCCGGCGCCCAGGTGGTGCTGGTGGATACGCCTGGGGTCTTCGCGCCGCGGCGGCGGCTTGATCGCGCCATGGTGGCCAGCGCCTGGGAAGGGGCGACGGATGCGGATGCGATCGTGCATGTCGTCGACGCCGCAGCCCGGAAAAAAGGCGGCGGGCGCACGGCTGATGATGTGGAACGCGTCATCGACGGACTGAAGACCCATGGGCGCAAGGCCACCCTCGTGCTCAACAAAATCGATCTTCTCAAGCGTGAGGAGCTTTTGGCGATTGCTCAAAGCCTCCACGAAACAGGCGTCTATGAAGATGTCTTCATGATTAGCGCGAGCAATGGCGACCGCGTCGACGATCTGGCGTCCCATCTGGCCGGACTGATGCCGGAGAGCCCCTGGCTTTATCCTGAAGACCAGATCGCCGACCTCTCCGAACGCCTGCTCGCCGCGGAGGTGACACGCGAAAAGCTGTTCCTGCGCGTCCACGAGGAGCTGCCCTATGCGCTCACGGTGGAGACCGATGTCTGGAAAGAGCTGAAGGACGGCGCGGTGCGGATCGAGCAGACCGTCTACGTGGAGCGCGAAGGCCATCGTCCGATCATCCTTGGCAAGAACGGCCAGACCGCCAAGTGGGTGGGCAAGGCCGCGCGCGAGGAGCTGGAGGAACAGCTGGGCCGCAAGGTCCACCTCTTCCTGTTCGTGAAGGTGCGTCCGAAATGGGGCGAGGATCGTGAGCGCTACACCGCTCTGGGTCTGGACTTTGACGTTTAGCATGCCGGGTACGCTGCTGTGTCGAACCGCCGCGCCCGGAAAGGCCTGAGATGGAGTGGACGGGCTCCGGCCGGATCGTCGCCGTGCGCCCCCATGGCGAAACCAGCGCAGTGGTGGAGATCCTCACCGCCGAGCACGGCCGTCACGCCGGGCTCGTGCGCGGCGGCCGCTCGCGCGCCATGCGCCCTGTGCTGCAGCCGGGCAACCGGGTGAGGGCGGTCTGGCGCGCCCGTCTGGAGGAGCATCTGGGAAGTTTCCAGGTCGAGGCCGAGGAGTTGTCCGCCGGGGTCTTGATGGAGGACCCGCTGGCGCTCTGCGGCCTCAACGCCGCGTGCGCCATGGCGTCGGCCTGCCTGCCCGAGCGCGAAGCCCATCCGGCGGTCGCCGGCGCCTTCGAGGTCCTGCTCGGGGCGCTGGAAGACCCGGACCTATGGCCGCCGCTTTATGTGCGGTGGGAGGCCGGCCTCCTCGCCGATCTCGGATACGGGCTGGACCTGCGCAAGTGCGCCGCCACCGGCCGGACGCATCACCTTGTCTATGTCAGCCCCAAATCCGGCCGTGCGGTGAGCGCGGAGGCGGGCAAGCCCTATCACGAACGAATGCTCGCTCTACCCGGCTTCATGGCCGGCTCGGGCGCGCTCCAACCTGGTGATGTGGCGGCGGGCCTGACGCTCACGGCGCACTTCATCGAGCGCCGGGTGCTTTGGCCCTCCGACAAGCGCTTGCCCGACGCCCGGGCGCGGATGATCGAACGCCTTGAGGGGGCGGGGTTGCTTTAGGGCGCCGCCTAGCTGCGGACCTTCACATACTCTCCCGGCGCCGGGCAGATCGGCTTGAGCGCGCCCGCGCCGGGCTCACGCGCCGGAACCGTCTTGGAGTCCATGGCGTAGAGCCAGGCCTTCCAGTGCTCCCACCAGGATCCGGGGTGCTCGACCGCGCCTTCAAGCCAGGCTTCGCGCGTCTCCGGCAAGGCGTCGTTGACCCAGTGCTGGTACTTGTTGGCGCCGGGATGATTGACCACGCCGGCGATATGGCCCGAACCGGCCATCATGTACTGGACCGGGCCGCCGAATAGGCGCGCCGAGCGGTAGACGCTGTCGGCCGGGGCGATGTGGTCTTCCTTGCTGGCCTGCATGAAGACCGGGATCGTCACGTCCTTCAGGTCGAGCCTGTGACCGCCGAGATCCAGCCGGCCTTCGGCGAGCGCGTTATTCTTGTAGAACGTCTCCAGATAGTAGAGGTGCAGCCGCTTGGGCATGCGGGTCTGGTCGGCGTTCCAGTAGAGCAGGTCGAACGCCTGGGGCTGCTTGCCCAGAAGATAATTGTTGATCACGAACGACCAGACCAGATCGTTCGAGCGCAGCATGTTGAACGTGTCCGCCATGGTGCGCCCGTCCAGAACGCCGCCTTGGGCGTCCATGAGGCGCGAGATCTCCCGGAACCATTCATCGTCGATGAAGACCAGGAGCTCTCCGGCGAGCTTGAAATCGTGCTGGGCCGCAAAGAAGGTGGCCGACGCGATGCGGTCATCGTTCTCCTTCGCCATCAGGGCGAGGGCGGCGCCCAGCATCGTGCCGCCGATGCAGTAGCCCACCGTATCCACTTCGCGCTCGCCGGTGGCTTGCTCGACGGCGTCCAGGGCGGTGAACAGCCCCTTGCGGATATAATCCTCGAAAGTGGCGTCCTTCAGCCGCGGATCCGGATTGACCCAGCTGATCAGGAACACCGTGAAACCCTGCTCGACCAGCCAGCGGATCATCGAGCTCTGCGGGCGCATGTCGAGGATGTAGAACTTGTTGATCCAAGGCGGCGCGATCAGGAGGGGACGCTTGCGCACCTCCTCGGTGGCCGGGGCGTACTGGATCAGCTCCATGATCTCGTTGCGGAAAATCACCTCGCCAGGCGTGGCGGCGAGATCCTTGCCGACTTCAAATCCCTCCATGTCGGTCTGTGACAGGGCAAGCCGGCCTTCCCCGCGCTCCAGGTCGCGCATCAGGTTCATCAGGCCGCGAGTCAAGTTCTCGCCCTTGGACCTGAAGGTTTCCTCCAGCACATCGGGATTGGTGAGCGCGAAATTCGTCGGCGCCATGGCGTCGGTCATCTGGCGGGTGACGAACTCCACCTTGCGCCGTGTGGATTCGTCCAGCCCTTTCGCTCCGGCGATGAGCCCCATGAGGAAACGCTGGTTGAGCAGATAGCTCTGCTTCATGGCGTCGAACATGGGATGATCGCTCCAAGCCGGCGACCGCCAGCGCTTGTCGCCTTTTTCAGGCTGGATCGCAGGCGCGCTCCCCTCGCCGGAGACCAGCTTTTTCGTCGCGCCCGACCACAGGTCCAGATAGCCGCGATAGAGATCGGACTGCGCCTTCAAGAGAAGTTCGGGATCGGAGAGAATGTTCTCCCAGGCCTGCAGCAGCTCCGGCGCAGCGTGCATGGGGTCGGCCTGCGGCATGAGCGAGGGATCGCCTTCGAGCGAGCGGCGCATCACGTCGCTCATCAGCTTTTGCGACTTCAACGCCGACTGCATGATCGTGCGCGAGACTTCTTCCAGCCGGTCGAGATCATCCTGGCTGATCGCAGCCATCTCGCCGTATTCGCCGAACCCGAAGACGGACGATTCCGGTTTCGCATTCGATTCGCCGCCGCTCGTGGTTTCACGTGCGCCGGGCTGTTCGGCTTTCTCGCCGGCCCGCCGCTTCTGCGCGCCCGACTCCGCCGGGCTTTTGCGCTTGGCGGCGGGCTTTTCGCCCGGCTTTCGGGTTTCGCTGCGCTCGGCCATGGCGGGTCGACTCCGGACCAAGGGTGACAGGGGCGAAGAGAAGCGTATAGAAACAGGCGACCGCGTCCACCGGTCAGGAGGGCCGCATCGCCATGAAAACATCGATCGTCATCCTCGCCAGCATGGCGTGTCTCACCGCCTGCGCGCTGGGTCCGGACGCCGCCGAGCCCAGCTGGACCGATATGCGTCTGCGCGCGGTTCCGCCCGGCGGCGCACCGGTCTATGTGGAGCAATCTGTGCTGAGCCGGGGCGAGCGCTTGTCCATGGCGGGCGGGGCGCTGATGGCGCTTGAGGCGCGCGACGAGGTTCGCCGCGCCGGCGAGGTGCTCCGTCAGGCCGACGTGGATACGGCCGAATTCGTTGTCGAGGCGCGTGAGCGCGCCTTGCCGCCCTCCGAGTAAGTCTCGAAAACATTGCAACGCTCCGCGCCCATTGCGGAGTTCAAGAAGGTGTATGTCATGGATCAGGGCCGCGCCCTCGAAGCTCTCGCCAATCAGGCCGTCGACGCGGCGGAACTCGCGGCCGCCGCCGCCGCACGCCTGGTGGGGCGCGGCGACAAGATCGCCGCCGACCAGGCGGCGGTCGACGCCATGCGCACCGGTCTCAACGCCATGGCGATGAAGGGCCGGATCGTGATCGGCGAGGGCGAGCGCGACGAGGCGCCGATGCTCTATATCGGCGAGGAAGTCGGCCTCGGCGAAGGCCCGGAAATCGATATCGCGCTCGACCCGCTGGAAGGCACCAGCCTGACGGCGAAGGGCATGAACAATGCGCTCGCCGTGCTGGCGCTGGCGCCGCGCGGCGGGTTGCTGCATGCGCCGGACACCTACATGGACAAGATCGCCTGCGGACCCGGCTACCCGTCCGGCGTGATCGATCTTGACGCCAGCGGCGCGGAGAATGTGAGATCGCTCGCCAAAGCCAAAGGCGTCGCGCAAGAAAACGTGACGGTGTGCATCCTGGAACGCAAACGCCATGAGCATATCGTGGAGTCGGTGCGTTCCACCGGCGCGCGCATCATGTTCATCGCCGACGGCGATGTGGCCGGGGTCATCAACGCCGCCGATCCCGACGGCAAGGCTGATCTCTATATCGGGCGCGGCGGCGCGCCGGAGGGCGTTCTGGGCGCGGCGGCGCTGCGCTGCCTTGGCGGGCAGATGCAGACCCGGCTTCATTTCCGCAATGACGACGAGCGCGCGCGCGCCAATCGCACCGGGATCACCGATCTCGATCGAAAATATGACCTTACCGAAATGGCCCATGAGCACTGCCTGTTCGTCGCGGCGGGCGTGACTGAAGGCGATCTGGTGCACGGCGTGCGCCGCGATGGCGGGTTCGTGCAGACCCAGACGCTTCTGTTCTCCTCGATCACCGGGCTGCGCCGCCGGATCTCCACGCGCAGGCCGGTCTAGGCCGCCATGGCGTCAGGCGAAGCGCTTTTCGGCGTCACACGCTCCTTCGGCGGAAAGGCCTGGCGGCTGAAGCCGGCCGACGACCGGATCGCCGGCGAGATTGCGCGCGCGGCGGGGGTGTCCGATGCGCTCGCCCGCCTGCTCGCCTCGCGCGGGCTCACGGCCGAGGAAGCGCCAGGCTTCCTTGCGCCGCGGCTGCGCGACAGCTTTCCCGACCCATCGAGCTTTCTTGGCATGGACGGCTGCGCGGCGCTGATCTGGGACGCCATGGAGCGCGGTGAGCGCATCGCGCTGTTCGCCGATTATGACGTCGACGGCGCGACAAGCGCGGCCCAGCTGCACCGCTGGCTGAAACAGGCGGGCGAGCCGCCGCTCATTTACGTGCCCGACCGGATCGAGGAAGGCTACGGGCCCAACGCCCAGGCGTTTGAAAGTCTCAAGGCGCAAGGCGCGGGCCTCGTACTCACGCTCGATTGCGGTGCGGCGTCGGTCGAGCCGCTGGCGGCGGCGGCGGGGATGGGTCTGACGGTCGGCGTCGTCGATCATCACCTGATGAGCGGCAAGCCGCCCGAGGCGGCGGCCCTGGTCAATCCCAACCAGCCCGGCTGCGCTTCAGGATGCGGCCATCTCGCCGCGGCCGGCGTGACCTTCGTGCTGCTCGCCGCGCTGAACCGGGAAGGACGACGGCGCGGAGCGTTCAAGGGCCGGGCCGAACCTGACCTCATGGCGCTCGCGGACCTCGCCGCGCTCGGCACGATCTGCGACGTGGTCCCGCTTACCGGGGTCAACCGCGCCATCGTCGCAACCGGCCTGAAAGTGATGAGTGCGTGGCGCAATCCGGGGCTTGCGGCCCTGGCCGAGGTCGCCGGCGTCACCGGCGAGGCGACGCCCTATCACGCCGGCTTTCTTCTGGGCCCCCGGATCAACGCCGGGGGACGGGTCGGCCGCGCCGATCTCGGCGCCCGGCTATTGACCACCGAAGATCCCGGCGAGGCGCGCCGCATCGCCGAAGAGCTCGATGTTCTCAACGCCGAACGCCGGGCGATCGAGGCCGAGGTGTTGAAAGGGGCGATGGAGCAGGTCGAGGCCGCCGGTATCGACCCGGAAACGCCGGTCCTCATCGCAGCCGGACACCACTGGCATCCCGGCGTCATCGGGATCGCCGCCGGGCGCGTGAAGGAGCGGTTCAACCGGCCGAGCCTTGTCATCGGGATCGACCCTGAGACAGGGCTGGCGAAAGGCTCGGGCCGGTCCTGTCCCGGCGTCGATCTGGGCAGCGCGGTCAGCCGCGCGCGCGAGGCCGGCGTTCTGCTGGCCGGGGGCGGCCACGCCATGGCGTGCGGGCTTACAGTGCAGCGCGAGCGCATCGGCGAGCTGCGCGACTTTCTGCAGGCCGAGCTCGCAGCCCAGTGGGCCGCAGCCGAGGAGGCGCGCAGCTACGCGGTCGACGCCGTGGTGCACCCGGCCGCGGTCAGTTTCGAGTTTTGCGACGCCCTGTCGGCGGCGGCGCCGTTCGGTATGGGAAACCCGGAGCCCCGCTTTGCTTTCAGCGACATGAAGCGCACCTACGCCCAGCGCGTCGGCTCCGATCATGTGCGCTTCGCGTTCGAGGCCCGATCCGGCGCAAGATTGAGCGGAATCGCCTTTCGCATCGCCGATGATCCGGCCGGTCAGGCGCTGCTGGCGCCGGGCGAAGCCTGGTTTCACGCCGCGGGAAAGTTGAAAGCGGACGACTCCCGCTTCGGAAAGCGCGCCGAGCTGCATCTTGAGGACCTCGCCGAAGCCGGCTGATCGTCAGGCCTGCAAAGGGATTGGAGGTCTGAACGGGGTTCCATGTGCACGATCTGGAAAAATTCCGCACACCCGCGCTTGCATCATACCGGGCGCACGGATATATCACCGCTCCACGCCGATGCGGGCCCTTCGTCTATCGGTTAGGACGCCAGGTTTTCAACCTGGAAAGAGGGGTTCGATTCCCCTAGGGCCTGCCATCGGCGTGATTTCCTGACACGCCATACGATCAAGAATCTGCGGCTCGCGGGTGGCGTACGGTGTTTCCATCGGATTCCCGATACGATCCAACGGTGGCGGTTCGCGCGGAGCGTGACGGGGCCGGACTGCGTCTTTGCCGCCGGTCCACGCACTCCCGCCCGCTCCCGATCAGCCGAGCGTTCTTCCGGCAGCGTAGAGATAGGTGTCGTCGGCGCGCGCATCCCAAATCAAGCTGCCGTCAGGAAGCGCCAACTCGAATCGAACGGCAGGCCCGACCCGAATGTTCCGGTTGCGTTCGGCGAGATCGTCAGCAGCTCCGAAATCCCCTCCGGCATTTCCGGGAATGAGCGGGCGAGCGCCCAGAAATCCGTCGCCGGGGGAGGCGGTGGAGGGGGCGGTGAGGAGAAGGCGAGGGCGCTTGAGATCCTCCCCCTGAGCCGCCGCCTCCGCAGGCGGCCAGCGCGAGGCTGAAGCAAGATGCGATCACTGTGTCCTGGTCGAGATTCAAAGCATGAGGCCCTCCTTTTGAGGTCTTACGCACCGGGCGGCGCGATTCCGGCGTTCAATCGTTCGATTGAGCTCATTCGCCTGGCCTCCGGACCGATCAGGATCAGCGGCGGTATGCGACACCGGTTTCCGGGTGCGCCGTTCGTGCACATGCCGGCGCTGATCGACCGCGCCGCAGCCTTGAACGGTTGCGCCGCCTGCGGCGAAGGTTAAACCCCTCCCATGTTGACGATCTCCAATCTCGATTACCGAATTGGCGCGCGTTCCCTGTTCGAGAACGCCTCCGCCCAGATCAACGCCGGCTGGAAGGTCGGGCTG
This sequence comes from Oceanicaulis sp., assembly GCA_046542605.1. Lineage (GTDB taxonomy): Bacteria > Pseudomonadota > Alphaproteobacteria > Caulobacterales > Maricaulaceae > Oceanicaulis. The sequence continues at coordinate 11,073 of JBKHAZ010000002.1, read as the reverse complement.
GTCGGGCGCAACGGCACGGGCAAGTCGACGCTGCTGCGCATCATCCGCGAGGAGATCGACACGCCGTCGCCCGACTCGCCGATCCGGCTCGCCAAGGGCGCGCGCACGGGATGGGTCGCCCAGGAGGTCGAGGCGTCCGACGAGACGATCCTCGACGTGGTGCTGGCCACCGACGCGGAGCGCCATGCGCTGATGCAGGAGGCGGACACCGCCACCGATCCCGACCGCATCGGCGAGATTCACATGCGGCTCGCCGATATCGACGCCTGGTCGGCCGAGGCGCGCGCGGCTGAGGTGTTGATCGGGTTGGGGTTTGCCGACAGAGATCTCGGCCGGCCGACGCGGGAGTTCTCCGGCGGCTGGCGCATGCGCGCGGCGATCGCGGGGGTGCTGTTCTCCGAGCCTGACCTTCTGCTTCTGGACGAGCCGACGAACTATCTCGACCTCGAAGGCGCGGCCTGGCTCGAGACCTATCTGAAGAAATACCCGCACACGGTCCTGATCGTCAGCCATGACCGCGAGCTTTTGAACCGCAGCGTCACCCATACGATGGCGCTGGAGCACAAGCAGCTGTCGGTCACGCCGGGCGGCTATGATTCCTGGCTGAAACTGCGCGCGGCCAAGACCGCGCTTCTGGAAAGCCAGAAGGCCAAGCAAGAGGCCGACCGGGCGCACCTGCAGGCCTTCATCGACCGCTTCCGCGCCAAGGCCTCGAAGGCGAGCCAGGCCCAATCGCGTGTCAAGCAGCTGGAGAAGATGCAGGAGATCACCGTTCCGCTTGACGAGCGCACGGTTCCGTTCGCCTTCCCGGCCTGCGAGGACAAGCTGGCGCCGCCGCTTCTCGAGCTGCGTGACGCCAAGGTCGGCTATGGCGAGGCGGCGGTGATCCTGAAGGATGTCGACGTAAGGCTCGATCCTGAAGATCGCGTCGCCATCGTCGGCGCCAACGGGCAGGGCAAAACCACGCTGGTCAAGTCCATCGCCCGCCGCCTGCCGCTTCTCGGCGGCGACCGGGTGGCGGCGCGCGCACTGCGCATCGGATATTTCTCCCAGGACCAGATGGACGAGCTGCGCTCCGGCGAGACCGTGCTGGATCACGTGCGCGACAAGCTGCCCAAAGGCGCGACGCCGTCAAAACAGCGCGCAGCCGCCGCCGCCATGGGCTTTGCGGCCGAAAAGGTCGAAACGAAAATCGAGAAACTGTCCGGCGGCGAGAAGGTGCGCCTGCTCCTCGGCCTGATGGCGATGGACAAGCCGCACATCCTCATTCTTGACGAGCCGACCTCCCACCTCGACATCGACAGCCGCGAAGCGCTGATCTACGCGCTGAACGCCTATGAGGGCGCGGTCGTATTGATCACCCACGACGTCTACCTCGCCGAAGGAACGGCCGATCAGCTCTGGCTGGTCAAGGACGGCCGCGCCGCGCGCTATGACGGCGATCTCAACGACTATCGCAAGCTCGTGCTTCAAGCCGATCGGGGTTGAGGCGGCTGGTCAATAACGCGTGGTTTGCCGCGCGCACGGGAACCGTCCCCCCGGTCCGCCTCGTTGCAGCCCTGCCGGGCGGGGCGCAGTCCTTGAAGTATTTCGCCATGACATTTCGGACCCTGCTCGCCGCCGGCGCGGTCGCCGTCGCCGGCTGGTCGACCGCCGCGATTGTCGCCGCTCCCGCCGAAGCCCAGTCCCGCTGCGGGGCGCGCTACGCGGTCGAATACGGCGACACGCTCTATCAGATCGCTCAACAGTGCCGGGTGAGCATGGACCGCATCATGCGGCTCAACCCGCGCCTTGATCCGCGCGCGCTTGAGGTCGGGCAGGTGATCGCGCTGGAAGACGCCGCGCCCGGCCGCGGCGCGCCCGACGATCCCGGCCGGGAGCAGCGCACCGACGGATATCGCGTGCAGTCCGGAGACACGCCGTATTCCATCGCCGAGCGGCTGGGACTGTCCTTGTTCGAACTTCTTGCGGCGAACAGCGATATCGACGCCGAGGCGCTGCCGGTGGGCGAGGTGCTGGACATTCCCGACCGGGATCGTCCGCAAGGCGCGATCTCTATTTCGCCGCGCGAGGGCGGACCTCGGACCGAGGTCACGATCGAAGCCTTTAATCTGCGTCCGGGCGCGTGGGTGACCGTGGGCGCCGGGATCGAAGCGTCGGAGTGGAGCCGCATTCGCGAAGCGCGAGTCGGCCCGGGCGGTGATCTCTCCGTGACGGTGGAGACGCCCGACTGGGCCGACCCTGGCGACGATCTCATCTATATCGTCGATACCGACTTGGGGCTGACATTGAAGTCTGACGTGTTCGACGTGGTCGATCCGCGCACCGGCCGGGACGATCAAAACCGGATCTACGCATTCAACGGGCGGGTGCGCGAGGGCGTCGAGTGCTACACGCTGCAGGCCGAAGACGGCAATGAATACGCCCTGACCAGCGACGATGTCCGGTTCAACGCCGGCGAGTACGTGCATATCGAGGGCGTTCGCGCCGATGCGTCCTACTGTCAGCAGGGGCGCTTCACGCTCAATGTCGGGCTGATCGAGGAGATCGACCCGCCGCGCCGCGGTGGCGACGACCGGCTTGTTATTGAAGGTCGGGTGCGCCAGGGCGCGGAGTGTTTCACGCTGACCACGCCGGACGGCGAACTGTACTCTCTGGTAAGCGATGATGTCCGCTTCACCGCCGGTGAATACGTCGAGGTCGAAGGCGCGATGGCCGAAATGAGCTTCTGCCAGCAGGGCGAAGCGACCATCGATGTCGACGCGGTCACCGAGTTGCGCCGCTAGAGCCGGCGGCCTGAATTGACGGGCTTTTCAAGCGCGTCGCGGCGTGGTCAAACCCGCCGCGACGCGTTTTTCTTTGCTCAAGGGAGCTTCCCGGATGAAAGCCCTCGTCAAAGCCAAGCCCGAAGAAGGCCTTTGGATGCAGGATGTCGCCGAGCCGCGGATCGGCGCCGACGATGTGCTGATCCGCGTGCACATGACCGCCATTTGCGGCACGGACGTGCACATCTACAACTGGGACGACTGGGCGCGAAAGAACGTGCCCGTTCCCATGGTGGTCGGCCACGAATTCGGCGGCGTGGTCGAGGCGGTGGGCCGGGACGTCACCCGCATCAAGCCGGGCATGCGAGTGTCCGGTGAAGGCCATGTGGTGGGCGAGCGCTCGCGCGCGGTGCGCGCCGGGCGCTTCCATCTCGACCCCGACACCAAGGGTGTCGGCGTCAACATGCCCGGCGCCTTCGCCGATTATCTGAAGATACCCGCCTTCAACGTGGTGCCGCTGCCCGACGACGTCGCGATGGAGCAGGCGGCCTTCCTCGATCCGCTGGGGAACGCGGTGCACACCGCCACCGCGTTCGACCTGGTGGGCGAAGACGTGCTGATCACCGGCGCCGGGCCCATCGGCATCATGGCCGCGGCGGTGGCGCGCCATTGCGGCGCGCGCCACGTTGTCGTCACCGACATAAACCCCGATCGCCTGCGCCTGCTCGAAAAGGTCGCGCCCAGTGCGGTTCCGGTCCACACCGCGAAAGAGGATCTCCACGACGTCATCGCCCGGCTGAAAATGACCGAGGGCTTCGACGTCGGCCTGGAGATGTCCGGCGCTGAGCCGGCCTTTCACCAGATGGTCGATCACATGGTGATGGGCGGCAAGATCGCCATGCTCGGCCTGCCCGGAAAGCCATTCAATCTCGACATGGGCTCGCTGATCATGCGGGCGATCACCTTCAAGGGCGTTTACGGCCGGGAAATGTTCGAGACGTGGCACAAGATGCTGGCGATGCTGCAGTCCGGGCTCGACGTATCGAAGCTGATCACGCACCGTCTGCCGGCGAAGGAGTTCCAGACCGGCTTCGACGCCATGCGTTCGGGACGCGCGGGCAAGGTGATCCTCGACTGGCGGGAGGGTTGAGCTTGCCGCGCCGGGCGTTACGCGTAACTCTTCACGCGTCGCCGACCCGCAAAAAGACATCCGATTGACGCAGTCTCAGCCTCAGACCCCGCCTGAATCCGCGCTCGACGATCTGATCCCCGTCGACGAGATCGCGCCGCGCATCGAGCGCGTTCTCGCCTGGATCGAAAGCGAGATACTCAATCTCGACGTGGCGCTTCAGCTCGGCCTTGTGGCTGCGGCGATCATCCCGGCGCTGATTTTCGGGCCGCGGCTGAAGGCGGTGGTTCACGCGGCGACCAAAAAGCATTTCCAGGTGGGGATGGTGCGCCGACTGATCACGGCGCTTCTGGCCCTGATGACGCCGCTGGCGCTGTACGCGGTGCTGACGCTCGTGCGGGTCATTCTCGGCTCGCTGGCGCAGCCGGTGGAGATCGTTTCGGCCGCCATCTCTCTGATGACGGCCTGGCTCATCATCCGCGCGGTGACGCTGGTGATCCGGTCGAAATTCTGGTCGAACGTCGCCTTCTACATCGCCTGGCCTGTCGCTGCGCTCGACGTGTTCGGATTGCTCGACGACGTCATCGTGCAGCTGCAGGCGCTCGCCATCCCGCTTGGCGAAACCGAGGACGGCGCACCGATCCAGCTTTCCATGTTCGATGTCCTGCGCACGCTGATTTATTTCGGCGTGCTGTTCTGGGCGGCGAGCTTCGCGGGCCGGGCCGTCGATCAACAGCTGGACAAGACCGAAGAATTGTCGCCGGCCTTCAAGGCGCTGATCTCCAAGACGCTGGGCATTCTCCTGCCGGTGCTGGCCTTGCTGGTCGCGCTGCAGATGACCGGGTTCAACCTGGCGACTCTCGCCATTTTCTCCGGCGCGGTCGGCATCGGCGTCGGCCTGGGTCTCCAGCGAACGGTCTCCAACTTCGCGGCCGGCTTCACGCTCCTGGCGGACAAGTCGATCAAGCCGGGCGACGCAATCGAGCTTGACGGCACCTTCGGCTGGGTCACCGGTATGCAAAGCCGATACGTCTCGGTGCGCACCCGCGACGGGACCGAAATGCTCATCCCCAATGACCACTTCATCACCAACGGGGTGATCAACTGGTCGAAATCCGACGAGATCGTGCGCCTGCACGCTCCGTTCGGGGTTTCCTACGGGCAGCGCGATCTCAGGCTGGTCCAGCAGATCGCCCAGGATGCGGCCAAGACGGTCACGCGCGTGGTGCCGGACAAGGACCCGGTTTGCAATGTCATGGAATTCGGCGACTCGTCGGTGAATTTCGATTTGCGCTTCTGGATCTCCGACCCGCAGAACGGGCTCGCGAACGTCACCAGCGAAGTCTATCTCGCGGTCTGGGACGCCTTGCATGAGAACGGGGTCGAAATCCCGTTCCCGCAGCGCGACGTCCATATCAAGCAGTTTCCAGGGCGCGACGGCGATGGAGCGCCGGTCTGAGCGTCTCCGGCGTCTAGGCTCGGGTGAGCCCGGCGTGCCCGTGCGCGAAAACCAGAAGAAAGCCCGCTGCGCCGAAGGCGAGGATCAGATCGATCGGCGCCGCAGGCCCGGAAAAGCCCGCCACCACAAGCACCGCCGCTCCCGCGGTGATGACGGTGCTTGCGATCGCGGCGTAGAGCGCTCTGGTCAGCACGTTGCGCGCAACCTCGGTGGACAGCATCTCCGGCGCGCCGGCGCGGGCCTGCATCACCGCTCCGGCCAAAAGGATCGAGCCGACGATGAAGGCGCCGAGCCCGACGCCGGACGCCACGAGCAATACCGGCGCGGCCGCAGCCGCCGCCTCGCTGATGCGCCAGACCAGAACACCGAGGCCCGCCGCCGCCGCGGCGAGCGCGATGCGCCGGTGCAGCGGCGTTGCGGTCACGCCTTCACCAGCCCGATCTCGACCAGACGTTCGTGCAGATAGTCATGCGCGCTGATCGGCTCGGGATACCGGTCGGGAGTCTCCGTGGTGACGCACGAGGGCAGGGTGGCGATTTCGAAATCGGGATTGAAGTGCAGGAAAAACGGCGTGGAATAGCGCGGATACTTCATCCGCTCCGCCGAGGGGTTCACCACCCGGTGGGTGGTCGAGGGAAGGACGTGATTGGTCAGGCGCTGCAGCATGTCGCCGATATTGATCACCAGCGCGCCTTCGGGCGGCTGAACGGGAAGCCAGGCGCCGCTTTTGGTCTTCACCTGCAGCCCGGCCTCCTCCGCGCCGAGCAGAAGCGTGATGACGTTGATGTCTTCGTGGGCGCCGGCGCGCACTCCGTCGGGCTCGCCCTCGATCGGAGGATAGTGCAGCAGGCGAAGCACCGAATTGCCTTCATTCACGGTCGGCTCGAACCAGGTCTCCTCCAGGCCCAGATCCACCGCGATGGCCCGCAGCAGTGTCGCCCCCATGGCGTCGAGGGCGTCGTACATCGCCCGCGTGCTCTCGTCGAAGCGCTCGATTTCGCCCACGCTGACATTGGCCGGCATGACGTCGCTGAAGCGGTGACCGGCGGGAAGGTCGCGGCCACGATGCCAGAACTCCTTGAGATCTTTCTGCGCCGCGCCCTTCGCGTTCTCGGTGGCGAACGGCGTATAGCCGCGCTGACCGCCGCGCGCCGCATCGTAGTATGCGCGCTTGGTCGCGTCGGGCAGGGCGAAGAACGCCTTGGTGTCGGCGAGCGCCCGGTCAATGACGGCTTGATCGACCGGGTGGTCGGACACCACCGCGAAACCGGTTTCGCGAAAGCTCGCGCCCAGTTCGCGGGCGAAGGCGGCGGGATCGCGCTCGGCCAGGCGATAGCTGACGGGGCGCAGGGTCTGTTCGGTGAGGACTGTCTCGGTCATGGCGCGTGTTTAGCGGCGCCGCGGCGGTAAAAAAAGCGTCTTGAGCGCCGCCTTTTCGTCGCACCGGCGTGCCCTTCGCGCAACGCCTCGGGACAAGCGGTTGAAATCCCGCTCCCATCGAGTGATTTCGCGGATAAGCTCAAGTCTTCTATACGCGCAGGGGGGCGCGATGAGCGAGCCGGTGTTCAGATCACAGCGCTACAGCGCACGTTACGGCGCGCGCGATCCCTGGCTGGCAGGCGCGGGGCGGGCGGGCGTTTATCTGATCTGGCGGGCGATGTTTTCGGCATGGCGGCCGGTGATCTTTCTGATGCTCATGGCGGGCGCGACGTTTTTTATGCTGCGCGCGGCGGACGTATTGGGGCCGCCTCAGGTGGCCGGTGGGCCGGACGCGCCCGTGCTCGCCGCCGAGGTGCTCGGCGATCCGCAAGCCTGGTGGCGCGCGCGGCTTCAGGAGGCGCTGGCGCCCTCGCCGGGCCGGGCGCCGGATTTGCCGCTCGCGGAGTCGCTATCGCAAAGCCTGACCGTCCTCGCCGGCGAAGAGCGGCTGGCGCGCGCCATTCTCCTTGAAAACGGCCGCAGCGATCGGGCTCTGGAAGCGGAGCTGCGCGCCGTGCCGGGCTGGCGCGCCGACCGGAGGTTCCATCAGGTCCTCGAAAACCGTCTTCATACCGCCGATCCGGCCAGCCAAGGCGGCGATCTCGTTTTTGCACCGCGCCAAACCGTCGACAGGCTGCAGCGGGCCCGGGTGCTCTATGGTCCGGCTTTGGAGGAGGTCGAGGCCTGGTTCGCCGCGCCGCAGGGCCGGACCTTGTCCCTGCGCGCCGCGCCCGGCCTTGCGTTCGCGCCGCCGCGCGCTGCGCTCTACGGCGACGTGCGCGACGTCATCGTGCACGGGTGCGCGCTCGCCGAGGCCTCCGGGCGGCGTATCAGCCAGTGCCGCGTCGTTTTCCTGCCCAAGCCGCCGGGCAATGTGCTGCAGGGTGCGCTCGCGCTCACCGCAGCGCAGACCGAGGGGCGCGCGCGCATCGGCGCGCGCTTGCTGAAGGCCGCTTCGGCTGCGGGGATGCTGGAGCGCGGCTTTATGGCCGAGTTGGTCATGGGCGCAGACGAGACGCTGGCGCGTGAAGCGGTCCTGGCTTCCGCCATGCGTCTCGTGAGCGAGGCGGGCGATCGGTATACGCGCCCGGTCTATTCCCATGAAATGGCGCAGCGGGCCGGTGAGGACTTCGCCGCCGCAGTCGGCCTCGATCAGGAGCGGCGCGATCAGGTGCTGCGCAGCATCGCCGAAGTGAGGCGCGAAGCCGGAGCCGTGGCGGCGATCCGGACGGCGGGCCTGATCGAAAGCGCATCCGACGCGGAGCATCTCGTCCGGCTTGCGCGCGAACACGGGCGCTCGCTCCTGGCGCTTCACGCCGCATTCGGTGACGCGGTGATGTCGATCGGCGCCGAACCTGCACGGTTTGACTGGCGCGATCCTGGTTCGCGTGTGCTTGGCGACATGCTGCGCGCCGGCGGTCTCTCCGCGCTTGCTTTCATGGGGCTCGGCTGGGTGCTGATTAGCGGATGGCGGCGCAACCGCGGCGGTCCCCCGGGCCTGGTCGAGCGGACCGACGCAGCGGTCACCCGCTTAATCCTTGGTAGGAATTCCTAACGAAAATAAATGCTTAAAGGCGCGCTTTTCTGATTCGGGTTAACCGCCCGCTTACTCTCGCGAGACATTCTCCTTTGCGTACGCACCGCAGACCGAAAAGGCGATTGGGCGTGCATGGTGGGACGCGGAGGCGACACGGGCGGCACAGCCCGGCGCCCCGCACGCAAAGGGAAGATGATCATGGCTTTCACCGACGTGGAAACCGCTCAGGCGCATGACGCCGTTTCGATGGACCCGACCGGCGAGGACCTGTGCAAGCTGGGTCTGTTGTACTCGACCGGGCAGTGCGGCGTCATCGACATGGTCGAAGCGCACAAATGGTTCAATCTCGCCGCCCTGATGGGCAGCGATGCGGCCAAGCACTATCGCAGCGAAGTCGCCGCCGACATGGACGGCGAGCAGATTCAGGCGGCGCTCTCGGCGGCGCGTCAATGGCTGGCGACGCGCCACTAGCGCGTCGCGTCCGCCTTATCCGTTGAACAGGCTGTCGGCGAGCGCGTAGCTGAACGCGGCGTCGATCGGCAGGATGTTGCGGACATACTGCTCGACGAAGTCGTTCACCTCCGCGATCCCCGAACGCGGCACGAACACGATGTCGTGGCGTTGGAGCGGAATGGTGTCGGCGCGGCCGCCTTCGAGCGCCGCAGCAAGGTCCACTTCCCGCGCCATCACCCCGCCGCTTTCGGCGCGGCGCAACACGACGACCCGCCGGCGCCGGGCGCGCGGCGTCGGACCGCCTGCGAGCATGACCGCTTCAAGAACGCCGATGCGCGCCGAGGGCATCTCGAACAGGCCGGGCGCGCCGACCTCACCGCCGACGATGATGCGCTGTGAGCCGAAACTCTGCGGGCGAACCTCGACGATCGGGTCACGCAGGACCGAAGCGTAGCGTCCCGCGATCGCCCGTGCGGCTTCCGGAGCGCTCATGCCCGTGACCATCACCGCACCGGCCAGCGGCAGATTGATGCGCCCGTCCGGACCCACGTCTCGCACGCCGGACAGCTCGGATGCGGTGTGAACGGAGACCTCGACAGTGTCGCCGGGATACAGCCGATAGGACGGTGCGGCGTCGCTCCAGGGCTGGAATCGGGAGGGCTCGAACCCGTCACCGGACGGTTGCGCGTTTCGTCCGGCGCATCCTGCAGCCCACAGGGCGGAGAGGGCGATCAGGGCTTCGCGGCGTGTCGTGACGGTCATGGGCGCCCCACAGGTGAATGAAATCCGACTCTTGGCCGGTTACGGCTAAGGAAAAATTAAGCGGGGCGGGGCGAGATGGCCGCATGAGCGACGATCTATCCTACGGCCGGGCGCGGCAGGCGCGTTCCAGCGCGCCCTCGCGCGAGCTGGACCTGTTTGATCTCGCCGCGTTCGTGTGGACCCAGAAGCTTCTCGCGCTCGTCATCACGGTCGTCGTTTTTGCGCCGCTCGCCGTACTGGCCTGGGTGAGCCTGACGCCCACCTATGAGGCGACGAGCCGGCTTCTGGTAATTCTTGACGACGCCGATCTGACGCCGGGCGCGGCGGGGTCCGGCGGCGCGTTCACGATCGATCCCGTCATGCAGTCGGAGATCGAAATTCTCAATTCCGACGCCGTGCGGCGTCTGGCGCTTGAGAGCCGCGGTGCGGCCGCCAGCCCGTCCAATGTGCGGGCCCTGCGCGAAGGGTTCGCGGTGTCGCGCGCGCCCAACGCCAGCGTGCTCATGGCGCGGTACGAAGCCGGAGACCCGGTCGCGGCGGCCGGCGTGCTCAATGCGATCATCGACGCGTATCTGGCCTACCGTGTCGATCTGCTCATCGGGGGAGCCGAGGGCGGGGTTGGCGAAAGACTGGATGCGGTCGAGGCGGAAGCGGCGCGCGCGGAAGCGGCCTTGCGATCCTTCCTGGGCGAGTACGGACTGTCCGACTTTACAGCCGAGCGCGATGCGCTGCTTCAGCGCATCGCCGATCTGCAGGCGCGACAGCTCGAGGCCGAGGCTGAGGCGGCCCGGGCCCGGGCGTTTCGCGATTCGCTGTCGCGCAGGCTGGCCGAGATCCCTCGCGAGATTGCGCTTTACGTCGAAAACTCCGTCACCGGACGCCTGCTGGACCTCCAGGTCCGGCGTGAGGAATTGCTGGCGCGCTACCTGCCGGACGCGCCGCCGGTCCAGGCGGTCGATCGCGAGATCGACGCGCTGCGCGGCTTCATCGAATCCGGCGGCGCGCAAGGGCAGGGTCAGACGCGCACCGGCGTCAATCCGATCTGGCAGGCGCTGGAGCAGGATCGCGTGTCCCAGGACGCGTTCGCATCAAGCCAGGCCCGGCTCGCGGCCACGCTCGCCGACCAGCTCGCCGAGGCCCGGGCGCGCGCCGATTTGCTGCGCAGCATCGCGCCGGAGCACGACCGATTGCTGCGTGCGGTGCAGGCGCGCGCTGAAGCCGCAAGGCTGCTCTCAATCGAGGCCGCCGATGCGGACTCGCGGCGCAATGCGCCGCCTGGGGCGGCCGATGCGGTGCGCGTGGTCGAACGCGCCGCCCCGCCTGATCAGCCACGCTCGCTGCGTGGGCCCGCCGTGGCCGCCATGTTTGTTTTCGCCCTCGGGCTCGGTGTCTTTGTGGCGCTGCTGCGCGGCTATCTGGTTCATCGCCAGGTGCGCGAACCGGATCCGCACCCCGGCGGTACGCGACGCTCCGGGGGGTAGAACGGGCG
>JBKHAZ010000119.1:0-8259 GCA_046542605.1 Oceanicaulis sp. | reverse complement strand
TTCTCCGGGTCCGGATCGGACGGGGCGAGCACGAAGGCGGCCAGGATGAAGGCCAGACCGAGCACGGTCGCGATCCCGAGGAAGATCAGGATCGGCAGGTATTCAAGCAGGAGCGCGTTCATCGCGTCACCCTTCCGGCGTCAAAACGTATATGGGCCGAGGCGCGAGGCGGGGGATGAGGCGCATGCGCGCACCCGCCTATTTCGTTCGCGATTTGCCCCGGTCGCGATTGCGGCGGAAGCTAGTTCGGCTCGGAACGGGCCGCAAGACGAAAGCGCGGCGTTAAACCGGCATTTCGCCGCGCGTAAGGCGGTTTATCTGCAACTGATTTTCAATTGCTCAAAAACAAGCTGTCCGCAATTTCACTTCGGCGACGGGCGCGCCCATGTTAGCGCGTATCTTAAAGACGGCGCGCCAAGCGCTGCAGACGCTTCAAGTGCGGGGAACGCCAAGTGAAACGAGTGATTTGGGCCCTCGTAGCCGTTGCAGCGGCGGCGGGGTGGTGGTTCCTGCTTCGCGATGACGGCGCCGGCGGCGCTGGCGCGCTGGAAATCGAAACCGAGGAGCTGGTGCGCCGAGATCTGGAGCGCATCGTCGCCTCCTCCGGGCGGATCGCGCCGTTGGTGACCGTTGAGGTCGGCTCCCAGCTCTCCGGTCAGATCCTGGAGTTGAACGCCGACTTCAACGATTCGGTGGAGGCCGGCGGCCTGCTCGCCAGGCTCGATCCTCAGACCTTCCGGACCCGTGTGCGCGAAGCCGAAGCCGCCGCCGAGGTGGCGCGCGCGCAGGTTCAGGTGAGCGACGCCAATATCGCGCGCACCCGGGCCGAACTCGACGCCGCCCAGCGCGCCTTTGATCGCGCCGAACAGCTGCGCGAGCGCGGCACCTTTTCGGAAGCCCAGTATGATCAAGCCGTCACAGCGCTTGAGAACGCCCGCGCCGGCCTCGCCGTGGCCAATGCGAATCTTCGAAACGCCAGCGCCTCACTGCAGCAGCGTGAAGCCAATCTGGAAAGCGCGCGCGTCGATCTGGAGCGCACGAATATCCGCTCGCCCATCGACGGGGTGGTGATCGACCGCCAGATCGACGAGGGCCAGACCGTGGCCGCCTCGTTCAACGCGCCGGTTCTGTTCCTCATCGCGCGCGATCTCACGCGCGTGCAGATCGAGGCCCAGATCGACGAGGCCGATATCGGCCAGATCGAGGAAGGCCAGCGCGTCAGCTTCGATGTGGACGCCTTCCCGGACGATGAGTTCGAAGGCGAGGTCACCCAGGTGCGCCTGGCCGCCGCCGACGAAGGAAACGTCGTCACCTACACCGTGGTGATCGAGGCCGATAATCCGCGCCAGCGCCTTCTGCCCGGCATGACCGCGAACGTCTCGATCGTCACCGGCCGGGTCGAAGACGCCCTCGCCGCCCCCAACGCCGCCTTGCGCTTCGCTCCGCGCGGCGCTGCGGAATCGCTCGTTGTGGAGAGCGAGGGCGGCGACCGCGGCGGGCGTGGCGGACGCGGCGGCGGCGACCGCATGGGCGGCATGATCGATGGACTCGCCGAAGAGCTCGATCTTACAGAAGAGCAGCAGGATGAGGCCCGCACCGCTCTGCAGGAAGCCTTCGCCGACATGCGCCGGCGCATGCAGGCCGCTCAGGCCGGCGGCGGGGCGCGCCCCGACTTCGCGGCGCTGATGCGCCGGGCGCTCTCCGATGTGCTCACAGCCGAACAGCTGGCGCGTTATGACGAGCTCGCCGCCGAGCGCGCCAATCAGCGCAGCGCGGTGCGCCGCGGCGCGCTGTGGGTGGAGACCGGCGGGGGGCTGCAAAGCCGCCCGGTGGGGCTGGGCCTTTCCGACGGCCAGTTCACCCAGGTCCTGTCTGAAGACTTCGAAGCGGGGGACGCGGTCGTGACCCGCGTGCGCGAGGCGGAGTGATGGATGTGCCGCTGATCCGCGCGCGCGGCGTCACCCGCGTCTATCGCCTGGGCGGCGGCGACGTCTTCGCGCTGAACGGTGTTGATGTGGATATCGCCGCGGGCGAGTACGTCGCGGTCATGGGCGCTTCGGGATCGGGCAAATCCACCTTCATGAACATGCTCGGCGCGCTCGACCGGCCGACCTCGGGCAAGCTTGTCGTGGACGGCGAGGAGCTCAACGACCGCACGCCCGACGAACTCGCCGCCTTCCGCAACAAATCGGTGGGCTTCGTTTTCCAGCAGTTCAATCTGCTGGCCCGCACCAGCGCCGAGGACAATGTCGCACTGCCGCTGATCTATCGGGGCTGGAACGAAAAGAAACGGCGCGACAGGGCTAGAGAGTGCCTGGAGATGGTGGGACTCGCCGACCGCATGCAGAACCACCCCTCCCAGCTCTCCGGCGGGCAGCAGCAACGGGTGGCGATCGCCCGCGCGCTCGCGGGCGAGCCGTCCATGCTTCTGGCCGACGAGCCGACAGGGGCGCTGGATTCCCAGACCAGCGCCGACGTCATGGCGATTTTCGACAGCCTCAACCGCGAGGGCATCACCGTCATCCTCGTCACCCATGAAGAAGACGTGGGCGCCCATGCCCGCCGGCGCCTGGTCTTCCGCGACGGCCTGATCGTGGAAGACCGGTCATGAGCTTCACCGACGCCATCTCCGTCGCCCTCACCGCCCTGCGGGTGAACGCGCTGCGCAGCTTCCTCGCCATTCTCGGCGTGATCATCGGGGTCGCGGCCGTGATCGCCACGGTCTCGCTCACCCAGGGCGCCAGTAAAGCGCTGGAGGAGCAGATCGCGGGGCTCGGCGCCAACACGCTCAATATCCGCCCGGGCTCCGACAGCCGCGGCGGCCGACGCGGCGGGGCGGGCAGCGCCACGCCGTTCTCCTCAGACGATGTGGACGCGCTGCGCCGCGACCTGCCGGTGATCGTGTCGGCGTCGGGCACGGTCCAGACGCAGGGCGTGGCGGTGGTGGACGGGGTGAACTGGCCCACCTCCGTGCTGGGCGTCAATCCTGATTACATTGAGGTGCGCGACTGGGACATCGGCGCCGGGCGCATGTTCACCCTCACCGAGAATGAGCGCTCCTCGCGCGTCGCCGTGATCGGCCGGACCGTCGCCGAGGAGCTGTTCCCCGCCGGCGGCGCCCTCGGCGCCACAATCCGCCTCAACGGTCAGCCCTTTGACGTCGTTGGCGTCCTCGACGAGCTCGGCCAGGGCGGTTGGGGCCAGGACCAGGACGACATTCTTATCGCGCCGATCTCCACGGTGCGCGCGCGCCTGTCCGGCTTCGCCCATCCCGGCGTGCGCGATCCGGTTCAGTCGGTCTGGCTCGAAGTGGCGCCGGGCGCGAACATGGACCGCGCCGCCGAGGAGATCACCGAATATCTGCGAGTCCGCCGCGACATCGATCCCGGCGAGGAGGACGACTTCTCCGTGCGCAATTTCGCCGAGTTCATTCGCGCCCGGAATTCCAGCGAGCAGGTGCTGGGCCTGCTGCTGGCCGGCGCCGGGCTGATCACGCTTCTGGTGGGCGGGATCGGCATCATGAACGTGATGCTGGTCTCGGTGACCGAGCGCACGCGAGAGATCGGACTACGCCTGGCCATCGGGGCCCGGCGCGGCGACATCCGCAACCAGTTCCTGATCGAATCGGTGGTGCTGTGCAGCGTGGGCGGCGTGCTGGGCCTCGCCCTGGGGGTCGGCGCCGCGCTCGCGGTGGAGCGGTTCGCCCCGGCGGCGGGAATCGACGAGCTGCCCGTGGCGGTGGACCCGATGATCGCGCTGGTCGCCATCGGCGCCTCGACGCTCATCGGCGTGGTGTTCGGCTTCTACCCGGCCCTGCGCGCCAGCCGTCTCGACCCGATCGAGGCGCTGCGCCACGAGTAGGGCGCGCGCCCCGTCGCTGGAAACGAAAAAGCCGCCCCAACCGGGCGGCTTTTCTTCGATCTGGAACTGGCGCGAGTGACGGGACTCGAACCCGCGACCTCCGGCGTGACAGGCCGGCGCTCTAACCAACTGAGCTACACCCGCCCAGATCGTGTCCCGGTGCGGCGGACCGCGTCCGGGAGAGGCGCTTTCCTAAAGCCGGGCGCAGAGACGGTCAAGCAGGTTTTGGCGGCTTTTGCAGGCCCGTGCGCAGCGGCCTTGCTGCGCCTGCGAAAGCGCTTCCTCCACCGCCCGAGCCTGCATTGGCGCAACGCTGTGCGATCGCGCATGGATTGATCCCTTCTTGCCGTAAAAAGCGATTGCGGCCAGATTGATAGTGTGACGGAGGGGAGTTTCGCGTGATGTCCAGATTGATGGCTTTGCTCGGCGCGCTTGCGCTTCTATCCGCGCCTGCGCTCGGCGATGAGGCCGACGACGCCCAGCGCCTGTTCGATCGCATGGTGACCGCCATGGACGCCGGAGACAGCGAACTCGCCTGGCGCACCAGCTTGATCCTTCTCGAGCATGAAGACCTGAATCAGCTGCCCACCTTCCTTCTGGCGGAGGTTTACGGCGCAGCGGGCGTCGCCGCCTTTTTTTATGACGGCGACCAGATGGACCGGGCCGAAGCTGCGGCGCTGGAACGGTTCGACGAGGCTGTCAGGCTGGGCGTGCGCAATCCGGTGGTTTTCCTGTTCCGCGGCCTCCTCCACGCGAGCCGGGAGAGAGCCGAGCCGGCGGCGCGCGACATTCTCCAGGCCGAGCAGCTGATGCCGGGAATCGCCAACGATCTGCGCACCGACATGATCGGCCCGATCTTGTTCGGGCTGCGCCAGGACGGACTTGAACCGCTACATGCAGAGTTCGTCGCGCATTTCTACGCAAACTGGCGGCCGGCCCACCCGATGGACCTGCGCGACGGGATCATCGTTGAAGCCGCGCGTGTCGCGCTGCGGGCGGGCGATCTGCAAGGCGCCCGTGACCGCGTCGGGGAGCTGAGCCAGGCCGGCGCGCTGGAGATCGTACAGACTCACCGCGAGTTCGATGCGCTCTGGATCGAGCCGGGGCCGGAACTCCAAGCGCGCTTGCGCGAGGCGACGCAGGGCGAAGCCGAGCGCTACGCCGCTTTGGCCGAAGCCCATCGCGACCATATTGAACCCCGGCTCATGCAGGCTGACGCGCACGCCCGGCTGGGCGATTACGAGGCGGCTTACGCATTGGCGCTCGAAACCCATGCTCAGGCCCTCGACGGAGCCTTCCCCGCCGACACCCAAGAGCAGTTCGGCATGCTGTTGGCCAATCTTGCAAGCTATGAGCTTGGTCTTGGCCGGCTGGACGATGCGCTGGAGCGGCTTCGCCGGGCGAGCACGATCAGCGAATACGGCGTCGACAACGTCACCCAGCGCCTGTCCCTGGCCGGCTTGCTCGTCGCGGCGGCGCGCCCTGAAGAAGCGCTGGAGGTGATCGAGGGCTACGAAGCGCTGACCCTCACCAGCCACGGCGAAGGCGCCGCGTTGTCCACGCGCGCCTGCGCTTTGCACCAGCTGGGCGACCATCAAGGACGCGACCGCGACGTCGAGGCGCTGCGTGAGGATTTCGCTTCGCGCGCGGGCGCGCTGCAATTCGTCTACGCCTGCCTGGACGATCGCGACGCTGCGGCCGCGCTCCTGATCGAGCGCCTCGCAGACCCGCGACAGCGTCTCGTCGCACTCGATGAGCTTATCGAGCGGGACTCGGTTGCGACCGAATACGAGGGGCCCCTTGACGCCATGTTCGATGCGCATGACGAGGCTCTGCTTGCGCGTCCCGAGGTCCAGGCCGCGATCGCCGAAGCTGGACGCGTCATCAAGCCGGGGACCTATTACTGAAACCGCTGCTCAGCCCGGGCCTGGTGCGGCGCGGCGCGCGGTGATGAGACCGTGGTGGGCGGTGAGAGGCTCGAACTCCCGACCTGCGCGGTGTAAACGCGATGCTCTACCAGCTGAGCTAACCGCCCGTCGGATCTCCTTTAACCCTGCCGGGCGGTGGGCTTCAAGCGGTCGGACCCGTATGAGCCGAAGCTCTTCACCGTTTTGGCGTTGTCGGCCAGGCGCGCCAGCGCGCGCTTGACCGGTCCCTCCTCCTCATGACCTTCCAGATCGAGGAAGAACATCTGCTCCCACGGGACGCCCGCGACAGGCCGGCTTTCCAACTTTGTGAGGTTCACGCCCTCTTCACGGAAGCCTTCAAGGGCGCCCACCAGCGATCCGGAGCTGTCGGACGTGACGAAGACCAGCGAGGTTTTGCACGGCAGCAAGGGGCTCGCCGGCGCCGGCGCCAGGGCCAGCGCGACGAATCGCGTCTCGCTGCCCGCCACATCCGAAATGCTCGGCTCGATGATGTTGAGCCCGAACAGGCCGGCGGCTTCCGGGGCGCCCACCGCAGCGACGGTGGGGCCCTCGTCCAGAGCCCGCTCCAGAGCGCGCGTGGTCGACGAGACGGGGACTTTCTTCAGCTCCGGGCGGGCGTTGAGCCAGACCTGCGCCTGTCGCAGCGCCTGGGCGTGGCCGTAGACCGTCCGCACCGCACCGAGATCGGTGGATTTGCCCAGGAGCGCATGCTCGATGCGCTGGTGGCGCTCGCCGGCGATCTTCAGCCGGGTGTCGCGCAGAATGTCGTAAACTTCGTTGATGCCGCCGGTGGCGGTATTTTCGATGGGAACGAAGCCGTAGTCGGCCTCCCCCTCCTCCACCGCCCTGAAGATCGCCTGGTAATCGCGCTTGATCAGCGGCGAAACCGCCGAATAACGCCCCGCGAAATGATTATGCGCGGCGAAGTGGGAATAGCTGCCCGGACCGCCCAGATAAGCCACGCGCGCCTCGGTCAGCATCCTGTCCGCGCGCGCATCCAGTCCCGCGCGCTGGCGACGCAGGCTGTCATCGATGATCAGCTGGAACAGGTTTTCGACGAATCCTTCGTCGAGCCCCTGCTCCGCACCCGCCTTCACCGCGCGCGCGATCACGTCGCGTTCGCGCTCCACATCGCGCACCGGCGTGCTCTCGCCGGCTTTCAGCGCGCCCAGGGCTTCGCCGAGCCGGCGCCGGTCGGCGAGCAGGCGCAAAAGCTCCCGGTCGGTGGTGTCGATGGCGGCGCGCAAGGCGGCGCGGTCGTCGCGGGTCGGCGTCTCGGCGGTCATCAAATCACCCCTTGAAACGAAAAACCCCCGCCGGGACGCGGCGGGGGCGGACATGAGCACATCGTGACGCGCGCGCTCAGCCGGTCCCCCGCGAGCCGGTGTAATAGAAGCCGATATAGAGCATGCGCGTCGTCATGAGCCAAGAATGGTCCGAGGCGCTTTGTCCGGTCAACCCGGATTCGCCTCCAGCCGGTCAACGGCGGCGTTGACGGTGAACTCGATAAGCGGGCGGATCACGTCCGCGCTCTCGCCTTCATGGGGCGCGGCCGTGACGATGCCGTGCACCGAGGCCCAGAGCGCTCTCGCCGCGATCATGCGCGCCGCCTCGTTCGGCGGCCCGGACAGCCCCGCCAGCGTCTCGGTGATCACCGAGCGCAGCCGATCCTCGTCCTCGCCATAAAGCTCTTCGAGCCGGCCTTCGGACTTGCGGCGTGCGATGATCGCCTGCCAGCGCCGCTCATAGCGCGTCACGAAGTCGTAATAGCCCATGGCGAGCGCCATGAGCTGATCGCGCACCGGAGCGCCGACCACGGTGCGCAGCACCTTGGCTTCATGAACGTAGAGTTCGCGATAGGTCTCAAGCGCGGCTTCACGCGCCACATCGTCGATGTCGCCCACAAGCTTGTAGAGCGAGCCGACCGAGAGCCCGGCCTCGGCCGCGATCAGGCGCGCCTGAAGCCCTTCAAGACCCTTGCGGTCCAGAAGGTGAAGCGTGGCCTTGATCAGCCGTTGGCGATGTTCAGGGCCCAGAGGCGGCCGGCCGCGGCGGCGCTTGGGTCGGATGGCGTCGTCCATGAAGGCGATCTAGCATGAGAGGGTGAAGAAAGAAAAAGCGCCGTCAGCAGAGCAGGCCCGGCGCGACGGGGAATCGCGATGAAACACTACGGTCTGATGGCGGCGGCCGCCGTGCTGGCCGCCTGTTCGCCCGGATCAGGCGACCAAGGCGCCTGGCGCGCCGAAACCGGCCCGCGCCTCGCCGTCATCGAAACCAGCGCCGGCGACATCCGCGTCGCGCTAGCCGGAGAGGCCACCCCGGTCAGCGTGGCGAACTTCATCCGCAACGCCAAAGCCGGCGCCTATGACGGCGGATATTTCTACCGTGCGGTCCGGCCCGACAACGACCGGCCGGAAGTCGAACCGATGAGCCTGATCCAGGGCGGTCACGGCTTCGACGGGCTGCCCGG
>JBKHAZ010000118.1:0-8259 GCA_046542605.1 Oceanicaulis sp. | reverse complement strand
GACAGCGAGCCGCCGAACACGGTGAAATCCTTGGCGAACACGTAAACGAGGCGCCCGTTGACCGTTCCGGAGCCGGTGACGACGCCGTCCCCGGGCAGCTTC
The DNA here is from genome assembly GCA_046542605.1 of Oceanicaulis sp. GTDB lineage: Bacteria > Pseudomonadota > Alphaproteobacteria > Caulobacterales > Maricaulaceae > Oceanicaulis. Next base: position 8,157 of record JBKHAZ010000118.1, on the reverse strand, counting down.
TTCTTCTCCATGCCGAACTCGGTGCAGTCGTGTTCGACGAACATGTCGAACTCTTCGAACGAGCCGGCGTCCAAAAGCACGTCAAGGCGCTCGCGCGCGGTCAGCTTGCCTTTCTCGTGCTGGGCGTCGATGCGCGTCTGCCCGCCGCCCATGCGGGCGGCCTCGCGCTTGGCGTCGAGCTGGTCGAGAACGTCTTTCATGAAACGGCTCCGGCGATGAAATCTGAATTTGCGCCTAGCTAGCATCGCTTGGCGCGGCCGGGCAAATGGGGCCTGATGCGAAGCTGTGGGACGCGTTGCGAAGGCACATGAATTCCCGGCCAGGCCGCGCGAGCGGCGCCGAGCCGGGACCTCCATCAGGCCATCGCGCCACCTTCGGCGCGAGATCCCCGATCTTCGCCCACCGGCTCGTCTGCGAATTCAGAACGAACGTCTTCAAACCCCCGCCTGATCCAGCTCGCGGAAGAGCCGCTCGCAGGCGAGCAGGTCGCGCTTCTTGTTCGCCGCGGCCTCGGCCGCTTCGGCGTCTTCGCCCCAGCGTGCGATCTGGTGATCTTCCTCAAGGCGCGAGACCGCCCAGACGGTTTCGCCGTCGGCTTCTTCCTCCAGAAGCGCAAATGCGAGGATCGCCGAGGACAGGATCGGCGTCGCGCTCACCAGAGCGGTGAGCCTGAGATCGTCCAGCGCCAGGGCGCGCAGGCGCAGCGCCTCGATGGAGGCTTCCGGCTGCTCCAGCGCGGTGAGCGTGGCGGCGCTTTTCAGCGGCGCGTCCAGCGCGCTCGCCGCCCAGGCCAGGAGCGGATCGAAGGCCTTGGCCTGCCTGGCGGCGAGATCGGCTTCGTCGGCGCGGTGGGACAGCAGGTCGGTGGTGGCGAATCTGGCGACTTCGGCCGCCGCGGCCTCGCGCGCCTCGCCCATGCGGTCCAGCGCCACATGGCAGATGCGGGTGAGCGGCATGGTGAAGGGGTTGATGTGCTCGCCCTGCGCCGCCCATTCCGCCGCAACGGCCCGGGCGAGGCCTTCGGCGGGCACGAGCAAGGTCTGTTGCGCCGGGGTCTTCACAGGCCGACCGTCGAGCACGATGCGCCAGCCCTCCCCGGTCTGCTCAAACGCGGCGTCGGTGTAGAAGCGGCGCGGCAGGGGGCGGTTCTCGGCCTTGGCTTTCGACATGCTCATGCCGTCTCTCCCTTCGCGAGTCCGGGCTGGAAGGCGTCGAGCCAGGCGTTCAGCGCGTCGAAGCGATGATGGACGGCGTGGGCGCCGCCCTCCTCGATCTCGCCCGGCGTGTGAAAGCCCCAGCTCACCCCCAGCGCGTGGGCGTTCGCGGCGCGGGCCATCACCATGTCCCAGCTGGTGTCGCCGATCATGATGGTCTCTTCCGCGCGCGCGCCGGTTTCCGCCATCGCATCAAGCACCATTCTGGGATGCGGCTTGCCGGCGCCGCCGTCGACGGTCTGCAGGGTCTGGAAGTATTTGTGCAGGCCGTGGTGCTCGAACACGATGTCGAGGCCCCGCCGCGCCTTGCCGGTGGCGACGCCCAGCAGCCAGCCCTCATCGGCCAGGCGCTCCACGGTCGCGCGCGCGCCCTCATAGAGGGGCTCGCTGAAGCCTTTCTCGGCGCGCATCTCCACGAAGGCCTGCTTGTAGAAATTGGCGAGCTCGGGCAGGCGCTCGGCCGGGTAATCCTCCGGCGCCAGGCGCGCCACAGCCTCGGTGAGCTCCAGGCCCACGACGGTGCGGGTGCGCTCATAGCCGATTTCGGGCAGACCCGCGCGGGCGAAGGCGCGGCGCATGGCCTCGGTGATCACCTGGCGGGAATCCACCAGCGTGCCGTCGATGTCGAAGACGGCGAGCTTCAGATCGCTCATTCCAGCGCTTCCTCGACCAGGGTCAGGTCGTCGTTTTCGTTAAAGCCGAGCGCGGCGAAGGTGTCGGCCATGTGCGCGCTGAGCGGCGCCTCGATCACCAGCGGACGCTTGTTCTCGCGCGGGATCTCAAGCTTGCGCGCGTGCAGGTGCAGCTTGTGGGACAGACCCTCGGGCGCAGGGATGTCGCACATGTATTTGCCGTCGCCCAGAAGCGCGTGGCCGGCCGCGGCCAGGTGCACGCGCAGCTGGTGGGTGCGTCCCGTCTCCGGGCGCAGCGCGACCCAGCAAGCCTTGCGCGCGGCGTTGTCGGCGACGGCGTAGCGGGTGATGGCGTGCTGGGCGCCGTCCTCGCCGTGGCGCGCGGCGACCATCTGCTCGCGGTCGCCGTCCGGGCCGGCGGCCTTCTTCATATAGCCCTTGATCTCGCCGGCCTTCGGGATGATCAGCCCCAGAGCCACACCCCAATAGGTCTTCTTCAGATCACGGGTCTGGAACAGGCGGGAAAGTTTTTTGGCGCTCTGTGCGGTCCTGGCGACGACGAGAACGCCCGAGGTGTCCTTGTCCAGCCGGTGCACCAGGCGCGGCTTCTGGTCGCCCTTGCCGAAGGCTTCCAGCAGCCGGTCCACATGGCGGGTGGTCTTCGAGCCGCCCTGCACCGCAAGGCCGTGCGGCTTGTTCAGAGCGATCAGCGTCTTGTCCTCGTAGATCACCAGCGAGCGCGCGAACCGTGCATCGTCGGCCGAGAGCGGCGGGCTTTCCTTGACCTCCCTGGGATCGGGCAGCGGCGGCACGCGAATCTCTTCCCCGGCCGCGATGCGCCGGTCGCCTTTGGCCCGCCCGCCGTCGACGCGGATCTGCCCCTTGCGCAGGAGCTTCTCCACCATGCCGTGGGGCACGTGGGGGAAGTGTTTCTTGAACCAGCGATCGAGGCGCATGTCCGCCTCGTCTCCGGTGACTTTCAGGGTTTGAACGCGGCTCATGGCGCGATGAGTTTCCTTGCGAGCATCAGCCCCACGAACACGGCCGCGACGCTCAAGGCCAGCGTTCCGAGTCCGTAGACGGCCGCGCTCACATAGGCCTTTCTCTCGATGAAGAGAACCACGTCCAGTGAGAAGGCGCTCATCGTGGTGAAGGCGCCCAGAAACCCCACCCCCAGCGCGAAGCGCAGCTCCGTGGCGTCCGAGCGCCCGGCGAAGGCGAGCCAGCCGACCAAGGCGCCGATGGCCAGCGAGCCCGCCACGTTCACCACAAGCGTGCCCCAGGGATAATCCGGCCCGATGAAACGCAATGCGCCCTGATTGACCAGATGACGGGCCACGGCGCCCAGCGCGCCGCCAAGGGCGATGAGGAGAAGATGCGGCATGGGGGAAGGGTTAGGGCGCGCCCCTGCGCGAGGCAAGGGCGCCGGTGGGCGCCATGCGGCGGGCGCCATGGAGCGCTTCAGCCCGCTTCGGCGTTGACAGGACACGCTATCGGAGGGGAGCTCCATGACCGTCGCCGACATCGTCGTCCTTCGCATTCTCTACCTGGCCACCGTGATCGGGGTCGGCGGCGCCGGCGCCGTGGTTTTGTTCGCCCCCAAGGTCGCCGATCAGCGCCTGTTCTACGGCGCGGTGAGGATCGACGCCTATACCCGCATCATCGGCGCGGTGTGGCTGGGGCTCGGCGTGATCGCGGCGGTGGGACTGCTTCACCCGCGCGAGATGACGGCCGTACTGCTGGTGCAGCTTGTCTACAAGGCGATCTGGCTCGCCGCCGGCGCCGCGCCTGCGCTGATCTCCGGCAAGCGCGACACCGGACTGTTGCTGCTCACCGTCCTCTACATCGTCTGGGCGCTGGGAATCCTGCTGCTGTTTCCGTTCGCGGCGGTGTTCGGGGGGGCCTAACCGCCCCGCCGCTGCGCCCTCAACGCGCGCCACTTCTCCAGGCGCTCCTTCAGCTGCGCTTCGCGCCCGCCGTCCTTGGGCTCGTAGAAGACCGGGCGTTCGTTCATCTCGTCGGGGAAGTAATCCTGGCCCGAGACCCCGCCCGCGGCGTCATGGTCGTACTCATAGCCCTTGCCGTAGCCTTCGGACTTCATGAGCTTGGTGGGCGCGTTGAGGATATGCTTGGGCGGGCTTAGGGAGCCGGTCGCCTTGGCGGTGCGCAGCGCGCCCTTCCAGGCCTTGTAGACGGCGTTGGATTTGGGCGCGCAGGCGAGATGGACCACCGCCTGCGCCAGCGCCAGCTCGCCCTCGGGGCTTCCCAGAAAATCATAGACGTCCTTGGCCGCCAGCGCGGCGTGCACGGCCCCGGGGTCGGCGAGCCCGATGTCTTCATTGGCCATGCGCACCAGGCGCCGGGCGAGATAGAGCGGATCCTCGCCCGCATCGAGCATGCGGGCCAGCCAGTACAGCGCCGCATCCGGGTCGGAGCCGCGAATGCTTTTGTGCAGCGCGCTGATGAGATTGTAGTGCGCGTCGCGGTCCTTGTCGTAGGACGGCGCACGGCGCTGCAGTACATTGGAGAGATCGCCAGGCTCAAGCGGCGCGCCGGGCTCCAGATTGAAGACCTCCTCAGCCAGGTTCAGCATATAGCGCCCGTCCCCGTCCGCCATGGCCAGGAGGCCTTCGCGGGCGTCGGCGGTGAGCGGCAGGTCGCGGCCCTCCAGCTGCTCGGCGCGCTTTAAAAGCTGCTCCAGCGCGCCGGCGTCGAGACGCTTGAGCACCAGCACCTGACAGCGCGACAGGAGCGCGGCGTTGAGCTCGAAGCTCGGATTTTCCGTGGTGGCGCCCACCAGGGTGACAACCCCCTCCTCCACCACCGGCAGAAAGCCGTCCTGCTGGGCGCGGTTGAAGCGGTGGATTTCATCGACGAACAACAGCGTGCCCTTGCCCGACGTCCGGCGCTGGCGGGCCCGCTCGAACGCCTTTTTCAGGTCGGCGACGCCAGAGAACACCGCGCTGATCGCGTCGAACTCAAGGCCCGAGGCTTCCGAAAGCAGGCGCGCGATGGTGGTCTTGCCCACCCCCGGCGGGCCCCAAAGGATGATCGAGGAGAGCCGGTTTTTCGCCAGCATGCGCCCCAGCGGCGCCTCGGGGCCGAGGATGTGATCCTGGCCGACGACCTCGCCGAGCGCCTTCGGGCGCAGCCGGTCGGCGAGCGGGCGCGGCGCCCCTTCTGCGGCGTAGGTGTCTTCAAGACCGGCGCTTTCAAACAGGCTCATCGAGGCGCAAACTCCAGAACGGCGTCTGACGGCGAAAGGAGAGCTCAATGGAATCGCACGGCGAACCCGAAGAGAAAAGCCCGGCGCACGGTGCGCGGCCCAGCCCGGTCGCGCCGTATCTTTCGGTCCGCGGCGGCCTTGCGGCGGTTGAGTTCTACAAAAAGGCCTTCGGCGCGGAGCTTGGCGACATCTATGAGTTCGAGGGCAAGCTCGGCCACGCCGCGTTGAAAATAAACGGCGGCGCGGTCTACCTCGCCGACGAATTTCCCGAACACGAGGCGATGACCGGTAACGTCGCGCCGGCGACGCTGGGTGGGCGCACCACGTTCACCATCAATCTCAATGTCGATGACGCCGACGCCTGGTTTGATCGGGCGGTGAACGCCGGCTGCACGCCGATCCGGGCGGTGACCGAGGAATTTTTCGGCCGCCACGGCAAGCTGCGCGACCCGTACGGCCATGTCTGGTCGATCGTGACGCTCAAAAGCGGCTAGGCGCCGGTCCAGCCCATGGCCTCGCTCACCAGCATGAGCGAGCCGAGCGCGCCCGCGATGACGCTGGCGTAGCCGAACCAGGGCTCCCAGTTCAGCGCGAAGGTGGCGCCAAGCACCAGCAGCGACACGAAAAAGGGCGAAAGCCAGATCGCCGCGCGGCGCGGCGTGACGGCGGGTTTTTGAGGGTCGCGATCCTCGGTCATGGGCGCTCCGTTCTTCCTTCGGCCGGTTTATGCCCCGCACGCGGGCGCGAATAAAGCGCTGCGACGGGCCGCGAACCGTTAACAAGGTCTTGCCAAACGCGCACGCTTCGGCCAAGCCGTAAACCGGGCGGAAAGGCATTGCGGGCAGGCTGAGTCACACGTGTGTTGAACAGCATCGCGCTTTCATGCCAGTTTCAGCCCCGAGGGGCGAACAGCAAGGCTGACGGACAAGCATGGTCAAACGACTTCTCGCGGGCCCGTGGGAGCAGATCAAGGCGCGATTCCCCGATCGCCAGATCTATCACCGCACGGAAGGCCAGGTGCGGTATTTCGCCGTCACCACGCAGATGCAGCTCGCCGCCGTCGGCGGGGTCTGCGTGCTCGCCGTATGGCTCGCCCTCACCTCCGTCAGCATGATCCTCGGCGACGGCGCCAAAGACCGGCTGCGCCAGCAAATGCTCGCCCAGCAGGAAGACTTCGAAGAGCAGATCGAAGAAGCACGCGCGTCTGAAGCCGCCGCGATCGCCTATGTGGAATCGCGCACCAACGCGTTTGACCGCACCGCCGGCGAGTTTCAGCTGCGCCACGACACGCTGCGCCGGCTGCTCGATTTCGCCGACGATCTCTCCATCGGCCAGGACCGGGAGAGCCCCTCGATCGAGGAAGGCCGCATCCTGATGGCCGCCACGCCGTCCGATCCCGATCCGCGCGGCGCGCTGGTCGATCTGGCGAGCGCCGCGCCCGGCGACGGCCTGGCCGAACAGCGGGTCGCCGCGCTCCTGTCGGATCAGGACGCCGCCCTCGCCCAGGCCGAAGACAACGCCCAGCGCCGGCTCGAGAATCTGCGCGCCGTGCTGCGCCTCACCGGCATGCGCGTCGACGACGCCATGGAGGCGGGCCCGCTGGATGGTGACGGCGGCACGGGCGGACCGCTGATCGCGCTCGATCAGGCGCCGCTGTTTTCCCAGGGCCTGAATCTGGAAGATCCCTTCAATGCGCGCATCGCGCGCATCGCGGCGAGCCTGGCCGAAGCCGATCAGCTCGAGAACCTGCTCAGCGCCGCGCCGCTGGGTGTTCCGGTGGGCGGGGAGTATCGTGAAACTTCGCCCTACGGCACGCGAATCGACCCGTTCACGCGGCGCCTGGCCATGCACGCCGGCATGGATTTCGCCGCCTATCGCAACGCCCCGATCCTGGCGCCCGCGCCGGGCCGGGTGGTGTATGCGGGCTGGCGCGCGGGCTATGGCCGGACTGTGGAGATCGACCACGGCTACGGCTTTCGGACACGGTATGGTCATCTTCATTCGATAGACGTGCGGCGTGGCGACATGGTGGTCGCCGGCCAGCGACTGGGGGGCATGGGCTCCACCGGCCGGTCGACCGCAACGCATCTGCACTACGAGGTGTGGTTCCAGGGGGACCACGTGAATCCCGAAAGCTTCATCAGAGCCGGACGCTATGTTCACTAAAAAAGACACCGCCGCCGCCGCCGACGCCTCGGCCCCCGCTCCCGCACCGTCGAAGAGGTCCTCCATGAAATCGAAAGCTCCCTCCATCCTGAGCGCCGACCTGACGGTCACCGGCTCCATCGTTTGCGAAGGCGAGGTTCAGCTGGACGGCGTCGTCGAGGGCGATGTCCGCGCCGGTTCGCTCACCATCGGCGAGGAAGCCACGGTGAAGGGCGAAGTGGTCTGCGAGACCGTGGTGATCCGCGGCCGCGTTGAAGGCTCGGTGCGCGCCCGCCAGGTGCAGCTCACCTCCACCGCCCGGGTCGAAGGCGACGTCATCCATGCAAGCCTGGCGATCGAAAGCGGCGCCTATTTCGACGGCCACTGCAAGCGTTCGTCGGACCCGCTGAGCGACGCCAAATCCGCGCCCAAGCCGCAGCAGGCCAAGGCGCCCGAAGCGCCCAAGCCGGCGCCGGCGCCCGCCCCCGCCCCGCCAAGCGCGGCCAAGACCCCCGACCAGCCGCCCAAGGCGGCCGGCGATCCCTTCATGTCGAAGAGCTGAGTTACAAACCTTCGACGATGAATTCTAAAGGCGGGCCGCCCGGCCCGCCTTTTTCGCGTCAAGGGCGTGCAGATCATATTGAAAGATTGCATCCAGTGTCGCTACTCTAACAGTGACGGGTGTCGGGACCAGCGGTTGTTTTTGAAAGGACAATGGATATGCTCGGTACGACGTCTTGCGCGCTAGCATGGATCCTCATGGCCTCGGCCACGGACGCCCGCGCTTTTTCCTCCGCCGCTCTCGTCACCCAGCAAGCAGATCGACCGGATCTGCAACGCAGAGCCGACGAGCATTTCGACGCCATCCAGAGCCGCCTTGAAGCCCGCATGGACTGGACCGCGCCTGCGCTTGTCGATCCAGGCTCCATAGAGCGGTTCC
>JBKHAZ010000117.1:0-8270 GCA_046542605.1 Oceanicaulis sp. | reverse complement strand
AGCTTGACCAGGATCGCGGCGTTGGCGGGGCGGGCGATGGCGGCGAAGCGCGGATTGGTCTCCACCCGGTCGAGATCGAACTCAACCTCGGTGAGCGGGGCGAAGGCCGATTTCGCATCTGCGAGCACCACCTCGATCATCCGCTGCACGAGCGTACGCTCGATCGTTGTATACGGCCGGCCCTCCACCCGCATGGCCGAGGTGCCGCGCCGCCCGCCGAGCAGTACGTCCACGATCGAGTAGATCAGGTTGGAGTCCACCGTCAGCAGGCCGTAATTGTCCAGCTGCCTGGCGCGGAACACCGCCAGGATCGCGGGCAACGGAATGGAGTTGAGATAATCCCCGAACCGGATCGAGGAGATGTTGTCGAGGCTGACCTCCACATTGTCGGAGGTGAAGTTGCGCAGGCTGGTCGTCATCAGCCGCACCAGGCGGTCGAAGACGATCTCCAGCATCGGCAGGCGCTCATAGGAGACCAGCGCCGAGTTGATGATCGCGCGGATGCCGGAGCGTTCATTGGCCTCGTCATCGGAGACCGAGAAGCCCAGAAGGGAGTCGATCTCTTCCTGGTTGAGGATGCGCTCGGCCCCCGAGGACCCCTGATTGGGTAGAAAGGTTTCGGCTTCGCCGCCGACCATCGCCTCCCATTCGCTGGCGAGTTCGTCGCCGGCGTCGTTATCCGCCTCGCCGATGGAGTCGAAGTCCGGCTGTTCGCCGGCGGCGGCCGCTTCCCATTCGGCGGCCAGCGCTTCCTGATCTACGTCGCTCAAGGCGTCTTCTCCGTCAGCCCATGACCATGTTCAAGATGAGCACGTCGTCCGCGCTCTGCGGCGCGATGACGAGATTCGTCCGGCGAAGCATCTCCGCTTTCACCCGGAAATTGCCCATGGATCCATCGAGATCTTCGACGCGCAGCGTGCGCAGGAACTCGTTGATCGTCGCGGTCAGGCGCAGCTGCACCTGCTCATCGTCCAGAAGCGCGCCCACCTGCTCGCTGGTGAAGACGACGGCGAACTCCAGCACCATCGACAGGGTGCGCCCCTCGGAATCGGTGATGTTCACCGTCATCGAGAATTCGCGATGCTGCGCGTTCTCGAAGAAATTCGGTGCAGCCTCTTCTTGCTGTACCGCGCCATCGGCGCCGGCCTCGGCGGTCGGCGTCTCGTCCTCGCCGCCGCCCAGGAACAACAGCGCACCGGCCGTCCCGGCGAGGATCAGAATCACGACCGGCAGGCCGATGAAAAGGAGAAGCTTCTTCAGCCCCCCTTTCTTGGCCTCGCCGGCGTCGCCCGTTTCGCTTTCGGCGCCGTCCTCCGGCGCGTCTTCGACGTCTTCGGCCATGCGACTTGCTCACGCTCCGGATATTCAAATCCAAGGGTTCGTCCGACGCATTAACGATTGCTGCGGTTAACGATCCGTTTGGAAAGCCGGGCGGCCGGGAAAAAATTGCCGCCCCGGCGCCGGCTGGGCGGCAGACTCCGGCGCCGCGCCGATGCAGCCTATTGCCAAGCCATTGAAAAACCAGGCGTTTAACTATGGCACGGAGATTGCGGAAGCGGAGGCGACGGCGCCGCGAGAACTGCGGCAAAGCGCTGAGCGCCTTACAAGGAGGCGAAACGACATGGATAACGCGATGCTCGTGGGGCTTTCCCGCCAGCTCACCTTGCGCCGGGCCATGGATGTGGCGGCGAACAATATCGCGAACGCCCAGACCAGCGGCTTCAAGGCTGAGCGGGCCATGCTGGAGAACGATCTCACCAGCCGCGCCCGCCATGTGGACGGGCCGGACCGGGTCGCCTTCGTCGACGAATGGGCCATGGGCCGCGACTTCACCCAGGGCGCGCTGGAGCGCACCGGGCGTCCGCTGGACCTGGCGCTGCAAGGCGAGGGGTTCTTCATCCTTGAGACCCCGGCCGGCGAGCGCTTCACCCGGGACGGATCGTTCACGGTCAATCAGGACGGCGAGCTCGCCGCGTCCGACGGCGCGCGCGTGCTCGACGATTTCGGCCAGCCGGTGCGCATCGACCCCAACGCGGGTCCGGTGACGATCCTTGAGGACGGGACGCTTTCCCAGAACGGCTTGCCCGGCCAGCGGCTCGGCCTCGCCCGCTTCGAGCAGCTCGGCCTTCTGGAGAAAGCCGGCGGCAATCGCTTTTCCGCTCCCGACGACGCCGACCGTGTGTTCGAAGCCCTCCCGCAGGTCCTCCAGGGCCATGTGGAAAGCTCGAACGTCACTCCGATCGCGGAGATCACACGGATGATGGAGGTGAACCGGTCCTACGCCTCGGTCACCAAGATGATCCGCGACACCGATGAACTCAGCCGCAAGGCGATCGAACGCCTCGGCCGCCCGTAACGCCATAAGGAGCGACCCCCATGCGCGCCCTCTCCACCGCCGCCACGGGCATGGAAGCCCAGCAACTGGCCGTCGAGGTCATCTCCCACAATCTGGCGAACATGAACACCACCGCGTTCAAGCGTCAGCGCGCGGAGTTCCAGGACCTGCTTTATCAGACCCTCTCCCAGCCCGGCGCGAACTCGTCCGACCAGGGCACCATCCAGCCCACCGGCGTGCAGATCGGCCTGGGCGTGAACGCCGGGTCGGTGTACCGCATCACCGAGCAGGGCAGCCTCACACAGACCGCCAATCCCTATGATGTGGGCATCGCCGGGCAAGGCTATTTCCGGGTCCAGCTGCCCAATGGCGGCGAGGCGTTCACCCGCTCCGGCAATTTCTCTCTGTCGCCGGAAGGTCAGCTGGTGACCGCCGACGGCTACACCGTTCAGCCCGGGATCGCGGTGCCGCAGAACGCCCGTCAGATATCCATCGACCAGACCGGCACCGTGCAGGCCCTGCTCGACGGCCAGCCCGAGCCGGTCAATCTGGGCCAGCTCGAGCTTGTGGTCTTCCCCAACGAAGCCGGGCTGGAGCAGATCGGCGACAACCTGCTTCTGGAAAGCGCAGCCTCCGGCGCGCCGACCGCGGGTCTTCCCGGACAGGAGGGCTTCGGCATCGTCCGCCAGGGGTTCGTCGAGGCCTCCAATGTGGACGCCGTCACCGAAATCACCGCGCTCATCCAGGCCCAGCGAGCCTACGAGATGAATGCTCGCGTGATCACCGCGGCCGACGAAATGCTCGCCGCCAGCTCCAATCTCCGCTGAGGAAGGCTGATCCATGATGCGTCATCTGCTCGCCGCCGCTTGCGCCGCCGCGCTCGCCGCGCCCGCCTTCGCCGAGGAGGCCCGCACGGTCGTTCTCAAAGAGCGCCTGGTCAGCGAGGATGCGGTGGTCACCCTGTCCGACCTGTTCGAAAACACCGGATCGGCCGGTGAGGCGGTGCTGGCGCGCGCCGCGGCGCCGGGGGAGCAGGTCAGCCTCGATCCCGCCTTTGTCCAGCGCGAGGCCGCTCGCCACGGCCTGTCCTGGGCGAATGCGGGGGGTGCGCCGCGGGTCACCGTGGCGCGCGCGGCGCGCACCGTGAGCTCCGATGCGCTCGCCGCAATCATCGAGGAGACGCTCTTCATGGAAAGCGGCGAGACCCATGAGGTCATGTTGTCGGCCGCCGCGCCCGTCCTGGCCGCGCCGGTGGATGCGGTCGGCGCGCCGCGTCTCGCTTCGCTCGACCACGATCCGCGTTCGGGCCTGTTCCGGGCGGAAATAGCCGCATGGCCCGACGGTCCGGTGCGGATGGTCTCGGGACGGGCGGTGCCGGTGGTCGATCTGCCTGTGCTCGCCCGCCCGCTGGCGCGCGGCGAGGTGCTGGGCGAGGCCGATCTGACCTGGACGCGCCTGCCGGCCGACCGGGTGCGCTCCGATATGCTGAGCGATCTTTCGAAGATGGTCGGCCAGGCCGCCCGCCGGCCGCTGCGCGACGGCGCTCCGCTGCGCGCCATGGATCTGCAAGCGCCGGTGGTGATCGCGCGCGGCGAGACGGTGTCGCTGGTCTATCGCTCCGGTCCGCTGGTTCTCACCGCCCGGGCCCGGGCGCTTCAGGACGCGGCGGAGGGGGAGACCACGCGCTTCGTCAATCTTCAATCCAATCGCACGATCGAAGCGGTCGCCGACGCGTCCGGGCGCGCGCGCGTCGCCGGTCCGAGCTACACCCACTAGGAGACACGCCATGCGTTCCACCTTGATGCGCACCGCCACGATCACGCTGGCCGCCGCCGGGCTGACCGCCTGCGCCGCCGGCGAGCGCTTGTCCTATGTGGGCCAGACCCCGCCCATGAGCCCGATCGAGAACGGCGCGGCGATGACCGGTGCGCCCGGCACCGAAGGCGTCAGCGCGGATCAGGCCCAGGTCGCCCGGCTCGCCCGCGCCCAGGCCATCGCCGAAGCGCGCGCGCGCAACGCCAACCCGAATTCGCTTTGGCGGTCGAACTCCTCGACCTTCTTCGGTGATCCGCGTGCGGCCGAAATCGGCGACATCCTCACCGTCTCCATCAATATCGCCGACCGCGCGCAGGTCTCGAACCAGTCGGCGCGCTCGCGCGCCGTGGCCGAAGACGCGAATCTCGCCAACTTTTTCGGCGGGGAGGCCGCGCTCGATCAGTTTTTCAACGACGCGGTCAATCCGGCGAGCCTGGCCAATTTCGGGTCCAACTCCTCCACGCAAGGGTCGGGCAGCGTGAACCGGTCGGAGACCATCGAGATGACCGCTGCGGCCATCGTCACCGAGGTCTTGTGGAACGGAAATCTGGTGGTCCACGGCCGACAGGAGGTGCGCATCAACAACGAGGTTCGCGAGCTTCTCATCTCCGGCATCGTGCGGCCCGAGGACATCGCCGCTGACAATACGATCGATCATCAGAAGATCGCCGAGGCGCGAATTTCCTATGGCGGGCGGGGCCATATCTCCGACATGCAGCGCCCGCCCGTCGGGCAGGAATTGTACAATCTGCTCTGGCCGTTCTGATGTCGGGCCCGGCGCGTGGGGCGGAGCGCCGGACTTCGGATCATTCGCTGCGAACTTGAGGGCGCGAACGTTTACGTGGTGCGCGCCGGCCTGATCATGGATTATCGCCAGTGCAAGCGGGATCACACCCTGGCCGAGTTCGAGGAGGCCGCCGCGTTCGCGCGCGCCGAGACTTAAGCGCGGGCTTCGGCTTCGGCGCGAATCCGCGCGATCATGCTTGAAAGTCCGTTCGAGCGCTGCGGAGAAAGATGTTCGGCCAGGCCGATCCGGCCAAGCACCGCCTTGGGATCGATCTCAAGCGCCTCCGACGGCGTGCGCCGGTCGTAAAGCCGCTTCATCAAAGCGACGAGACCCTTGACGATATGCGCGTCGCTGTCGCCGCGCAGGCTGAGCACGTCGCCGTCTTCATCCACAACGACCCAGACCTGACTGACGCAGCCTTTCACCTTGGTGTCCTCGGTGCGCTCGGTCTCCGGCAGGGGATCCATCGCCTGGCCGAGCTCGATGAGGTAGCGGTAGCGCTCCTCCCAGTCGCCGAGAAACTCGAACTCGTCGACCAGGGTGTCGATGTCTTGCTGGGTGTTCATGACCCGCCACATAGAGACGGGAGGCCGGGCCTGCAAGTCCGGCGCGGCGTCAGCGCGCGGCACGCTCCCGAGGCAGGTCTTCCAGAAGCTGGTCCAGGCTCGCCGGCGCGGCGCGGTTCCGGTTCATGCGCTCTTCCAGCGCCTGCTCTGCGCGCCCGGCGGCGACGCCGGCGACAAGACCGGTGAACCGGGCGAGTTCGTTGATCACGTCGCAGGCCTGCGTCTCGCGCAGGCACAAGGTCTGAGCTTCGGCGCGGGTGCGGTGCACCGTGGTTTCGGCGGGAGCGGAGAAGTAGGCGGTCATGGTGCGCGCGAACGCACCGTCCGCAGGGGCGGCGAAGCCCGTCGGGGTGAACGCCGCGACGACGGCGATCCAGAATACGGCGTTGAAGATGAACTTCAGCATGTGCGCCTCGTTCCTGGCTCTTCCGTTCTGGAAGCAAGATCGAGGCTAATGCGAAAGGCCGGGGAAATTCCAGCGCTTCCCCGGCCTTTAGTAAATGCTGTCTTAATCCTGAGCGCTCAGCGTGAATCTGGAATTAAGCGTTCGGGGACACGTGTCTCAATTTGATACAGGGCGCGTGGTGGTCAGGCAGTCGGCCACGTCGAGCAGGGCGTGCTCGGCGATGCAGAAGCTGTCTTCGTATTTGAAGTGACCGGCCGCGACGCACTGGGCCATGGTCAGGCGCGCCCAGGTGATGCAGCGCTCCACGCTGGGATCGTCCAGCATGTGGTCAAGCGCGGTCATGTCGCCGCTTTCGATGGATTGCAGTGCGGCGACGGCCAGCATCCGTCCGACACGGCGCTCATCGGGTTCGAGCTGCTGCTGGCCGACGGTGACTTCCAGATCGGGCAAGGTGGGGCCGGCGGCGGGCGCCCGCTCGGCGAACAGGGCGGCCGCGGAGCCGAGCCGGCCGTTGCGGCTGACCGTGGCGGGCTGGTCCTCGGTGAGACGGAAATTCGTCTCCAGACGCTCGGATGCGGTCTCCAGCGAGGAGAGCCGCTCCTGGCGGTCGGACGCGCGGCGCGCCGCCCAGGTGGAGCTTTGCAGATCGTAAGCGGCCTGACGGTAGCGTTCGCCGACGACCTCCATGTGGGCGACGTCTTCCGAGATCGCACCGACCACCGAGTCGGTGGCCTGATCGGCGCCCATGAAGCCGGTCACGTAGACCGGGTCGTTCATCAACGCCGTGCGGGCGGTGTCCTCGCCGTAATAGTCCGCCACGGCGCGCACCGAGTCGATGAATTCAGGGTGCTGGGCGGCGACCAGCGCAGCGTAGGCGATCTGGGCGTCCACAAGGCGGTCGCCGTCATAATAGCGCGTGAGCGCGTCCATGGTGGCGTCGAGGTCGGCCCCCGAACTCAGCTCGCGGCGGCCGGCCTCGCCCACTTCGCCGTGGTAGGCGGCGTAGGTCTCGGCGTTCTGGAGAATGGGATCGGAACCGGCGGGGGCTTCCAGCGCGAGCTGGGGACCGGTCTGAGCGGGTTGGGCGTCAGTCTCCACGGCGGGCGCGGGGGCGTCCGGACCGGCGTTGAGCGCCGCCGCGATCGCGGCGGCGGCGAACCATGGGGTGATCATGGCGTGCCTGTTCCTTATGAAGCTGGGGGCCGTGGGCCGTCTCCGGCCCGAGCAAAGTCTGCCTGCGAAACCTCACCCGAACGTTTAACACAAATTCAGCAATTGTTAACGCCAGCGGCGCAGCGTGCGCTCGTCAAAAGACCGTTCGAATCGGCTGGTGTCCCATGGCTTCGCTCACGGACCGCGCGCTTAGCGTTCTAGATCAATCGTCCGGCCGGCTGGTCCACGCCGCCTGGCTCGCCGTCATCGGGCTCGTCGCCGCGTCGCTGGCCGCGCCCGCCGCGGGCTGGGCGGGGCTTGTCCTCGCCGCCGCGGCGCCGGGCCTGGCCGGGCTTTGGCTCGCCGGACCGGTCCGCCTGCGCCATGACGGAGCGCGGCTGATGCTCGCGCTGAGCTGGACCTTGCCCGGATTCGCCGCCTGCGCCGCGCTGGGCTCTGCGTTTTCCGGTGCAGCCCTCGTCTTTCTCGCCGGACCGGCGGCCATGGCGGCGGCCGGGGGCATGCGCGACGCGCGCCTGACCTCGGTGGTGTGCGCCAGCGCCTTCGTTCTTGCAGCGTCAGCCGCCGCTTTCGGCCCGCTGACCGCGCTGTATCCCGCGCTCGCCGCCGCGCCCGAGCCCTGGGCTGCGTTCGCCGCGTTCCTCGCGCTCACCGGGCTTGTGTCGCGCAGCCGGCTGGGGTCCCGTCTGGATGCGCTGTCGAAAGCGCTGAAGGCCGCCCGGCCCGCCGCGGAGGGCTTCGCCAGAGCGCCGCAGCCGCTGCTCGCGCTGAACGAGGACGGGGAGATCCTCGCCGCGTCGCGCGCCGTTCGCCGCGTGGCGCCGGGTGCGCCGCGCCGGCTTGAAGGCTTGCCGGTGGACGGGTTGGCCTTTGATGAGGATCAGCAGGCCGCCGTGCGCACCGCACTTGTTTCCGCACGCGCCGGCGGGGGCGCGGACGGGGGCTGCTTCAGTTTTTCGGTGCGCGCCGCCGACGGCGCGCAGACGCCGCTGGACGCGCGCGCCGTGGCGACGCCGGCCGGCTACGTGCTCTCGCTGGAGCGCGCCGGCCAGGCGGTGGACGCCGACGATCCCGAACGCGAACGGTTGAAGGCCGAACGCGACGCCGCCATCGCAGCCAACCGCTCCAAATCGGAGTTCCTCGCCGCAGTCAGTCACGAGCTGCGCACGCCGCTTAACGCCATCATCG
>JBKHAZ010000116.1:0-8275 GCA_046542605.1 Oceanicaulis sp. | reverse complement strand
CCGGTGATCTTCTTCGAGCCCAAGCGCATCTATAACGGCCCCTTTGACGGCGTGCCCGACAAGCCGCTGATGAGCTGGGCCAAGCACGCCAAGGGCGAAGTGCCTGACGGCCGTTACACCGTCGAGCTGGGCAAGGCCGACATCGTGCGCGAGGGCGAGCAGGTGACCGTCGTCACCTACGGCACGCTGGTCCATGTGGCCGAAGCCGCAGTCGAAGCCTCCGGCATCGACGCGGAGATCATCGATCTCAGGACCCTCGTGCCCTACGACATCGAAACGATCGCCAAATCGGTGAACAAGACCGGCCGGGTCGTGGTCGCCCACGAGGCGCCGCGCACGTCCGGCTTCGGCGCCGAGCTCGCCGCGCAGATCCAGGAAGAGTGCTTCTATGCGCTGGAAGCGCCGATCTTCCGCCTGACGGGCTGGGACACCCCCTACCCCCACGCCCATGAATGGGCCTACTTCCCCACCCGCGACCGCTTCGTGCGCGCCCTGAAGACCGTGACGGAGGCCGACTGAGCCATGAGCGAATACAAGTACAAGCTCCCCGATGTCGGCGAAGGCGTGGTCGAGGCGGAAATCGTCGAATGGCACGTCAAGGAAGGCGACACGGTCACCGAAGACCAGCACATCCTGGACGTGATGACCGACAAGGCCACGGTGGAGATTCCCTGCGCGGTCAACGGCGTGGTGAAAAAACTGGTGGGTGAGCCCGGCGACGTCATCGCGGTGGGCACCGAGATCCTGTTCATCGAGGTCGAGGGTTCTGTCCCCGACGATGTGGAGGACAGCGTCGAGACCGAGGCTGAGGATGCGGCCGTGGCCGAGGAGCCGGCGAAAGACGAAGCTCCGGCGTCCTCCCCGGCGAGCGGGGGAGGTGGTTCGGAAGGAAGCGGAGGGGGCGGCGCGGCCTCCGAAAAGCCCTCCAGGCCTGAAGAGAATAAGCCGGCGGCGCCCGCCCGCTCCGCGGACATCTCCCCCGCAAGCGGGGGAGGACAAAGAGCCTCCGGCGAGCGCGCCCTGGCCAGCCCCGCCGTGCGCAAGCGCGCGCTGGAAGCGGATATCGAGCTGTCCGCGATCCCCGGCACCGGCCCGGCGGGACGAATCACGCACGAAGACCTGGACGACTTCATCGCGTCGGGCGGGCGCCTGGTGTCGAAAGCCGGCGGCGCGGCGTCCTCCGGCCGGCAGCCGCGCACCGGGGTTTCAGAAGAGAAAGTCGTCGGCCTGCGCCGGAAAATCGCCGAGAACATGGCGCTGTCCAAGCGCACCATTCCGCACATCACCTATGTGGACGAGATCGATCTGACCGCGCTGGAGGATTTGCGCGCCCACATGAACGCGACGCGCAAGGACGGCCAGGCGAAGCTCACCATCATCCCCTTCCTGGTGCTGGCGCTGACCAAGGCGCTGCCGGATTTTCCCCAGGCGAACGCCCATTTCGACACCGAAAACAGCGTTCTGACCAAGCATGACGGCGTGCATTGCGGCATCGCCGCAGCCACGCCCAGGGGTCTGATGGTGCCGGTGATCCGCCACGCGGAAAGCCTGGATATCTGGGAGATCGCGGCGGAGGTCAAACGCCTCGCGGACGCCGCCCGCGACGGCAAGGCGAGCCGGGAGGAGCTGTCCGGCTCCACCATCACCATCACCTCGCTGGGCGCCATCGGCGGCATCGTCACCACCCCGGTGATCAACCATCCCGAGACCGCCATCATCGGCGTGAACAAGATGCAGACCCTGCCGCGCTACGACGAGGCGGGCCGGCTGGTCCCGCGCAAGATCATGAACCTGTCCTCCAGCTTCGATCACCGCATCGTCGACGGCTACGAAGCCGCAAGGCTGATCCAGGCCATGAAGGCGCTGCTGGAAAACCCGGCGACGCTGTTCATGTGAGGGGAAAAGCGCCGCCCCTTGGTGGGATGCGCGCTAGCCAGATGAGTGACGAACCGGTCGGACTTATCGGCCGGTTCATCGCCACCCACTCGATTATCGATCAAGAGTTCGGCATTCGTCTGAGAGACCTGCAAGCGCCGGGAACCGACGCCAGACAATGTGTGAAAAAGGGGTTTGGAGAAAAGCTCGGTCTGCTGGACCGGCATCTCGATCCTCAGTTGGCGGGCAGGCTTCGCCTGCTTAACGACCATCGCGATTCATACGCCCATGGCCGGCATGCGCAGGATTTGGGAGGCGAGCGGCGGGTCCGGCTTCGGGATGGGAGCCGGGGCAGCTGCTCGGCGATGTATCTCAAAGTCCCCGAACGCGGCCTCACCCTCATCGCCAGGGCGAACGCCGAAGCGCTGCGGTGGAGCGACCGGGTGAACCGCGCCGAGCTTGAGACCTCGCCCTTCGCGGGGGCGTTTCTGGACATGTTCGATGGGGACGAGTAGCCCGGACCGTCTCCGGTCGCCGAGGCGCCGCGCCGCAGCGCGAATCGCGGGCGGGGTGATATGCTGGCGGGATGACCCGGCGCTCCATCCAGCTTGGCGATCGCGAGATCGCCTACACCGTCGCCCGCTCCCGGCGCCGGCGCACGATCGGGTTGAAGATCGGCGATGAGGGGCTGGTGATCACCCTGCCTTCCAGCCTGGGACTGCACCACGCCGAGCGGGCGGCGCGCGAGAAGCAGGGCTGGATCCTGGACCGGCTGGAGCGCGCCGCGGCCCGGGCGCGCCCCAGGCTTCAAGGTGTCGACGGCGAATCTATCGGCTGGCTCGGCGCTGATCTCACCTTGACCGTCACCACCCACGCCAAGGCGCGCACGCTGGTGGAGCGGGGCGCAGGCCGGCTGGAGGCCCGCATCGACGAGCGCCTCGACGCCGACATGGCCGCGGCCACCGTGCGCCGGGCGCTGCACCGGTGGCGCAGGGAGGAAGCGCTCGCCTTGATGGCGCCGAAAGTGGAGCGCTACGCCGCTCAGCTGGGCGCGGCGCGGCCGAAAGTGTTCGTGCGCGAACAGGCCGCGCGCTGGGGCAGCTGTTCCTCGGACGGGTCGATCCGGATGAACGCGCGCCTGATCCATTTCGACGAGGCGCTGATCGATTATGTCTGCGCGCACGCGGCCTGCCACCTTCTGGTGATGGACCATTCGCCGCGCTTCCATGCGCTGATGGCCAGGATCAGTCCCGACCATCAACGCCTGCGCCGCGTCTTGCGCGAGGCGGTCCCGCCGGGCGTGGCGTTCTAGAGGCGGGGCTTCAGCCCGGTATGTTCAGCTCGAAGCAGGTTTGCTGATCGTCGGACACGGCGCTGAGCCGACCGTCATGGGCTTCCGCGATCTGGGCACAGATATAAAGGTCGAGCCCCGGCCCCTGCGGGCTGGAGCGCGCGTCGCCCAGAAGGTTGGAGAGCACTTGCATGATGCGCGGCGCGTCGCAATCGATCGACCGATCCGGCTCGACTGAAAGTCGAACTCGGCGTCGCGTTCTCCAAGGCCGGGTTCGGGGCGTAAAACCATGATTGTTCGACATTCTCCACTGGAGGG
This sequence comes from Oceanicaulis sp., assembly GCA_046542605.1. Lineage (GTDB taxonomy): Bacteria > Pseudomonadota > Alphaproteobacteria > Caulobacterales > Maricaulaceae > Oceanicaulis. Next base: position 4,791 of record JBKHAZ010000116.1, on the reverse strand, counting down.
AGCCGGTTGCGGGGGCGCGCTTCAGTCCAGCCGGCTTAGCGGGAACGAGAACGCCGCGGTCCAGTTGGGCGCGTCGACCAGCTGGGCGGCGCGCATCTCGCCGCACACGCTGCACAAAAGATAGGCGTCTTCGGGTGAAAGCCCGCGGCGCGCGCAAAGCTGGTCGATCATCTCGCGCACCGCGTCGCGCGCGGCGGCGAGGAAATCGGGTCCGACCCCGGTCGTCGTCAGGCGCGGCTCAGGCGCCGGCATGGCGCGAGCCGGGGCTTCGATCACCGGCGCGCGCGGCGCCGCGCCGGGCTTGAGATCGACCCGCACGGTGAGCTGTGTGGCGGTTTCGAGCGCCGTGCCGCACACCTCGCCGTCGCCCTGGGCGATGTGGCCGTCCCCGGCCGATAGCAAAGCGCCGCCGACCTCCACCGGCAGGATGATCCTCGCCCCCGCCGCCAGGTCGCGGCAGTCCAGATTGCCGCCGGTGCGCCAGGGCGGAATGATGGGATGAACGCCCGGCGCGCCGGGACTGACCCCCAGCGTGCCCATGAAAGGGCGCGCCGGCGCCCAGGCGCGGCCGCCGGGGAAACGGGCGATCCCGCGCGCGCGGTCGAGCGTCCAGGCTCTGAACGCCGGTTCGGGAAACTCGTCGGCCAGAAGCCCGAAGCCTGGAATGTTCGCCGTCCAGCCCCAGTCGGCGGTGGACAGGTCTTCGATCGTCACCACCAGCGCGTCGCCCGGGGCGGCGCCGTCCACCGCGATGGGCCCGGTCACCGGATTAACGCGCGATTGATCCAGGCTCGCCACACGCTCGTCCCCGTCGCCGGGGTCGAAATGGCCGTGCGAGGCGTCGAGCGCGGACAGCGCAGCCGCGTCGCCCGGAGCCAGCGTCAGCGCCGGCGCGCGGTCGGCGCGCCAGTCGCAATGGCGATGGTCATGCAGCGTTTTCAACATAAGGCGTAATCGTTTCACCGCTGGCGCCGCGTCGCGCTGTGGCCAAGCCGGTTCAGCGCGGCTATACCCGCCAACCCTCGCCCTGCGGAATCCGATCCATGAGCCGGCTCATCATCTTCGACGTGGACTCCACGCTTCTGTCCGTGGAAAGCCTCGACTTCGCCGTGGAGCGCGCGCTTGAGGCTGCGCCCGACGGGCCGGAGCGCACCGAACGGCTGAAGGCGATCACCGATCGCGGCATGGCCGGCGCGCTGGATTTCCGCACCTCGCTGGAACAGCGCCTGGAGATCGCCTCGCTCACGCGCGGTCAGGTGGAGGAGGCGCGCGAAGCGCTGCGCTCTCACCAGACGCCGGGCATGGCCGATCTCATTGAGCGCCTGCGGCAGAAGAACTGCGACGTCGCCGCGGTGTCGGGCGGGTTCATCGATCTTGTCGAGCCCGTATTGAAGGATATGGGCCTGGCGCCGGGAGAGATGCGCGCCAACCGCCTGGTCTTCGACGGCGACGCCGTGAGCGGCTTCGACCGCGCCAACCCGCTCTCGCGCTCGGGCGGCAAAGCCAACGTGGTCAAAGGGCTGAAGACCCTCACCGACCGCGCCCTGGCGGTGATGGTGGGCGACGGCATGACCGATTACGAAGCCTTCGCCCAGGGCGCGGCGGACAGCTTCATCGGCTTCGGCGCCGTAGCCGAGCGCAAGCCGGTGCGCGACAAGGCGCCCGCCTACGCCGAGAGCGTCGAGGCGCTCTCGCGCATGCTGCTGGGCTGACAGGCCTTTTCAAACGCGGTCCGGCTTGCCACTGTCGCGCCCATGACGGTTCTGTTCATTCACGGCGTGCCCGACACCCATCGCTTGTGGGATGCGGTGCGCGGCCACCTGCCTGAAGGCGATTACGCCTGTCCCGACCTTCCCGGCTTCGGCCGCGGCGCGCCGGACGGCTTTTCCTTCACCATGGACGCCTACGCCGCATGGCTGGAGGCGGAGCTGGAGCATGCCGCCGACGCCGCGGGCGGTCCGGTCCACCTTGTGGGCCATGATTGGGGCGGACTTCTGGTCCAGCGGGTCGCGGGCCTGCGCCCCGAGCTGGTCAAAAGCTGGACGGCCGGCGGCGTCGCCATCGATGAAGCCTATCAATGGCACGACATCGCGCAGATCTGGCAGACCGAGGGCGAGGGCGAGGCGTTGATGGAGGCCATGGACGAGGCCGCCTTCGCCGAAGCCCTGCGCGCCGCGCGCGTTCCACAGGACAAAGCCGCCGAGATGGCCCGCCACGGCGACGACACCATGCGCGGCGCGATCCTCAAGCTCTATCGCTCGGCGGTGACGATCGGGGATCAGTGGGCCGCCTCCCTGGCGGGCCTCGACAAGGCGGGGCAGGGCCTGGTGCTGTGGGGCGAGCACGACCCATACGCCGGGCCGGCCTTCGGCCAGCGTCTGGCCGCGCGCACCGGGGCGCGCTTTCACATGTTCGACGATTGCGGCCACTGGTGGCCCTATGAGCGCGCCGAGCTGACCGCCGCCTTGCTGAACGCCCATTGGGACGAGGCCTAGACGCTGTCGCACCGCCGGGCTAGCTGTCGCGGATCATCGCCGCGCCCGGAGACCGTCATGACCGCCGAAACCGCCTCGCCCTATGATGAAGCCCTCGACGTGCCCGCCGCGCTGGACGCCGCCTTTGCGCGTGCCGGCGAGACGGGCAAGCGCGTGCTTGTGGTGATGGGCGGCGCCTGGTGTCCCGATTGCCGCATGCTCGACGCCCTGATGGACGCGCCCGCCGCCGCGCCGGTTCTGGCCGAGCGCTTCGAGACGGTGAAATTCTCCGTCGGGCGCTATGACCGCAATCTCGATAGCGTGGAGCGGCTGGGCGCCGCGCCGCTGCGGGGCGCGCCGGGGGTGCTGGTCTTCACCGCGCAGGGCGAAGCGGTGGCCCGCGACGAGATGTACGCCTGGCGCACCGCGCGCGCGCGCAAGCCCAGCGAGCTCGCCGTCGCGCTGGACGCCCTGTCGCGCGCCGCGCCCGATCCCGTGGACACCGTCGCCACGACAGCCGGGGCGCGCGCATGACCCCCCTCGCCTATAGCGAACTGCACGCCTTTCCCGACGGCGCCGCGCCCCACACCGGCAATCCGGCGGGCGTCTGCCCGATGGACGCCTTTCTGGCGGACGAAGACCTTCTGGGGATCGCCCAGTCAAACAACCTGTCTGAAACCGCCTATCTTACGCCCGGGCCGGAGCGCGACCTCTGGAACCTGCGCTGGTTCACGCCGGCGTGCGAGGTGGATTTATGCGGCCACGCCACGCTCGCGGCGGGCGCCTGTTTGTTCGAAGACGGCCGCGTCGCCGGGAACGCGGCCCGCTTCGACACAAGGTCGGGACGTCTTGAGGTGCGCCGCGAAGGCGCAGGGCGCTATGCGGTGAACTTCCCCGCCGTGCCGCCGCGCCCCGGCGAGGCCGCACCGGGCGTGATCGACGCGCTGGGCGCCCTGCCTCGCGACGTGTTCGAAATCGATCCCATCCACGGTTCGCGTTATCAGATGATGGTGTTCGACGGCGAAACCGACATCGCTGGGATCCAGCCGGACTTTTCCGCGCTGAAGCGCACCGGGGTCAACGTTCTCGCGACGGCGAGGGGCGACAGCGCCGACGTGGTCTCGCGCTTTTTCTGCCCGGGCGCGGGGATTGACGAAGATCCCGTCACCGGATCGGCCCATTGCACGCTGGCGCCGTTCTGGGCCGAACGCCTGGGCCGCGCAGAGATGAGCGCCCGCCAGATCGGGCCGCGCCCAGGCGCGCTGGTCATGCGCAGCGAAGCGGAGGGCCGCGTGAGCCTGATCGGGGCGGCGAAGCGCTATCTCGACGGCGTGATTCGTCTTTAGGCGCGATGGGGCGGCGCATGCTTCTGATCGCAGCGGTGGTGCTGATGATTTCCGCCACCACGGCCGGGGCCCAGCCGGTCTATCCCGGCGAGCGCGCGCCGGTGAGCACGGCCGAGCCTCCCTTCAGCGCGGTGGGCGCGCTGAAATTTGATGACGGGCTGTGCTCGGGAACGCTGATCGACGCGGACATCGTGCTGAGCGCCGCCCACTGCCTGATCCGCGAGGACGCACTGGAGGCCAGGGGGGTTTTCGTCACCGCGCGCGGGCGCACCGGCGGGCCGCTGTCGGCCCGGATCGACGAGGTCCGCGTCCTGCCGGGGCTTGAGCGCGCCGGGATCGACGCGCAGCTCATCGGCAACGGGGACTGGGCGCTGGTGCGCCTGGACCGGCCGCTGGGGCTTGAGGCCGGGGTTCTCGACGTGGTCGCGGCGGTGGACAACCGTTCCCGGCGGCCCGATCTCATCGGCGCGCTCGCCATGGTGGCCGTCACCGGGCTGGCCGCGCTGGCGACGCGGGGCCGCACCCGGATGGCGATGGCGGGGCTGTGCGTGTTCGGCGGGGTGATCCTTCTTGTCCTGGGCGCCCGCGCGGCGCTGGCGCCGGACTGGCGCGAGACACCCGTGGTGCAGGCCGGCTACGGGCCGGGCGAAGGCGAGACGCTGTTCAGCGGGCCGCCCTGCTCGATCCTGCGCTTCCGTCCCTCGGGCCTGATCGAGCATGACTGCGCGATCACGCCCGGCGATTCCGGCGGGCCGCTCCTGGTGCGCCGGAACGAGGGCTGGGCGGTGGTCGCCGTGGTCTCCCACGTCCAGTTCGACGCGTCCGGACCGCGCGCCTGGGCGACGGCTGCAGCCGCGATCCCAGACCCGCGCGCGGCCTTCGCCGCCGCCCGGACCGGATCGCTCTAGATCGCGGGTCTAGAAGCGGAACTCGAAATGTACGCCGGAGCGCCCGTAATAGGGCCGATGGCG
>JBKHAZ010000115.1:0-8277 GCA_046542605.1 Oceanicaulis sp. | reverse complement strand
GACCAGTTCGTCCACGCCAATCCGGGCAGCGCGCTGAAGCTGGGCCAGGCGCGGGCGGCCGCAATGCTTGCGCCGGCGCGCGCCGGGCTTCCGGTCGGCGAGTACGCGCCGCGCCTGGTGAAGAAGGCGGTGGTCGGAACCGGCGGCGCGGAGAAGGCGCAGGTCGCCGCGATGATCGCCATTCTTCTGCCCGGCGCGCGGGCCGAAGCCGACGCCGCCGACGCGCTGGCCGTCGCGATCTGTCACGCCAATCACCGTAAAGCGCAAAGGGCCGCCTAGATGATCGGCAAGCTTAAAGGCGTCGTCGACGCGGTCGGCGAGGAGGAGGCGGTCATCGATGTGAACGGGGTGGGCTATCTCGTCCAAGCCGGATCGAAGACGCTCGCCCGGCTCGAGGCGGAAAAACCGGTGACGCTGCATATCGAGACCCATGTGCGCGAAGACCAGTTCAAGCTGTTCGGCTTCCTGTCAGACTCCGATCGCGCCTGGTTCGTGCGCCTGCAATCGGTCCAGGGCGTGGGCGCGAAACACGCCCTGGCCGTGCTGGACACGATCAGCGCGAGCGACATCGAAAGCGCCGCGGCGCTGGGCGATGCGTCCACGTTCGAGCGCGCCAAGGGGGTGGGCAAGAAGCTCGCCCAGCGCATCGCCGCGGAGCTGAAAGATAAAGCGCCGCCGCTGGGCCGGTCGCTTTGCGCCGGCGCGGGCGGGCTGAACGCCGCGCTGGGAGCCACGCCGGCCGCAGGCGCCGAGCCCATGAGCGGCGCGCGAGACGCCGCGGTGAGCGCGCTCATCAATCTGGGCTACGGCGAAAGCGATGCGCGCCGCGCCGTGGCGGCCGTCAGCCGTGAGCTTGGCGGAGAGGCCGGCGAAGGCGCGCTCATCAAGGGCGCGCTGAAGGAGCTGGCGCGGTGAGGGGCGTGCGATGCGCAGGTCGCTGTCTCCCCCCGCTTGCGGGGGGAGTGGCCCGCAGGGCCCAGGGGGGCGGCAAGGCCCCCTCCGTCCGCTTCGCGGACACCTTCCCCGCGGGCGGGGGAGGACATCGTATCAGCGCCATGTCAGAACCCCGCCCATGACTGACGACCGCCTCATCACCTCCGAAGAGACCGCCGGCGACACCCGCGACAAGGCGCTGCGGCCGCTCTCCTTTGATGACTTCGTCGGACAGAAGACCGCGATCGCCAATCTGGAAGTCTTCGTGAAGGCCGCCGGGCGCCGGGGCGAGGCGCTCGATCACGTGCTGCTCTCCGGCCCGCCGGGGCTGGGCAAGACGACGCTCGCCCAGATCGTCGCCAGGGAGCTGGGGGTGAACTTCCGCGCCACCTCCGGGCCGGTGATCGCCAAGGCCGGCGATCTCGCCGCCATCCTCACCAATCTGGAGGCGCGCGACGTCCTGTTCATCGACGAGATCCACCGCCTGCTGCCTGCGGTGGAGGAGATCCTCTATCCGGCGATGGAGGATTTCTGCCTGGATCTGGTGATCGGCGAAGGGCCGAGCGCGCGCACCGTGCGCATCGACCTGCCGCCGTTCACCCTCATCGGCGCCACCACGCGCGCAGGCCTGCTGGCGACGCCCTTGCGCGACCGGTTCGGCGTGCCGGTCCGGCTGGAGTTCTACTCAACCGAAGAGCTCGCCAGCATCGTCGCGCGCGGGGCGCGCAAGCTCGGCGCCCCCATGAGCGAGGACGGCGCCGTCGAGATCGCCAAGCGGGCGCGGGGCACGCCGCGCGTCGCCGGCCGGCTTCTGCGCCGGGTGCGCGATTTCACCGAAGCCGACGGCGCGCCCGTCATCGACCGGGCCGCCGCCGACGCGGCGCTGAAACGCCTGGAGGTGGACGAGATCGGCCTCGACAGCCTGGACCGGCGCTATCTGAAAATCCTCATCGAAGCCTTCAACGGCGGGCCCGCCGGGCTCGACACCCTGGCCGCCGCCTGCGCCGAAGCGCGCGACGCGCTCGAAGACGTCGTGGAGCCCTTTCTCATCCAGCAGGGATTCATCCAGCGCACCCCCCGCGGCCGCGTCGCCGCCCCGCGCGCCTGGACCCATATGGGCCTGCAGCCGCCGCGCAGCGCCGGCGAGGCGGATTTGTTCGGGGGCGGAAAATGACCGACCCCACCTCCGGCGCCTGGGCCTCCGGCGTGCACCGGCTGCCGGTGCGCGTCTATTACGAGGACACCGATTTCACCGGGGTGGTGTATTACGCCAACTATCTGAAATTCCTGGAGCGCGGGCGCACCGACGCGCTGAGGAGCGCCGGGGTGCGCCATGAGGATCTGCTGCAGCTGGAGACCCCGCTGGGGTTTGCGGTGCGCAAGATCACGGCGGAGTACCTGAAGCCCGCCCGCATCGACGATGCGCTGATGATCGAAACATGCTTCACGGCCGCGAAGGGCGCCCGCCTGTCGGTGGAGCAACGCGTGATGCGCGGTGATGAGGTGCTGCTCACCGCGATCGTGGACGCGGCGTGCATCGATCTTCAGGGCCGGCCGAAGCGCCTGCCGAAGGCGGCGGCGGATGCGATCGCGCGCGCTGCGGGCGGGTGACGCGCACCGGCGCATGCGAAAACCACGCATCCTCAAAAATCCGCCTTAATCCTCCTCTTTGTATGAAATCTGCGCGACGGTCCGGGCGCAGCGCTTGGCGCAGGGCTTGCGTGAAGCTAAACCTCCCGCCGGGGGAAAGCATCGATTGGCGCCACAATGACGCTGTGGTCATGGGCGCATCCGAGAAGGGGTTCGACCGTACATCATGGAAAGCGTCGCTGTGGATCTGGCCAGCCCGAGCCAGGAATTGACCATCGTCTATCTGTTCATGCGCGCCGACATCGTCGTGAAGCTGGTGATGGCGATCCTGGCCTTCATGTCGGTGTGGTCCTGGGCCATCGCGATCGAAAAGGCGATGCAGTTCAACGCCCAGCACCAGAAGGCGAAGAAGTTCGAGCGCGAGTTCTGGTCCGGCGCCTCGCTGGACGAGATGGCGGGCAGGTACGGCCGCGACGCGAAAAACCCGTTCGGCCGGGTTCTGTCGGCGGCCATGCGCGACTGGGACGGTTATGCGGTGGCCAAATCCGGCGGCGCCGAAGCCAATCGGGAGCTGTCCAAGCTGGAAAGCGGGCTCGGCGTTCTGGCGATCATCGGCTCTTCAGCGCCCTTCATCGGCCTGTTCGGCACGGTGTGGGGGATCATGAACGCCTTCCGCGCCATCGCGGCCACCGACAACACTTCGCTCGCCGTCGTCGCGCCGGGCATCGCCGAAGCGCTGTTCGCCACCGCGCTCGGCCTGCTGGCGGCGATCCCGGCGGTGATCTTTTTCAACGCGCTGTCCTCTTCGCTGTCGAAATACGCCGCCAAGCTGGAAGGCTTCGTGGACGACCTGTCCGCCATGGCGGGACGGGAGGGCTAGATGGCCGGCGGCGTCGACACCAGTTCTGGAACCGCCTCCAACGGGCGCCGGCGCTTCAAGCCGAGCGCGGAGATCAACGTCACGCCGTTCGTGGACGTGATGCTGGTGCTGCTCATCGTCTTCATGGTCTCCGCCCCGCTTTTGACCGTGGGGGTCGAGGTGGACCTGCCCGACACCGAAGCGCGCGCCATGACCACCAGCGAGGAACCGCTCACCGTCACCATCCAGGCCGACGGCACGCTTTTCCTGATGGAGACCGAGATCGGCTTCGACGAGCTCGCCCCGCGCCTGCGTGCGATCTCCGGCGCCGGGGCGGAAGCGCGCATCTATATCCGCGCCGATGACGGCGTGCCCTACGGCGAGGTGATGCGGGTCATGGCCCGGGTGTCGGCGGAAGGCTACGCCAATATCGGCCTCGTCACCGATCCGGCGCGCGAATAGGAGGAGGCCGGCGACATGCGCCAGGCCCTCGGTTTTCTTGTTTCAGCGGGGCTGCACGCCGGGCTCGTCGCCTCGGCGCTGATCTATTTTCCCGCCGCCTCGCGCGTTTACGAGGAAATCAACGCCGTGCCGGTCGAGCTGGTCATGCTCGCCGACAACACCAATGTGCGCGCCGCAAGGCCGGAGCCCGAACCCGAGCCCGAACCCGAGCCCGAGCCGGTGGAGGCCGAGCCGGTGGACACCGCGCCCGAGCCCGACACGGCGCGCGAACCCGAACCGGTCCGGCCCGAGCCGGAGCCCGAAATCGTTCCGCCCGAGCCGGAAATCGAGCCCGCGCCCGAGCCGGCCGAGCCGGAGCCTGAGCCGGTCGAGCCGGAGCCCGACCCCGACCCCGAACCCGACCCCGAACCCGACACCGACCCCGAACCGGCGCGCCCGGAGCCCGAGCCCGCCGAGCGCGGCCTCGATCTTGACGGGCTGTCCGATCTTGTCGACCGCTCGCGCGAGCGCCGGCCCCAGGGCGGCGAGGAGGCCGAGGCGCGCGAGGCCTCCGGCGCCGGCACGGCGATGACCGCCACCCTGCAGGCCATGGCCGCCGGTCAGATTGCGCGGTGCACCCGGTCGAACGCCGACGCGCCGGCCAATATGGATCTCGCCGTGGCCGTCGAGGTGCGCCTGGAGCGCAACGGCGCGCTCGCCGAACCGCCGCGCCTTGCGAACGAGGCGCGCGTGCTCAATTCGCCGAACCCCTTCCTGCGGGTCGCCGGCGAGCGGGCCCTGCGCGCTGTGATCGATTGCGCGCCCTATGACCTGCCGGCGGCCAACTACGCCGAGTGGCGCCTTCTTGAGGTCAATGTTGACACCCAACGTGGCCGCTGACGTGCATTTGAACCCCGTGCGACGCCCTGAAGCTGGAGACCTGACGATGACCGCCCTTTCCGCCCGCCGCTTCACGCCGGCCTTCGCCGCGCTGCTGGCGCTTTGCGTTCTGGCCGCGCCGGCGCTCGCCCAGAGCCCGCTGCAGGTGGACGTGACCGAAGGCCATCTCGATCCCATGCCCATCGCCGTCACCGACTTCACCGGCGGCGGCGATTCCCGCGCCGAGGCGGCGGGCGAGGACATCGCCCGGGTGGTCACCAATAATCTTCAAAGCTCAGGCCTGTTCGCACCGGTCGATCCCGACGCCTTCATCGAGGAGATCGAGGACATCGATCTGCGCCCGCGCTTCGGCGACTGGCGGGTGATCGACGCCTCCGCGCTTCTTGTGGGCCGGGTGACGATGCAGAGCGACGAGCGCATGACGGTGGCGTTCCGCCTGTGGGACAGCGCCACCGAGCAGCAAATGCTCGGCCTGCAGTTCGTCACCAGCCCGGACAACTGGCGGCGCATCGCCCACAAGGTCTCCGACGCGGTCTATGAGCGCCTGACCGGGGAGGAAGGCTATTTCGACACGCGCATCATCTACGTGTCCGAAGGCGTCGGCCCCAACGGCGAGCCGATCCGGCGCCTGGCGGTGATGGACCAGGACGGGTCCAATCCGTCCTTCCTGACCAGCCGGGACTATATGGCGCTTTTGCCGAACTACGCCCCGAACGCCCAGCAGATCACCTATGTCAGCTTCCGGGACGGGCAGGCGACGAGCTATCTCTATGATCTGGAAACCGGGCGTCAGGAGGCGTTGTTCGATTCCGGTCCCGGCCTGGCCGAAGACGGCCAGTCGCTGTCGGCGCGCTTCCATCCCAACGGGCGCGAGCTGGTGGTCTCCGCCGAGCGGCGCGGCGGGCACGACGTGTTCAAGTTCGACCTGCGCATGCGCACGCTGCGCCAGCTGACCAGCCACCCCTCCGACGACGTGGAGCCGTCCTATTCGCCCGACGGCGACCGGGTGGTGTTCTCCTCCTCGCGCTCGGGCTCGTCCCAGCTCTACGTGATGAACGCCGACGGCGCCGAGCCGGTGCGCATCAGCTTCGGGGAAGGCCGCTACACCACCCCGGTGTGGTCGCCGCGCGGCGACCTGGTGGCGTTCACCAAGCAGCACCAGGGCCGTTTCATGCTCGGCGTCATCGACGCCGGCGGGTCCGGCGAGGAGCGCATCCTCTATGACGGCTACTTCGTCGACACCCCGGCCTGGTCACCGAACGGGCGCGTGCTTCTGTTCACGCGCGGCGACGCCGACCCCGACGGCACCCGGTATTCGATCTGGAGCGTCGACCTCGCCGGCTTCAATCTGCGCCGCCTGCCGACGCAGGGCGCAGCCTCCGACCCGGCGTGGTCTCCCTTGATCGATTAATAAAAAAGCGTATACGCTCGCCCCCGGCTGCGTCGGAAGAGGGGCGGTGCGGCCGCCGATTAAGGGCTGCTTAAGAGACCAATGCGTCAATAGACGTGAACGGCCGCAGGGGCGGGAACCTCCGGCGGCGTTTAAGAGGGACGACCTGTCATGAAGCGTTTTGCTTTCGCCGCGGCCGCCGGGCTTGGCCTGTTCGCCGCGGCCTGCGCGACCCAGCCGGAACCGTATGTGGAACCTGAGGTGGTCGAGGACCAAGAAGAGACCGTCGCCGAGGACACCACGCCGGCCGAAACCGGCCCGGTGGCCGGCTCGGTCGAGGATTTCGAAGTCACCGCGGGCGACCGCGTGTTCTACGGCTTCGATCAGGCCACGCTCACCAGCGAAGCGCGTGAGACCCTGCGCCGCCAGGCGGCCTGGCTCTCCAGCTATCCGTCGGTGCGCGTGCTGATCGCCGGCAACGCCGACGAACGCGGCACCCGGGAATACAATCTGGCGCTCGGCGCGCGCCGCGCCAACGCCGCGCGCGACTTTCTGGTCAGCCAGGGCGTCGACCCGTCGCGCATCGAAACCGTATCCTACGGCAAGGAAAACCCGGTCTGCCGCGAAAGCACCGAGCGGTGCTGGGCGCTGAACCGGAACGCCACCACGGTCATCCAGTCCGGCGCCACCTCGTAAGAGACGGCGTCAGACGCACGAGATACGCCCGCGGGAAGACCCGCGGGCGTTGTCGTGTGCGCACGGCGCCGCAGCGCCGGGGCCGCGTCTACCACCAGGTTTCCAGCTGGACGCCGGCGCTCACCGCGCGGGTTCTCCCCGCGGAGGCGGGGCCGTCGATGAAGCCTTCAAAGCTGTCCGACCACCAGGCGCCGGTGACGAACACGCGCACGCTCGGCCGGGCGAAATAGCCGCGGCCGTCGCGCCAGGCGAGCGCCGCGGTGGTCTTCACCAGCTCTCCGTCAGGGCCGTCCGAGTTGGTGACGTGGTCGACGCCGGCCTCGCCCATCACCGCCCAGTGTTCGGTCAGGTGATAGATCGGGCGCGCGCCGAGGCTCGCCCAGACGACGTCTGCGTTCAGGTCTGAATCAAGGCCGGAGCGGTGTTCGAGCACGCCGCCGAACTGCACCGCCCACGGACCGTCGAAATTCAGGACGGTCTGGTTGGACAGAAGCCAGGTCTCGGCCTCGCCGTCGCGGCTGAGGGCGAGGCGGCGGCGATAGCTCGACCCGACGGGACCGTCGAAGCCGTCGGTGTCGAGCGAGGCCTCGAGCCCGCGCCCGTATTGCAGCGAGACCTGGTTGTAGTTCTTGTCGGCCCCCAGAAGCCCGCCGTGCTCGAGCACGAGCGCGCCCTGCCAGCCGGTGCGCGCGTCGAGGATCGGATCGCGCGCGTCGGCCCAGGCGTAGTTCAGCCCGGCCAGAAGCTCGCCGCCGAAGAGGGGAAGGCCGCGCCAGCGCGCGTCGGCGGTATACTGAACGACGCCCGCCTCGACGAGATCGCCGTCCTCGCCCTCGACGTCGGATTCGGAGCGCAGGAGCGCGAGATCGATGGTGCCGGGCCCCGCCTGAACGTCCTCGATCCCGACGCCCTTGCCGGAGAGGTCGTAGAAATAAAAGTCGGTCATGTGCAGGTCGTAGCGATCGTAGAAGCGCTCGCCGAACCAGATGTCGGCGCCCTCGAACGGGCCGGGGAGCGGCAGGTTGGCGGCTTCGACGAACAGTTCGGCGTCGTCGATATGCCCGACGTCGAGATCGTCGTTCTCGCCGAACAGGACCGGCTTCCAGGTCAGACGCAGAGCGGGCGCGTCGTCCTCGCCGCCGCCGAGTTCGGCGTAGAGCCCGATCTCCGCGTAGTGCTCGCATTCATTGCCGAGCCGGTATTTCGCCCGCGCGCCGGGCGCCTGGAAGCAGGGCTGGCCTTCGGTGTCTTCATCAAGGCCTGTCCCGGCCCCGGTCCGGAGATAGCCTTCCGTCCCCAGCGTCAACGGGCCCGCGCCGGTCTCCAGCGGATCGCCGTCCTGGGCCGTGGCGGGACCGGCGAGCGCCGCGCCCGAGGCGGTCGCGGCGAGCAGCAGGCGGATCATGGCGGGCGGTCCTTTCCTCAACCCCCGCCCGATAGGCGAAACCCGGCCGTGCGGACGCCCGTT
>JBKHAZ010000114.1:0-8370 GCA_046542605.1 Oceanicaulis sp. | reverse complement strand
GCGTTCAACCCCATGACCCCGGCCCATGTATGGAGCTACGGCCCGCTCTGGCTCGCAACAGCCGCGCTCGCCTGGCGGCTGAGATCGGCGGTGACGTTGAACCTGCTCGGCCTGGCCGGGCTCGTATGGGGCGCGCACCTGCTCTACGAGACCACGCAAGACAGTCTCGCCGACATGCAGAGGTTCGCCGTCTTCGCGTTGGCGACCGGAGCGGCCGCCATGGGATCGGCCTTGATGCGCGATCGCCGAATCTTCGGCGCGGGCGTCCTTTCAGCCTGGTTCGCCGCCGCAGCGCTCGCCGCAGGCTTCGCCCTGCAGAACAGCGGCGATTCGGACGCGGACATTCCCGCCGCCTAATGGGTCGCCGTTACGGCCGCGGTGGGTGCGCTGGTCCTGTTCGCGCTGTTGCGCGCCAGGCTCAAATCCATCGGCTGGGGCTCCGTGCTCGGTCTCAGCGCGGCGGGCCTCACTGCCACCGCGCTGCCTGCGATCTACGCGGCCGCGCCGGACGGCGTGGACTTCTTCATCGAGATCGCAGCCGGCGTCGCCGTCTACGCCGCGGCGACGGCGCTGATCCTGATCGGCGCCGCGCCGGGCCGGCGCGCCACGGGCGTACTGGGCGTGATCCTGTTCATCGCCGAGACGCTTTATATATACGGCGTCCTGTTCGGCGGGCTTCTCGGCACGGCCCTGTTCTTCGGCTTGGGCGGCGTTTTGCTGATCGGGTTGTCGCTGCTCCTCGGACGCATCGCCCGGCGCCTTTCCACCAGCCCTGAAACGGGAGCGGGGTCATGAGCGTGCTGATCCGTCTTGTGCTTGTCGCGCTCGCCATGAGCGCCATCCTGGCCGCCATGGTGAGCGTCCATGTCATGAAACGCGCCGGCGGTGAGGCGATCCTGCTCGATATGGCGCCGGTGGACCCGCGCGACCTGTTGCTTGGCCATTACGTCATCATCGAAACCGATCTCCACCGCCTCGACACCGCCGCGCTGGACGGTCCGGAGACCGGATGGGCGCGCGGCGCACCCGTCTACGTGGCGCTTCGTGCGACTGAAACCGGGTCCATGGCGCCGGCGGGCGCCTACCGCGCCGCGCCGGAGCCGCCCTTCATCCAGGGCCGGATAGAGGCGGTGTATACGCAATCCGAGCTCCGCCCGCCCGAGCCGCTGGAAGACGGCTCGCCCGGCTTCCGCCGCGACCCGATTCCGGGGACCGAGCGCGATACGCTGCGCGTGCGCTATAATCTGGAGCGCTATTATGCGCCGAAAGATCAGGCCCTGGCGCTTGAGCGCATGCGCAATGAGGACCGGTTGCGCCTGATCGCATCGGTGGCCGGAGACGGGAGCGCGGTCATCAAAGGCCTCGAGATCGACGGGCGAGCGCAACACGACACGCTGTTCTAGCGTCTCAGCGCCACGCGAAGAGCCGCACCAGAAGCGGGTAGACCGCAAACCCCGTGATCAGCCCGCCGATATGGCCCTCCCAAGAGATCGGCTGCGGGAAGACCAGGTCGATCAGCGCCAGCACGACGTTGATCGCAAGCCACGGCAAGGCGATTCGGGTCATGACCCCGCGCCCGCCGGCGGCGAACCCGGCGCCGGCGATCACGCCGGACAGGGCGGTTGAGGCGCCCGCCATGACCGTCGGCGTGCCGGCGTTGACCAGCACCGTGGCGAGCGCGCCGCCGACCGCGCAGGTGAAAAAGAAGATCAAAAAGCCCGGCGCGCTTTTCCAGCCGGCTCCGAACGGGCGCGCCGCGGCGGGCCCAAAGGCGATCAGCGCGCCGAGATTCATCAACAGGTGCAGCCAGCCGAAATGCACGAACACGTGCAAGACGTAAGGCGTGAGCCCGAACACCGGGGCGGGCGGAAGCTGGCTGAGCGCGCCGCCGGTGCGCAGGGTCCCCAGCCACAGCACGACCCCGTGAACCATGCCGCCGCCCCCGGCCATCGCCCAGCTTTCCAGCACCTGAACGCCGAGCATCGCCGCGCCAAGCAACACGATCACCGGCGCCATCATATTGAACATGGGCGGACGGGCGCCGCCCAGGGACGGGTCGACGCCGGAGGGCTCGCGGCGCGGCTCTTGCTCGGGGCTGTCGGTCAAGGCTCGTCCTTTCGCGCCGGCTTGGCTTGCTAACTTAGGCCGCTGGCACGCCGGTTGCACCTGTCTGGGTCAAAGCGTCTTCAAAGAGGACACAGTATGACCGGCCCCTTAACGATCCTGACCGCCGCGCTGAGCGCCGCAGCCGCCCTTTCCGGCGCGGCGTCCGGCCAGCAAAGCCATCCCTCCGACTGGACCCGGCCCTATGGTCAGGCCCATGGGCAGGAGACCCAGCCCTACGCCGGCGCGCGGACCCGGGCCGGCAATCGTGTGGTGATCAACGGCGTGATCCAGACCGGGGTCGGCGTCTCGGCCCAGGCCTCCGCCTACGGCTCGGTGCAGACCGGCGCCGGGGCGGAAGGCGGCGGGTATGGCGGCCCGTTCGCCGACGCCACCGCCATCGGCAATCAGCTGAACGTGGTGGTGAGCGGCAAGTACAACACTGTCGTGGTCAACAGCCGCCAGACCAACTCCGGCGACGTCACAGCGAACGCGGGCGCAAGCGCGAACGGTCAGGCGGCCACGGAGGGTGATGATGCGCAGGATTAAGTCTCTGATCGGCGCAGCGGTTTCGGCCCTTGCGGTGACCGCGTGCGCGACCTCCAATCCCGGCTCGGACGGACTTTACGCCGCGCCCACCGGCGCCGCGCCGGTGACCGCCAATCCGACGCCCTATTCCGAAGCGCTGGTGTGCATGTCCAACCATGCCCGCCGGTCCGGCATCGCCGCGCCGCGCGTGGCGGTGGGCCGCATCGCCGACTATACCGGCCAGATCGCGCCGGAGGGCGGCACGCGGGTCACCCAGGGCGCCGCGCTGATGGCGATGAGCGCTTTCTCCAAGGCCGGCGCGCGTCTGGTGGAGCGTTTTGACACGTCGGTCGCCGAGCTGGAGCTGCGCTACGCCAACAACCAGCTCATCGGCGATCAGAGCGAGGAGCAGGGCTTCCGCCAGATTTACGCCGGCTCGATCCCCGGCTCGGACTATTATCTGGTAGGCGGCATCACCGAGCTGAACGCCAATATCCGCTCCAACGGGCAGGACCTGTTCGCCGGCGACAGCGTGGATTCCGATCCCAGCGGCGTGTTTTCCCGGCGCATGTACGTGATGAATGTGGGCCTTGATCTCAGGCTCATCGATTCGCGCTCGCTCGAAGTGGTCGACGTGGTCTCCTACCAGAAGCAGATCATCGGCCGCGAGCTTAGCGCCGGCGTCTTCGCCTTCTTCGGCGACGCCGTCGTGGACGTGTCCGCCGGCGGGCGCTCGCTCGAACCGATCCAACTCGCCGTGCGCTCGGTGGTCGAGCGCGCTGTTCTTGAAATCTCCGCGCAGCTTTACGGGGTCGCTCCCGAACAGACCTGCGCCTTCGACGATCCCATCGGCGGCTCCACCGTCACCGGCGGGGTCCAGCTGCAAACCGCCTATGCGCCTTCGGAGGCTCCCTATGTCCAGGCTCGCACGAGCGTTGATCGCGGGCACGAGCGCCGCGATCCTGACATCCGCAGCCAGCTTCGCGGAACCTACCGATAGGATCGAGCTTGACCAGCAAAGCTCTGGTCCGGTCCGCAGTCAGGACGCGCAGACGGCCGGCGGGGTGGAAACCGCCGTCTCCACCGCGCTCGCCCAGGCGAACTCCGCCACCGGCCAAGTGACCAGCTGGACCGGCGTGAGTGGTGCGCAAAGCCTGTCGGGCTCTGTGGACGCGGTCTCCTCGGTCAACGTGGAAAACGCCTGGTCCTACGTGATCTCCACCGCCGCAGCCCAAGGCAATGCGCTGACCGCGGACGCGGACGCGAACGTCGATCTCGACCTTGACCAGACCGCGTCCACGGGCGCGCGCGTATCGGGGTTGTCGGCCTTGCGGATCGCAAGCTATGCCGGCCACACCGTGCAGGGCGCGAGCGCGGCCGCGAACGCCGTCCAGGTCAGCGGCGGGGGCGATCATGACCTGCGTCTCGCTCAAGAAAGCGGCGCCGAGGTGATGGCGCGCGCCGATCTCGACGCCGCGGACGGTGAGATCGAAACCTTTGCGCAAGGCGCCCAGGCGGCGGGCAACGCCCTGACCGCCGGAGGCTATGGCGCGAGCCCGATCGCCGATCTCGACCAGTCCCAATCCGGGACGGTCGCCGCCGAAGCCCGCGCCGACATCGCCAACGCCGACTATGGCGGGGCCGCCGCCTCCAGCGCGGCGGGCAATACGGTCATGATCCAGAACGACTACGGCTACGCTCACGCGCAGGGCGCGCAAACGAACACCGGCCCGGTGCGCGCGACGACGACGCTGAACGTGGCCGATTTCGGCAACGGGCTGGTCGCCGGCTCCGCCAACGCGGCGGGCAACAGCGCGCTCGTGTCGAACATCGGCGCGGACGCCTATACCGGCCTGAACCAGGTCAATTCCGGTCCCGTGACCGCCCAGGTGACCTTCGCCGGCGGCATCGGCGGCGTGGGCGCGGATTCCGGCGCCGCCCTGTCGGCGAGCGCCATCGGCAATGCGCAAAGCGCCTATGTGTGCGCCGAATGCCCGGTGTCGCTGGACGCCCGAATCGCGCAGACGAATTCAGGCCCGGTGGCCGCCGGCGTGAACGCCTCGCACACCGGCTTCGTGAACGCCTTGACCGGCTCGGCCACCGCCGTGGGCAATGTGGCGTCCTTCTCAAGCCGGACGCCGGGGGAGTAGAACCCGCACGATGTCCGGCCTCGCAAGCGGGGAGGACGCCAGGCCTTAATCCCGCCCCTCCGCCGCCATCAGCGCACGATAAAACTCAAGGTTCCAGGCCGCGCCGGATTCGCCGGTGTGCTGCAGCGGATCGTCGGTCTCCGGTTCGATCCCGAGCGCCGCGGCGATCTCGGATCCGTAAAGCCCGCGATAGCCCCGCCCCCAGGCGAGCGAGGGCAGATCCACCATGAAATAGGTGAAGATAGAGGAGACGCCTTCATGGCCCTCCTCCTTCAGCCAGGCGTCCACGAAGGCGCGGTCGAAATGGGCGTTGTAGGCCGTGAAAAGCGCGGTGCGCCCGCCTGTCGTCTTGCGATGGAAGTCGAGGAACGCTTCGGCCGCTTCGGCCTCTCCCACCGCGCCGAGCCGGACCCAGCGCTCTTCGTCGAAGCCGTTGATTCCCCGGGCGATCTCACCGGCACGCTCAGGATGGTCCGGCGTCATGCGGATGAAAAACCGCCCCAGCACCGCGCCGTCGAGATCGGTGTAGACCGCGCCGATATCGATCATCTCGTGATGGCCGGGCTGAAGGCCTGTCGTCTCCACATCGATGATCGCCAGCACGAAGGAGTCCGGATCGGTTTCCGGCGTGACGGGCTGCAGGGCGAGGGCGGCGGCGAAGATGGTTTCGATCATGAACAGGCGCTCTTGAATCGGTGCGAGGGAGAGAGTGTAGACGGCCGCTGCAGCGACTGGATTCCCGAACGAGAGAAGCGAAGATCCGGGACCTGTTACAGGACGAGGCGCGGCCTTTGGCAACAGGTCCCGGATTCGCGCCTTGCGGGCTTGCCCGGGAATTCAGGGCGATGCGGCTTCCTACAGCACCCCCAGCATGCTCGCCACCAGCGGGTGGCGGACGATGTCTTCGGATTTCAGGTGCACCACGCCGATATCGTCGAGGGGCTCCAGCTTGTCGGCGATGGTCTTCAGCCCGGACAGCTCGGGCAGGAGGTCGGTCTGGGCCGGGTCGCCGGTGACAACCATGGTGGAGTTCCACCCCAGCCGGGTCAGCAGCATTTTCAGCTGGGCGTAGGTGCAGTTCTGCGCCTCGTCGACCACCACGAACGCGTTGTTCAGCGTGCGCCCGCGCATATAGCCGATGGGCGCGATCTCGATGAGGCCTTCAGCGATCAGCGCCTTCAGACGTTTCGGAGAGAGCCGGTCGGCGAGCGCGTCGTAGAGCGGACGCAGATAGGGGGCGAGCTTCTCCTCCATGGCGCCGGGCAGGAAGCCGATGGATTCGCCGGCCTCCACGGCCGGACGGGACAGCACGATGCGGCCCACCTGCCCGGCTTCGAGCGCTTCGACGCCCTTGGCCACGGCGAGATAGGTCTTGCCGGTGCCGGCCGGTCCGAGCGCCATCACGAGATTGTGGGTGTCGATGGCCTCCATCAGGACGGCCTGATTCTTCGAGCGCGGCTTCACGTTCTTCACGTAGCTCTGGTCGCGCATGGGTTCCTTGTCGTCGGGAGTCCAGTTCGTGCCCGGGAACAGCGCCCGGACCTTCTCCTCCTCGTAGGCTTCGGCGTTGAACGATCCGGCTTGGCGGCGCTTGGTTGCACGCTTGCCCATGTCAGGCCCTCCAGAAGACAAGAAAAAACCCCTGACGCGGATGCGCAGGGGTGAACGGGGAGTCGGGCTTGAAGGTGCGGCGGGAGTGCGGCCGGTCCGGCGCGCTGGGCGGCGGAACTGCTCCCGGATTTGGCGGCGCAACAGGCATGGCCTGTCTCCCTCAAGCTCGCTCCGATGCGCATTTTGCGCTGCGATTGCGACCGCGATGGGTTGATCGCGAATCGCACTCACAGTCTCATCCTACGACAGTGAACGAATTATGAGTCCCGGCTTCGCCGCTTCGTCACGAAACTGCAGCCGGGGCGCCACACTTGAACCCGCTCGAATCACGAGAGAGGCCTGAAATCATGACGCTTTACGCCCTGAAGGACAACGAGCCCGAACTCCACCCGGAGGGCGCCTGGGTCGCGCCGAGCGCCGCCGTGATCGGCAAGGTGAAGCTGGAGAAGAACGCCTCGGTCTGGTTTGGCGCGACGATCCGCGGCGACAACGAGCTGATCACCATCGGCGAGGACTCCAACGTCCAGGACGGCTCGGTGATGCACACCGACATGGGCTTTCCGCTTGTGCTCGGCAAAGGCGTCACCGTCGGCCACAACGCCATGCTGCACGGCTGCACGGTCGGCGATTACTCGCTGGTGGGAATCGGCGCGACGATCCTCAACGGCGCGAAGATCGGAAAGAATTGCATCATCGGCGCCCACGCCCTCATCACCGAGGGCAAGGAGATTCCCGACGGATCGGTGGTGATGGGTTCGCCCGGCAAGGTGGTCAAACAGATCGCAGAGGGCGTGGACGAAATGCTCAAAGCGAGCGCCGACCATTATGTAGAGAACGCTCGGCGCTACGCTGGCGATCTGCGCCCGGCCGAGGGCGGGGGCCGGAAATCCGGGCTGCTGGATCGGGCGTGATCTCGAGGGCCCCGGTTTTCGGTCCGGTCGCAACCGCCCCCCTTCCCTCCCCTTTGGAGGAGGGAAAAACGCCTGACCTGCAAGGGGCGCCGCCAAGCTCACGCCGTGAGCCCGCCCCGCCGCCTTGATTCGCCCCGCTCGGGCCTATCTACTTCCCGCGTTCAAGGCGCGCCGCCAGACGCGCGCCGCAAGCAGGGGAGCTTTCATGTCAGCCTTCACAAAAACCCTTATCGCAGGAGTCGCCGGCCTGATGGCGTTTTCCGAGTTCGGCGCGCCGGCCGAGGCGCAGACCCGCTATCCCGGCGACCGGGTGAGCGGGGATCACTTCGCCACCCGCTCGCCGGTCGTGGCCACGGGCGGCATGGCCGCCACCGCCCATCCCCTCGCCAGCCAGGCGGCGCTCGACGTGCTGAAATCGGGTGGCAATGCGGTGGACGCGGCGATCGCAGCGAACGCGGCCATCGGCCTGATGGAGCCCACCGGCAACGGGGTCGGCGGCGATCTGTTCGCCATCATCTGGGACCCCGAGACGAAACAGGTTTACGGGCTGAACGCCGCCGGGCGCTCGCCGCAAAACCTCACCTATGATCAGGTGATCGAGATCGTCGGCGAGGACGGTGCGATTCCCCCGCTCGGCGCCCTGCCCGTTTCGGTCCCCGGCACGGTGGACGGCTGGTTCGAGATGCATGAGCGCTTCGGCTCCATGGAGATGGATCAGATCCTGGCGCCGGCGATTCGCTATGCGGAGGACGGTTTCCCGCTCACAGAAACCATCGCCTATTACTGGGATCGCAACATGACGACCCTCGCTGAGCGCTTTGAGGAGGGCGGGTTCGAGGAGTTCGCCAACGCCCAGGCGACCTATCTGACCGAGGACGGCGACGCGCCGCGCGAGGGCGAGATCTTCCGCAATCGCGATCTTGCGAACACCTATCGCCAGCTCGCCGAGAACGGACGCGCGGCGTTTTATGAGGGCGACATCGCGCGCACCATCGACGCCTATATGGAGCGCATCGGCGGGTTCATCACCTATGAGGACATGGCTTCGCACACCTCTGAGTGGGTCG
>JBKHAZ010000113.1:0-8379 GCA_046542605.1 Oceanicaulis sp. | reverse complement strand
GTGGCCGCCGACGACGGCGTCATGCCCCAGACGATCGAGGCGATCAGCCACGCCAAGCAGGCCGGCGTGCCGATGATCGTTGCGGTCAACAAGTGCGACAAGCCCGGCGCCGACCCGAACAAGGTGCTTCAGGAACTGCTTCAGCACGAAGTGTTCGTGGAGAACATGGGCGGCGACGTTCAGTCGGTCGAAGTCTCCGCGCTCAAGCGCACCGGGCTGGACGAGCTGACCGAGGCGATCAATCTGCAGGCCGAATTCCTGGAGCTGAAAGCCAATCCGGACCGCTCGGCCGAAGGCGTCGTGATCGAAAGCCAGATCGACAAGGGCCGCGGCCCCGTCGCCACGGCGCTGGTCAAGCGCGGCACGCTGAAGCGCGGCGAGATCGTGGTGGCCGGCGCCCACTGGGGCAAGGTGCGCGCCCTGGTCAACGAACGGGGCCAGCAGCTCAAAGAGGCCGGTCCGTCCGAGCCGGCCGAGATTCTCGGCCTCGACGGCGCGCCCGATCCGGGCGAGGTTTTTGCGGTGGTGGAGACCGAGGCCCGCGCCCGCGAGCTGGTGGAGTACCGCCAGCGCGCCCTGCGCGACAAGCAGGCCGCGGCCCGTTCCGGCGGCGCCTCGCTTGAGCAGATGATGGCCAAGCTCAAGACCAACGAACTTGCCGAAATGCCCGTGCTGGTGAAAGCCGACGTGCAGGGCTCGGCCGAAGCCATCGTGGGCGCGCTGGAGAAGGTGGGCAACGAGGAAGTGGCCGCCAAGGTCGTCCACTCGGCGCCGGGCGGTGTTTCGGAAAGCGACGTGCTGCTGGCTCAGGCCTCCGGCGCGCCGATCTTCGCCTTCAACGTCCGCGCCAACAAACAGGCCCGCGAGCTGGCCGAGCGCGAGGGCGTGGAGATCCGCTATTATTCGGTGATCTACGACCTGATCGACGACGTGAAATCGACGCTGTCGGGCATGCTGTCGCCGGAGAAGCGCGAGACCTTCATCGGCTACGCCGAAATCCTGGAGGTCTTCAACATCACCAAGGTCGGCAAGGTGGCCGGGTGCCGCGTCACCGACGGCGTGGTCAAGCGCGGCTGCGGCGTGCGCCTTCTGCGCGACGACACCGTGATCCACGAGGGCGAGCTCTCGACGCTCAAGCGCTTCAAGGACGAGGTGTCCGAAGTGCGCGCCGGCACCGAGTGCGGCATGGGCTTCATCGGCTATCACGACCTCCAGGTGGGCGACCAGATCGAGTGCTTCCAGGTCGAGGAGATCAAGCGCGAGCTTTAGGGAGCGTGATCAGGAGAAGTGGGGACCGGTTCTTCGCTTCGATCACGCGACCAGGATCGATCATGCGAAGCGCTAGAATCGCTTTGATCGCTAAGAAAAGGGCGGCCCGACGGGGGGCCGCCCTTTCCGGTTCGGTCTGTTTGGCTGACGCTTAGTCCGGCCGGCCCAGCACGATCGTGCCGTTCGTCCCGCCGAAGCCGAAGGAGTTGGACAGCACCGTGTTCAGCTCGGCCCCACGCATTTCGGTGACCACGGGCAGCTCGCCCACTTCCGGGTCCATCTCCTCGATATTGATCGAGGGGGCTATGAAGCCGTCGCGCATCATGATGAGCGAATAGATCGCCTCCTGCACGCCGGCTGCGCCCAGCGAGTGGCCTGTCATGGATTTGGTGGCCGAGAGCGGCGGAACCTTCCCCACTCCGAACACCTCGCGCAGGGCCTGGGCCTCGCGGATGTCGCCCACCGGGGTGGAGGTGGCGTGCGGGTTCACATAATCGATCCTGCGGCCTTTCAGCGGCGCGAGCGCCTGCTCCATGCAGCGCCGCGCGCCTTCGCCGTTGGGCGCGACCATGTCATGGCCGTCGCTGGTGGCGCCGTAGCCGAGCACTTCGGCCCAGATCGTGGCGCCGCGCGCCTTGGCGCGCTCATACTCCTCCAGCACCACCATGCCGGCGCCGCCGGCTATGACGAAGCCGTCGCGATTCTTGTCGAAGGCGCGCGAGGCGGTTTCGGGCGTCCCGTTGTAATTCGAGCTCATGGCGCCCATGGCGTCGAACAGGTTCGACAGCGCCCAGTGCAGCTCCTCGCCGCCGCCGGCGAACATCACGTCCTGCTTGCCCCAGGCGATCTGTTCGGCCGCCGCGCCGATGCAATGCACCGAAGTCGCGCACGCCGAGCTGATGGAATAATTCACGCCCTTGATCTTGAACGGCGTGGCCAGCGTCGCCGAGCCGGTCGACGCCATGGCTTTCGGCACGGCGAACGGGCCGATGCGCTTGGGGCCCTTTTCGCGGGTGGTGTCGGCGGCTTTCACGATCGCTTCGACGCTTGGCCCGCCGGTGCCGACGATCAGACCCGTGCGCGCGTTGGAGATGTCGGCGCCGTCCAGCCCCGCATCGGCGATGGCCTGCTCCATGGACATGTACGCCCAACCCGCGCCCTCGCCCATGAAGCGGTAGGCGCGCTTGTCCACGTGCTCGGCCGGATTGGCTTTCGGCCGCGCGTGGACCTGGCACTTAAAACCCAGATCGGCGTATTCAGGCGCGGCGGCGACGCCGCTTCTGCCCGCTTTCAGGCTCGCGGCGACTTCTTCGACATTATCGCCGATGGCGGAGACGATTCCGATCCCGGTGACGACGACGCGTCTCATTCAGGCCTCGCTTTTCTTCAGTTCTTCGGGCTGGAACAGGCCTACCCGCATGTCCTTGGCTGTGTAAATGCGCTGGTCATCGGCTTCCACATGGCCGTCGGCGATGCCCAGAACAAGCTTGCGCCGGATCACCCGCTTGATGTCGATGGCGTAACGCACGCAGGAAACCGTCGGGGGCACCTGGCCGGTGAACTTCACCTCTCCAACGCCCAGCGCCCGGCCCTTGCCCGGCGCCCCGGTCCAGCCCAGATAAAAGCCGACGAGCTGCCACATGGCGTCCAGCCCCAGACAGCCCGGCATCACCGGATCGCCCTGGAAGTGGCAGTCGAAGAACCAGAGGTCCGGCTTCACGTCGAGTTCGGCGACGATGCAGCCGCGCGAATAGGCGCCGCCGTCATCGTCGATGCGCGTGATGCGGTCGAACATCAGCATGGGCGGCAAGGGCAGCTGGGCGTTGCCGGGCCCGAACAGCTCGCCTTTGCCGCAGGCGATCAGGGCGTCGTAATCATAGCTGTTTTGTTGATCGGTCATGGGGTTCGTCGAATCCGCCGCGGCGTGCGCGGCCGGCTCGGCCTTTGTCCTGTCTCTAGCACGAGGCGGCGCCTGGGGCGCGGCCTCGAAAGGGAGCCGGGCGCCTGCGCGCTATTGCGCCTCGGCGGTCGCGGCGGGTTCCGGATCGGAGCGGTAGCACGGGGCAAGCGCCCCCTCAAGCGCGCCGTCCGCGCCTGCGCCCGCGCCCTGGTCGGCGGGCGTCACGCCCCAGAACAGGCCGGCTTGCGCCCAGCCGCGCCGCCCGCCGGCCTCCAGCCGGCACCAGCCGGTGCGGCAGCGTTCCAGCCACAGGCGCGCCTCCGGCTCGATGCGGGCGATCAGGCTGGATTCCTCATCCGGCCGGGCGCGCAGGTCGGCGGCCTCGCGCGCCCAGACCGCCCGCCGGCCCGACAGGAGGCGGCGGTGCATCCACACCTCGACCCCGCCGGGATCGCGCACTTTACGCCAGTCCGGCGTTTCCTGGATGATTTGCAGCGGCAAGCCGGCGCGCCGGTAGAGATAGAGTTCGGGATGCTGGCGCGACGGGCCGGACCGGCCGATCGCCTCGTCATAGCGCAGCGATACGAAGCGCGGCACGGGCAGACCGGAGAATCCGGCGCAGATTTGCGTCTGACTTTCGAGCCGGGCATGGGCCGGACCCGCGCCGGTCAGGGCGATCAGAAGGGCGGGAATCAATGCGCGCAGAACCATGTCGCCCATTGGGGCCTAGCCGCGTGAACGCCGGGTTAAACCCGTGCGCCGAGCGGCGGCGAAACCCGGCCGGACAAGGCTTTATTATATAAAAAATATCAAATGTTTGCGGGCGTTCACCGGGCTCTTGCCCGGCGGCCGGGAGCGGCGCATCTATAGCGCGTCGCGCACGATTTTCGGCGTGTCGGTTTGAGAGATCAAACCACCATGGGCGCTTCCGTCCAAACCGGGTCAGAAACCCGCCTCTTTGAAACCCGCCCTGAAGCCGGCCGGCAAGCCGAAGAAGAGCCGCTAGGCCTCGCGCGGCGGGGCCGCCCCTTCAAATCCTTCGGCCTCGCCGCCGCCGTTCGGCGCACCCGCTCCCGCGTGGCGCGCCGAATCGCGTTTCGGGGTTCGCTTTCGCGACCCCGCGGTCCATCCTCGGGCGCGCACCTGAGAAAACTTCGAGGAGAGGCGCGATGATCCGCTCACTGACCGCAGCCGCTTGCCTGTTTCACCTGTCCGGGGGCGCGATCGCCCAGGACGGCTCGGAGGTTTATGTGGAGACCACCGATCTTGGCGACGGCGTTTACATGCTCGCCACCAACCGCGCAGGAAACGTGGGGATCAGCGTCGGCGAAGACGGGGTTTTCATGGTCGACACCCAGATGGAAACCCTAGCCCCGGCGATCGATCGGGCCCAACGCGCGGTCTCCGGCGACCGGGCGGTGGATCTGATTTTGAACACCCATCTCCATGGCGATCACGTGCTGGGCAACGCCTATTTCGCCGGCCAGGGCGCGACCATCATGGCCCATGAAAGCGTGCGCCCCGCGCTGGAAAACCCGGTGACGGCGCAGCTGACCGGGCGCACGCCGGAACCGCTCTCAGGCGCGTTCCTGCCTACGGTGGCGGTCTCCCACGGCGACGCGGCGACCCTGAACGGGCAAACCGCGCGCTTCCATCACGCGCCGAGCGCCCACACCGGCGGCGATATTTTCGTGGTGTTCGAAGAGGCCGACATCATCCATGCGGGCGATCTGCTGTTCTCGGGCATGTATCCCTATATCGATCTCGACAATGGCGGCACGGTCGAGGGGATGATCGCCGGCCTGCAGGCGGTCGCCGACGCCGCCGGGCCGCACACGCGGATCATTCCCGGGCACGGACCGTTATCCGGCAAGGCCGGCGTGGAGGCGAGCATCGCCATGCTCACCGAGACCCGCGCCGTGATCGCCGCGCTTGTCGAGCAGGGTTTGAGCTATGAGGACATTCTGGCCGAAGACCCGCTTGCGGACTGGCATGAGGCGTGGAACTGGGGTTTCATCACCTCAGAACGCATGATCTGGACGCATTACCGGGACCTGACGGGTGAAACGCCGTAAATCGATATTTCTACCGCCGAACAATGTCATCGCGATGGTGGTGATGCTTGCGCTCATCACCGCCGCGCTTTTCACCGTGATTGTGTCGAGCTGGGTCGGCGGCGCCCTCGTGGGAGGGGCGCTGGCGGCGTCGGTCTACCTGCTCATCGTCGTTGATGCGCGCAGCAAGACGAAGAAAAAACGCCGGCGTTAGGGGCCGCTTTTCCTTGTGGGCCCTGAGCCGGATTGCTAGCGTGACAGCGCGCCGCACCAGGGTCACTGAGTCGAATCCAGTCATGCCGCCGACCAAATCTCCGCCGCCGCTGCAAGCGGGCCTGGCCTTCGCCGCGTTTCTGGCGGTGGGCGTCATCGTGTGGGGCGTGGTCTCGCTCCTGACCGGCGACCTCAATCTGGGCTTTCTCTACGGGCTTCTTCCCGGGCTGGCGCTTGGGGCGCTCGCCTTCGTGCGGCTGCGCCGCGGCGGCCTGTTCAAACGTGAGCGCACGCAGGACAATCAGGGTCGCGAGGAAGCCTGACGGTGCGCGCCGTCCCGGCAAGGCCGTCATAAAGCATCAACCGGCCAAGCAGAGGATCACCGGCCCGGGCGATCAGTTTCACCGCTTCAAGCGCCATCAACGAGCCGATCACCCCGGTCAACGCGCCCACCACGCCGGTCTGCGCGCAGGTTTCCGCATCGGGGGGCGCCGCCGGCACGAAGCAGCGATAGCACGGCCCGCCCAGATGCGGCGCGAACACGGCGACCTGCCCGTCCCAGCGCCCGACCGCGCCGGAGACGAGCGGCGCGCGCGCGCGGATCGCCGCGTCGTTCACCGCAAAGCGGGTCTCGAAATCGTCGCAGCCGTCGAGCACCAGATCGGCGCCGTCCAGAAGCGCCGGCAAGCCCGCCGCGTCGGCGCGCGTCTTCACCGGCTCGATGCGCACCGCCGGATCCAGCGCGGACAGGTGCGAGGCGGCGGCCTCAACCTTGTCGCGGCCGACGTCTTGGGTGCGAAACAGAACCTGGCGCTGCAGATTATCGAGGCTGACCTGATCGGGATCGGCGATCCGGATCGCGCCCAGGCCGGCGGCGGCGAGATAGAGCGCAGCCGGCGCGCCGAGCCCGCCCGCGCCGATGATCAGCGCGCGCGCGCGAGACAGGCGTTGCTGGCCCGGCCCGCCGATCTCCTTCAAGACGATGTGCCGGGCGTGACGGGTCACGTCAACAGCCATCGCCGGCCCGCCGTCTGGTGCGTGCGAAACACGTCAAAGGGGAAAACGCGGCCATGCCAGCGCCTTTTTTCTGTCAGCTCCGGTTCAGCGGTGTACGCTATGTTGGCGCAAACCGTCGACCGCGGCCGTGTCGCGGCCGGCTGGAGAAATCTTAGACAGGACCGCTTCACGATGAAACGTCTCGCCATGATCGCCGCTGCGGCGGCCGTGCTCGCCGGCTGCGCCACCGCCGAAGGCTATCGACAGCAGGTCGAACAGTTCGTCGGCGCGCCCTCGGATTCCATCATGCTGGAATGGGGGCCTCCGGACCGTCGAGACACGCTGACGGACGGCTCGGAAATCTGGGTCTATTTCAACGAGGAGCGGCGCTACGATCCGGGCGGTCACCGGACCATTCCGCGCGAGCAGCGCACCACCTACCGCGATAGCGACGGCGTCGTTCGCGAGCGCGTCACCACCTATGACGAGACGATCTACGAGCCGCCCCGGGAGTGGTGGGTGGAGTGTGAGACCCGTTTCGTGATCGGCCCCGATCAGCGGGTGCGCGACTTCCGCTTCGTGGGTAACGGCTGCGTCGCCGAAGAGATCTACTAGGGCTGGCGGCCGCGCTGGCCAACAGGCCGGAACACGGGCAGGCTGGCGGCCGATCGCTTGACGAAAGGCCGCCCCTTGCTCGCCGGACCGACCGCCCCGACCCTCTCCGCCCAGCAGCAAGCGGTGGTCGACTTCGCCGTCGAAGGCGGGGCTCATCTCTTCCTGACCGGCCGCGCCGGCACCGGCAAAACCACGGTCACGCGCGCCATACTGCGCCGGCTGGGTTCGAAGGCCGCCGTGCTGGCGCCCACCGGCGTTGCAGCGATGAACGCCGGCGGCCAGACCCTGCACAGCTTTTTCCGGCTGCCGCCGCGTCTCATCACGCCCGGCGATATCCGCCGCCTGCGCAACGCCCGGGCGGTGCGCGCGCTCACCACCTTGGTGATCGACGAGATCTCCATGGTGCGCTCCGATCTGATGCAGGCGGTGGATTTCTCCCTTCGGCTGAACCGCGACAGTCACGAGCCGTTCGGCGGGGTGCGCCTGATCCTGGTGGGCGATCTGGCCCAGCTGCCCCCGATCGCCCAGGGCGAGGAGGGCGCCTTCCTCGAAGAG
Source organism: Oceanicaulis sp. (assembly GCA_046542605.1). GTDB lineage: Bacteria > Pseudomonadota > Alphaproteobacteria > Caulobacterales > Maricaulaceae > Oceanicaulis. Next base: position 777 of record JBKHAZ010000113.1, on the reverse strand, counting down.
CATTTCGGAGGCCCGTTCTTCTTCCACGCCCCGTCGTTTCGCGACGCCGGCTTCACCATGGTGGAGCTGCACAAGGTGCATCGCCAGGCCGATCCGGACTTCGTGGAGGTCCTCAACGCCGTGCGCGAAGGTGAACTCACCCCCGATCTCGCCGACCGGCTCAATGAGCGCGTCACCGGACGGTCGGGGCTGGAGGCGAGCACCACCCATGTGGTGCTGACCGCCACCAACCAGGCGGCGTCCTCGATCAACCAGGCGCGCCTGGACGGCCTTTTGGGCGAGCCGCGCGGCTTTTCCGGCAAGGTGGAGGGCGAGTTCGATCCGCGCCTGTTTCCCACCGACGATCCGCTGATCCTGAAAACCGGGGCGCGCGTGATGATGATCCGCAATGATCCCGGCGGGCGCTATGTGAACGGCTCCATCGGCGAGGTGGCGGGTTTCACGCCGGATGGGGTGAAGGTCCACGTCAACGGCGAAACGGTGAACGTGGAGAAGGTCACCTGGGAGCGCATGCGCTACGCTGCGGACGGAAATTCGGGCAAGCTGAAACGCGAGACCATCGGCTCTTACGCGCAGTATCCGCTACGGCTGGCCTGGGCGATGACCATCCACAAAAGCCAGGGCCTGACGCTGGACAAGGTGTTCCTCGACGTCTCCCGGCGCCTGTTCGCCCATGGTCAGGCCTATGTGGCGTTGTCCCGGGCGCGAACGCTGGAGGGGCTGGAGCTCTCCCACCGCATGCGGCCCATCGACGTCATCACCGATCCGCGCCTGTTC
>JBKHAZ010000112.1:0-8381 GCA_046542605.1 Oceanicaulis sp. | reverse complement strand
CTCGGTGTTGCCCGGCGCGCGGCTGGCCAGCGATATGCCGCCGGTGTCGAACAGTGAGACGCTGAGATTATAGCCCAGACGGTCTTCCATAAGTCCGCCCTGGGATCCGGCCGAGAGCTCGTAGGTGTCGTTGGATCCCAACATCCCGGACACGCGCAGATCGGGATCGCCCGATCCCCGCCGCGTAACGATATTGATCACGCCGGCCACCGCGTCGGCCCCGTAGACGCCGGACTGCGGTCCGCGCAGCACCTCGATGCGCTCGATCTGGTCGAGCATCACGTGCTCGACGCCGAACTGGTTGTCGAACTCGGCCGGGTTGGTGATTTTCACCCCGTCGATGATGGTCAGCACGTGCTTGGTCGTGAAGCCGCGCATGCGCACCTGGGTGTTCTGGCCGAACCCGCCCGATCGCGTGATCGACACGCCGGGCGCGCGCTCCAGCGCCTCGTCGAGCATCTGCAGCTGTTGAAGCTCGATGGTCTCCGCGGAAATCACGCTGGTGGCCGAGCCGACCTGCTCGCGCGATTGCGGAACGCGCGAATAAACGGTGATGACGTCGTCGGCCTGGGCCCGGGTTTCGCCGGGCTCGGCCTGACGGGCCGGCGCGGCGGGCGTCGCGGCTCCGGCCAGCAGCGCCGCGCCGAAACCGGCGAAGGCGGCGTTGGCGAACGACAATGAATGGTGCGGACGGCGATTAAACATGATGATCCCCTCATGATGAGCGGGACCAACATGACAGATTTGCGTAATCGCTTTTTTACGATGTGTTAACACGTCATTGACGCCCGCTCCTAAAATCACCTTTGCTGGGCGGGCTGAAGCGGGAGGCGTCGATGGCGCAATGGCCGGATTACGTCAAAGCGCTGCGCGGCCGATTGGGATTGAGCCAGGCGGTGCTGGCCGAGCGTCTGGGCGTGGACCAGACGGCCGTGTCGCGCTGGGAACGCGGGCTGGACGCGCCGCGCGCCAGTCTGCGGCGCCGGTTGCTTGAGCTGGGCCGCGGCGGAGCGGCCGCGCGGCAGGACCAGGTGGTGCGCGCCCGGGTGCGCAATGCGCTCTGGCCGGCCTCCCTTGTGGGGCCGGGCGCGGTGTTTCTGGAGATCAATCCGCCGGCGCTCGCCGAGGCGGGGCTCGCCGCGGCCGATCTGCGCGGCCGGCCGATCTACGGGCTGTTCGGCCCGGCTGTGGACGAGGTGACGGAGCGCTGGGAGAAGACCGGCGTGTTTCGCGGCGAGATGGCCATGACGATCTCGCTGAACACGCTGCAAACCGCCGAAGGCCGGATATTCGTGAAGACGTTCGACACGCCGCATTTCACCGCCGACGGCGACATCTGGTGCGTCTGCGAGATTCGGCGGCTCAACGCGGAGCAGTACCGCGAGGAGGCCGCGCGCTTTGGCGGCTCGACCTTTCAGGTGCCGTTCGACACGCTCGCCGAACCGCTCTGAGATGCATGCCCCTTTAAGCGCGGATACGCCGCAGCGCGGCGGGCCGCGCGAGGGTTTCGCTCGCCGCCGCGGCTCTTTATATCCGCGGTCGGACCAACGCGGCGATGAGCATCAAAGGAGCAGGATATGGGCGCTGTCAGCGAGCAGAAAGTGGTTTCGGTGCGCCACTATACCGATCGGCTTTTCGCCTTCCGCGTCACGCGTCCGCAGAGTTTCCGCTTCCGCTCCGGCGAGTTCGTAATGCTCGGGCTGACGGTGGACGGCAAACCGCTCTTGCGCGCCTACTCGGTGGCCAGCCCGTCCTGGGATGAAGAGCTTGAGTTCTTTTCCATCAAGGTTCCCGGCGGCCCGCTCACCTCGCGCTTGCAGCATATCGCGCCGGGCGATCCGATCCTTCTGGGGACCAAATCGGTGGGCACGCTGGTGCTCGACGCGCTCACCCCGGGCAAGCGGCTGTATCTGCTCTCCACCGGAACCGGGATCGCGCCGTTCGCTTCGATCATCAGGGACCCTGAGACCTATGAACGCTACGAGCAGGTGATCCTCACCCACACCTGCCGCGAGGTCGCCGAGCTGGAGTATGGGCGCGAGCTGGTGGAGGCGGTGAGCACCGATCCGCTGGTGGGCGAGTTCGCCAACGGCAAGCTGGTCTACTACCCCTCGGTCACGCGCGAGGATTTTGCGCGCACCGGGCGCATCACCCAGCTCATAGACGAGGGAACGATCTTCAAAGAGCTGGGTGTGCCGGCCCTCAACCCGAAAGAAGACCGGGTGATGATCTGCGGCTCCATGGAGATGCTGGAGGACTGCAAGCTGCGCTGCGAGCGCGCCGGCCTCACCGAAGGCTCCAACGCCCGGCCGGCGGAATACGTGATCGAGAAAGCGTTCGTGGGTTAGGCGCTCAGCGCACCGCCCGCACGATGTAGAATCGGCTCTCCACCGCCGCGCGCAACGCCGCGTAGCCGGCGGCGTCCCCCTGGCCGGTTTCGTTGACGATCGCGAAATGGCGGCACTGGTCGGCGACCGACTGGTCGTAGGCGGCTTGCGCCCACTGACGGAACTCAGAGGCGCCCATGGGCTGGGAGACGGTGAAGTTCAGCGTCGATAGCGCTGCATTGCGCCGCGCCGCGCCGCTCACTACGGCGCCGTCATAGGGGAACACGCGGACGCCGTCAGCGCCGATCTGGGCGCGCAGAAGAAATGCGGGCGCGCGCGGGTCGGTCTGCGACAGCGCGCAGGGCGCTTCATCGAAGCCGCCGCCGGTGGTGCTCTCAACGAGGATCCGGCGTTCGAGCTCAGCGAGTTGCGCGAGGATCTCGTCCACATCGGTGCGCCGCGCCACATCGCCGGCGAGCTGCGCCAGCTGGAATTCCAGACCCGCATAGCGCGCCTCCAGGTCCGACAGCGAAGCGTCGATCGCGACGAGGTCGTGTTCCAGCGCGTCGAAGCGGCCCATGACCTCGTCGAACCATTTCGATCGCTCGATATAGGCGCCTGCAGAAAACAGGATCGCGATCATGGCGACGATCGCCACCGCCGGTTTCAACCATCGGTATTGGCAAATTTTGTCGGTTTGCGATTTCGGCGGGCATGGGTCGGGGAACATTCGCCCGCACACATCGGCCAGGGTGGCGAGGTCGGGATAGGTCTTGGGCTCAAGGCGCCAGGGCGTGAAGCTGGGCGTCTGGCCTGGACCGACCACCGTCTGCTCGCGCGTGATCAAATAATAATGGTGGAGCGGCACCGCCGCCACCTGGCTGAGCAGATTGCTCGCCAGATGTTCCAGAACCCGTGGCGGCACCTCGGAATCCTTATGAAAGACATAGGCTTCGTGATAATAGTCCGTATTAAGAAGACCCGCGAAGCTCTGGTGGCAGGCATCGGCCACCGCCTGCCTGTTGCGCGCGACGATCGCGGCCGGAACAGGCCGGCCGGAAGGCGCGTAGACGGCGGATAATTGTTGCTGGCGGGCCGCCCAGTTTCGGCCGAAAGCCAATCCGCGCAATAGATCAAGGTCCATCGCCCAGGACAGCGCCAGGCAATCCTCATGAACGGTCGTGGACAGGTTGAAGGTGTAGCCGTTACGACCGGCGAGCGCTCTCGCCGCCGAGGTGAGGGCGCTTTCCGCGCTTAAGTAAAAAGCGCGGCGGCGTTGTCTTCTATGCATATTCGGAAGCGTCATGTGGCTTATGGTTAACAAGGTTTAAAAACGCTGCAACTTGAAGCCTCGCGGCGCAGCGCCTTTCTACGGGTGTGAGGCGTTTATGCACTATGCCGAGGCGGCCAGCCCGCAGCGCGTGCATGGCCAGCCTCCTTGGGCCGCGCTATATGCGCGCGCTGAAAGGAAGCCGCCATGCGCATCGGATTTTTTGGAGACGTCGTCGGCAAGTCGGGCCGCGAAGCCGTCGTGGAGCACCTGCCGTCCTTGCGGGACAGGCTGAAGCTGGACTTCGTGGTGGTCAACGCCGAGAACGCCGCGGGCGGGTTCGGCGTCACAGAACGCACCGCCACCGAACTCTATGACGCCGGCGCGGACGTGCTCACCCTCGGCAATCACGCCTGGGACCAGAGCGAAGCGCTCTCCTATATTTCCCGCGAGCCGCGGCTTTTGCGGCCGGTCAATTACCGTGAGGGTGCGGCGCCGGGCGCCGGGGCGTCGCTTTACGACCTGCCTGACGGGCGGCGTATCCTGGTGATGAACGTGCTTTTGCGCCTGTTCATGCAGGCGCTCGAAGACCCGTTCGCCGCCGTCGAACGCGAGCTGGTGTCCTGTCCGCTGGGCCAGGTGGCCGACGCCATTCTGGTCGACATGCACGGCGAGGCCACCAGCGAGAAGACCGCCATGGGCGTGTTCTGCGACGGGCGCGCCAGCCTCGTGGTGGGCACCCATACCCATGTGCCCACCGCCGACCACCGCATCCTGCCGGGCGGCACCGCCTATCAGACGGACGCCGGCATGTGCGGGGATTACGACAGCATCATCGGCATGGAGAAAGACGAGCCGGTGAACCGTTTCGTCACCGGCATGCGCGGCGGGCGGTTCCAGACCGCGTCCGGCGCGGCGACGGCGTGCGGGCTTTTCGTGGAGACCGACGATGCGACCGGGCTCGCGGTGCGGTGTGAGCCGATCCGGGTCGGCGGCTGCTTGTCCGAGCTGATCCCGGCCGCCTAACCTCCGCGCTTGAGATCCCGAAACGCCTGCTCGAGGCCGTTGAGGAAGCCTGAACGGTCACGCGGGCCGAAGGGCTTGCCGCCGCCGCCCTCCATGGTTCCCGCGCTTCGAAGATCGGCCATCAGATCGCGCATGGCGAGCTTGGCGCCGATGGAGTTTGCGGTGAACGCCTCGCCGCGATGATCGAGCGCCCTGGCGCCGGCCTTCAGGCAGCGGTCGGCGAGCGGAATGTCGCCGGTGACGCAGATATCGCCCGGGCCGATGCGCTGCGCGATCCAGTCATCGGCGGCGTCCGCGCCTTCCGGCACGATGACGAGCTCCGCCCACGCGCTTTGCGGCCGGCGCAACCCACCGTCGCACACCAGCTTGACCTCGGTGTGATGACGCTCGGCGACGCGGATCGCCTCGTCCTTCACCGGACACGCGTCAGCGTCGATATAAAGCGTCACGCCGCCTGCGCCTTCCAGGCGCGGAACCAGTGAGCGAAGTGGGCGACGCCGTCTTCAAGCGGGGTCTGCGGCGCCGGGCCGTAGGCGGCTTCCAGCGCGCTTGTGTCGGCCCAGGTCGCCGATACGTCACCGGGCTGCGGGCCCACAAGTTCGGTCTTGGCCGCAACGCCCAGCGCCGATTCCAGAGCGCCGACCAGGGCGAGGGTGTCCACGGGCTGGGAGCCGCCGATATTGAAGATCCGCGCGCCGGGGCCGGGCCGGTCGTCGACCAGGTCTTCCAGGTGCGGCAAGATATCTTCGATGAAGGTGAAGTCTCGCAGATTGCGGCCTTCGTTGAAGAGCTGGATCGTCTCCCCGCCCAGCATTTTTTCCGCGAAGCTGAAATAGGCCATGTCCGGCCGGCCCCAGGGGCCGTAGACGGTGAAGAAGCGCAAGCCCGTCAGCGGCATGGCGTAGAGATGGGCGTAGCTCCGCGCCATCAGCTCGTCGGCGCGCTTGGTCGCGGCGTAAAGCGAAACCGGCGTGTCCGCCGCGTCGGTCTCGCGAAAGCCGCGCTCGGGCGGGCGCTCGCCATAGACCGAGCTGGAGCTGGCGTAGACCAGGTGCTGGAGCCGCTCGCCCAGGGCGCGGCCCGCTTCGAGCACGGACAGGTGGCCCTCCACATTGGAGCGGGTGTAGGCGAACGGATTGCGGATCGAGTAGCGCACGCCGGCCTGAGCGGCGAGATGCAGGATGCGCTCAAATCCGTGATCAAGCACCAGGGCGCGCACGCGCGCATGATCTGCAAGATCGAGCTGTTCGAAGCTGAAGCCCTTGAAACGCGACAGCTCGGCCAGGCGCGCCTTCTTCAAGGCGACGTCGTAATAGTCGGTCAGGCAGTCCACGCCGACGACCGCCTCGCCGCGCTGCAGACGCGCGCGGGCGGCGTGATATCCGATGAAGCCGGCTGCGCCGGTGATCAGGATCGCCATGAATCGTGCGACTTTCCCCGTTGAAATCGCGCGCACAATGCCCCGGCCCGCCCGCCTTTGTCACGCGGCGCGCTGCGTGCGGCGCCGCGCGCCTTGCTTTCGCTTGACGTTGCGCCATGGTGAGTGCGCTGCAGCAAGCCTCGCCGACAAGGATAGGACCATGACCGAGCTGACCCCGTTCGACGCCCTGCTTCTGGAGAACGTGCACCCGGACGCCGATCAGGCGCTCCAGGCGCTCGGGCCGGTGGCGGTGCGCCGCGCGTCCGGCTCGCCCGATCCTCAAGCGCTCCTGGAAGAGGTGGGCGAGGCGCAGGTTCTCGGCATTCGCTCGCGCACCCAGATCACCGACGAGGTGCTGGAAGCGGCGCGCCGCCTGGAGGCGGTGGGGTGCTTCTGCATCGGGACCAATCAGGTCGATCTCGACGCCGCCGCGCGCCGCGGCGTGCCGGTCTTCAACGCGCCCTTCGCCAATACCCGCTCGGTGGCTGAGCTGACCATCGCAAGCGTCATCATGCTGATGCGCCGGATCCCGGAGAAGATGTTCGCCATCGATCGCGGGGCGTGGCTGAAGACCGCCGACGGGGCCAATGAGGTGCGCAAGAAGAAGCTGGGCATCGTCGGCTACGGCAATATCGGCGCCCAGCTTTCGGTGATCGCCTCGGCGCTGGGGATGCACGTCTATTTCTTCGACATCGAACCGAAGCTCGCCCACGGCAACGCCCGGCCCATGGAGAGCCTGGAGGCGCTTCTGGCCGAATGCGACGTGGTCACGCTGCACGTGCCCTCCACCGCGCGCACGAAAAACATGATCGGGGAGGCGGAAATTCGCGCCATGAAGCCCGGCGCCTACCTGATCAATCAGGCGCGCGGCGATCTTGTGGACGTCGAAGCGCTGGCCGCCGCGCTGAAGGACGGTCATCTCGCCGGTGCGGCCGTGGACGTGTTCCCGGTGGAGCCCAAGAGCAAGGACGAGCGCTTCGACAGCCCGCTCGTCTCCTGCCCCAATGTCATCCTGACGCCCCATATCGGCGGGTCCACCGCGGAGGCCCAGCAGGCGATCGGGCTGGACGCGGCCACAAAGCTCGCCAAATTCCTCTATGAGGGGGCCACCAGCCACGCGGTGAATTTTCCACAGGTAGAGCCCGGCCCGATCAGCGAGGGCCGCGTCCGCGTAATCGTGCCGCACATCAACAAGCCGGGCTTTCTGCGCCGTCTGAACGAGGCCGCCGAACAGGCCGGCGCGAACGTGGCCGCGCAGTATCTTCAGACCGAGGGAGAGTACGGATACGCCATCGCCGATCTGGAAGGCGCGCCTCAAGATCTCAAAACGCGGGTCGAGGCCCTCGACGGCGCCATCCGGGCGCGGATCATCAATCCGGCCAAGCGCTAGTTGGCGGGCTCCGCCGGCGGGGTGAAGGCCCGGGGCGCCGCGCCGGCGCCGGTCCGGCCTGCGGTGATCGCCGCGATCTGGCCGAGCGCATCGCGGTCGAGCGCCAGCGCGTCGGCCTCGCCGAGATCGTGGTTCAGTGTGAACTCGCAGGTCCGGTACAGGATTTCGCGCGCGCGATCAGCATCGCCGGGCTGCGCCCGCCGAATGCGCCGGCGCCGGCGCCTTCATTGAGGCCGGCGTCCGATCCTTGATAGGACAAGGCGAAGCCCACCGACTGGGTGGGTGACGCGTCGGTCTCAGGCGACATGCACAGCCGATGGGCGTCGCCGGGGTGAGCGATGACGATGGCGTCCATTTCCGGGCTGCGGCTGAGTCTTGGATACAGGTTTTAATTGATCAAACGAGCCCGCCTCGGCCCGTCGCCTTCCAGTCGGCGAGAAAGGCCTCCAGACCCTTGTCGGTGAGTGGGTGCTTGCAGAGCGCGTCGAACACTTTGGGCGGGATCGTCGCGGCGTCGCATCCGGCCAGCGTGGCGGCCTCCACGTGAGCGGGCCCGCGCAGGGAGGCGGCGAGGATCTCGGTCTCGTAGCCATACTGGTCGTAGATCGCGCGGATCGCGTGCAGCAGCTCGATCCCGTCGCCGCCCGCGTCTTCGATGCGCCCGACGAAGGGCGAGATATAGCTGGCGCCGGCCTTGGCCGCGAGCAGCGCCTGGTTGGCCGAGAAGCACAGCGTGACATTGGTTTGCACGCCCTCGTTCGCGAAGGTGTTGCAGGCCCGCAGCCCGTCGGCGGTCAGCGGAAGCTTGACCACCACGTTCGGCGCGATCCCGGCGAGCTTGCGGCCCTCCGCGACCATGCCGTCATACTCGACCGCCACCACTTCGGCGCTGACCGGTCCGTCCACCGCGTCGCAGATCGCCGTGATCCGTTCGAACACGTCCGCGCC
>JBKHAZ010000111.1:0-8413 GCA_046542605.1 Oceanicaulis sp. | reverse complement strand
AGGTCCGATCCAGCCCATGAAGACGCCGGTCCCCACCGGGCCGAGGATCGCGCCGGCGCCGTAGACCATGACCAGCGCGCTGGAGGCGGCCGTCATCTGCTCGGGCTTGAGCCAGTCATTGGTGTGGGCGAGACACAAGGGGTAGAGCGTCAGCGCCAGACCGCCGATGAGAAAGCCGGTGATCGCAAACCCCCAGCCGCCCAGCGCCGCGCCGCGCGTGAGCACGAGGGCGACGAGCGTGGTGAGCGCGGCCACCGCGGCGATCACCACGCGCCGGTCGAACACGTCGGAGAGCTTTCCCACCGGCCATTGCAGTGCGGCCCCGCCCACCATGATCGCCGCCACGAAGAGCGACACCGCCGCCACATCAAGGCCGAGGCGGCGCGCATACACCGCACTCATGCCCAGGATGATCCCGTTCGCCAACCCGGCCGCAAAGCATCCCACGACGCCCAGCGGCGAGGTGCGGTAAAGCTTTGCAAGGCCCAGCCGTTCGGTCTCCATGACCACGTGCGGCTGGGGCGCGGAGCTCAACAGGATCGGGATCAGCGCCGCCGACAGGAGGATGGACGTGACCACGTAAAGCGCCAGCCCGTCGGTGGGCGCGGTGTTCATCAGAAGCTGGGCGGTTGCAAGCCCGGCGTGCTGGACGATCATGTAGAGCGCCAGAAGCCCGCCCCGGCTGGTGTTGTCGCTGGTGCGCGCCAGCCAGCTTTCGGCCACTACGTAAAGCCCGGCGAAGCTGAATCCGGTCACAAGCCGCATCAGCGCCCACACCCAGGGATCGATCACCAGGCCGTGCACCAGGATCGCGATGGAGCCCGCCGAGGCCAGCGCGGCGAAGGCGCGCACATGGCCGACGCGCGCGATCATGCGCTCCGCCCCGACCGAGCCGAACAGAAACCCGCCGTAGAAGCTGGCCATGATCAGTCCGGTCACTGCGCTGGAAAAGCCGGCATCCTCCGCGACGACGCCCAGCAGCGTGCCTTGCAGACCATTTCCGGCGAGCAAGAGGAAGATGCCGAACAGCAGGGCCCAGAGCTGGATCGCCGCGCCCATCAGGCCGGGGCCGGGCGGGCTGGAGCCGGCGGCCATGGCGATCCTCCCAACAACAAGCCGGGCCCACCGTGGCCGGGCCGGGGCGGGGTGTCAAACGCCTTCGCGCGCCGGTTTTGACTTTAGCGAAATAAGTCCGTATCCTGAGAGTTATGACCGACACCGCCCAGCAATCCGAGTTCGACCGCCGCGCCCGGGACGGCGGGCGCGCCGCCCGCGCCTGGCGGTGGTTCTCCGCGCGGACGATCCTCTCCGCCGAGCGCTATCGCGATCTGGGCTGGGGCGTCGTGGCCCGGCGCAGCGCGCTGGCGATCGCGCTTGTGGTGATCTCGCGCGTCGATCCCTCCTTCGCGCTCTCGCCGTGGCTTCTGATCGCAGGTGCGATCTGGTCGGTGGTGATGATCCGGGTGATCGCGCTTAAAGCGTTCGACACCGCCTCAAGGCGTTGATTTATACCCGGCGCAGCTTAGGCTGCGGCGAAAGTCGCGTCATCGCGCCGGGGAGGGTTGCAGCATGAAATGGTGGTTCGGGATCGCGCTCTGGCAGCGCGTGCTCGGGGCTCTGGTCCTCGGCGTGATCGTGGGGCTGGGCGCGTCCCAGCTTCTGGGGATGGAGGCCGCGGCGGGGTTTCTTGAAACCTACGTCAAGCCGGTCGGCGATCTCTTCATCCGCCTGATCCGCATGCTCATCGTGCCGCTCATCCTGACCACGCTTGTCGCCGGGGTGGTGGCGCTGGGCGATCCCGCCAAGCTCGGCTCGATCGGGATCAAGACGATCCTTCTTTATTTCTGCACCACCTTCTTCGCCAACATTATCGGCATCATCTTCGGCCTCACCTTCCGCCCGGGCGACGGCGTGGATCTCGGCGGCGCGGACGCGGTGCCGGTCTCCACCGAGAGCGAAGGCCTGGTCTCGCGGCTTCTGTCCATCGTGCCCGACAATCCGGTCGCCGCGCTCGCCGACGGCGATGTTCTGGCGGTGATCTTCTTCGCCATCCTGCTCGGGATCGGCATCCTGATGGCCGGCAAGTCGGGCAAGATGGTCGGCGATCTGTTCTCCCAGGCCGCCGACGTGGTGTTGAAGGTGACCCATCTGGTCATGGAGGTCGCCCCCTTCGGCGTGTTCGCGCTGGTGAGCTTCACCGTGGCCGAGCAGGGGCTGGAGGCGTTGCGCGCCATCGCCATCCTCATCGCGGCCGTCTACGCCGGGCTGTTCACCCACGCCGTGCTGGTCTATGGCGGCATCATCCGCTTCGTGCTGAACCTTCCGGTGATGAGCTTCGTGCGCGGCATGCTGGACGCGATCGCGGTCGCCTACTCCACGGCCAGCTCGAGCGCCACCCTGCCGGTGACCATCGCCAACGCCAGCCAGAATCTCGGCGTGAAGAAGTCCATCGCCGGCTCCGTCCTGCCGCTGGGCGCCACCATCAACATGGACGGCACGGCGCTGTATCTGGGCATCCTGGCGCTCTTCACCGCCCAGGCCTTCGGCTACGACCTCACCTTCACCAACTATGTGCTGATCGCCTTCACCGCCGCCATCGCCTCGATCGGAGCGGCGGGCATTCCGTCGGCCGGGCTGTTTCTGCTGGCGATCGTGCTGCAGACCTTCGGCGTGCCGCCTGAGCAGATCGCCATCGTGGTGGGCTTCATCCTGCCGGTGGACCGGATCATGGACATGGCGCGCACCGCGCTGAACGTCACCGGCGACGCCACCGTGGCGACCACGGTGGCCAAGTGGGAGGGCGAACTCGACGAAGACCTGTTCCGCCACCCCGCCGATACGCCCTATACGCCCAAAGAGGCCCCGCCGGAGGTCGCGGACGCGGACCGGGATTAGCCGCGTCGTCAGGGACGAACGGGGAGCTGACCGATCGGGGTTTTGTCGCCAGCCCACGCCTCCCGCACGGGGCCTGCAGCCACGCTGGTGAAAGTCCTCTTCTTTAGAGGGCGGAAGCTGGGGCGGGGTCTGCGGAATAACCGACCCCACCGCCTCGATCGCCTTGCGGTTTCCTCCAGCATGGATCGACGGGGAGGTGTGAGCGAAGGACGTGGACGATCGCGGTCGCGCGCCGGGTCCGCAGGCGGCGCGGCTGCTGGAGGCCCAGCGGCCTGCCTGTGAACCGCCCCGCCCCGCAGGGCGTAAGAATGCGCAAGCAACCGGAGCCCGACATGACCCTCGTGCGCATTCTCTCCGCCCTCGGCGGCCTCATCCTGCTCGCCGCCATCGTGTGGGCGATCCTCACCGCGAACCAGTCGCTCGGCGAAGCGATCGCCTGGCTCACCTCAGAGCCCTGGGGCGTGGTGAGCCTGATCGATCTTTACCTGAGCTTCTTCTTCGTCGCGGTCCTGATCTGGGTGCTGGAGCCCAACAAGAAAATCGCGCTGGCGTTCATCCTCCCGCTGCCGGTGCTGGGCCATGTCTGGTCGGCGGTGTGGATGGCGTGGCGGTTGGCGAAGGTGGTGCGGGGGCGGGGGGCCGCTTAGTTGAAAAAAGCCGCCCCAACCGGGGCGGCTTTTTGCTAGCGAAGCGGCTGCACCCCCTAATCCTGATCCATCTTCAGCGCCGCGATGAAGGCTTCCTGCGGGATCTCCACATTGCCGTACTGGCGCATCTTCTTTTTGCCGGCCTTCTGCTTGTCCAGCAGCTTGCGCTTTCGCGTGGCGTCGCCGCCATAGCATTTGGCGGTCACGTCCTTGCGCATGGCCGAGAGGGTTTCGCGGGCGATGACGCGGCCGCCGATGGCGGCCTGGATCGGGATCTTGAACATGTGCCGCGGGATCAGGTCCTTCAGGCGCTCGCACATGCCCCGGCCGCGCATTTCGGCGCGGCTGCGGTGGACGATCATGGAGAGCGCGTCCACCGGCTCCTCGTTCACCAGCACGCTCATCTTGACAAGGTCGTTGTCGCGGTACTCGATGAACTGATAGTCGAAGCTGGCGTAGCCCTTGGTGACGCTTTTCAACCGGTCGTAGAAGTCGAACACCACCTCGTTCAGCGGCAGCTCGTAGACCAGCATGGCCCGGCTGCCGGCGTAGGTGAGCTCTTTCTGCACCCCGCGCCGGTCCTCGCACAGCTTCAGAACGCCGCCGAGATATTCGTCGGGCACCAGGATGGTGGCCTTGATCCACGGCTCGGCGATGGCGTCGATCTTCACCGGGTCCGGCATGTCGGCCGGGTTGTGCAGATCGAGCTCCGTCCCGTCGGTGAGGCGCATCTTGTAGACCACCGACGGCGCGGTGGTGATCAGGTCCACATTGTATTCGCGCTCCAGCCGCTCGCGGATGACCTCCAGATGGAGCAGCCCCAGAAAGCCGCAGCGGAAGCCGAAGCCGAGCGCGGCCGAGGTCTCCATTTCATAGCTGAACGAGGCGTCGTTCAGCGCCAGGCGCTCCACCGCGTCGCGCAGGTCTTCAAAATCGGCCGCATCCACCGGGAACAGGCCGCAGAACACCACCGGCACGGCGGGTTTGAAGCCCGGCAGCATCTCGGCGGTGGGGCGCTTTTCCTCGGTGATCGTGTCGCCCACGCGCGTGTCGCGCACCTGCTTGATGGAGGCGTTGAGAAAGCCGATCTCGCCGGGGCCAAGCTCCGGGCGGTCGGTCTTGGCCGGTGTGAACACGCCCACCCCGTCCACGTGATAGCTCGCGCCCGTGCCCATCATGCGCACGCGCTGGCCCTTTTTCAGGGTGCCCTCGATGACGCGCACCAGGCAGATGACGCCCAGATAGGTGTCGTACCAGCTGTCCACCAGAAGCGCCTTGAGCGGCGCGTCCGGATCGCCGGATTTGGGCGCCGGCAGGCGGGTGACGACGGCTTCGAGCACGTCCTCGATGCCGATCACATCCTCGATCTGCTCCTTCACCCGGTCGGGCTCGGCGGCGGGAAGGTCGATCTTGTTGAGCACCGGTACGATGTCGAGATTGACGTCGATGGCCTGATAGACGTTCGCCAGCGTCTGGGCCTCCACGCCCTGCGCGGCGTCGACCACCAGAAGCGCGCCCTCGCAGGCGTACAGCGAGCGCGAGACCTCGTAGGCGAAGTCCACATGGCCCGGCGTGTCGATCAGGTTCAGCACATAGTCCTGCCCGTCCTTCGCGGTGTAGGACAGGCGCACGGTCTGGGCCTTGATGGTGATGCCGCGCTCGCGCTCCAGCTCCATATTGTCGAGCACCTGCTCCTTCATCTCCCGGTCGGTGAGCCCGCCGGTGACCTGAATGAGACGGTCGGCGAGCGTCGACTTGCCGTGGTCGATGTGCGCGACGATGGAGAAATTTCGGATGCGGGACGGATCTGTGCTCATGGAGCGGGGAGGTAGCACCGAGACGCCTTTGCGCCAAGCAGGATCAACGGTGCGCACGCACGCAGGGGGCGGTCACCGATTCGAACGGGTTCACTGCCTTCGCACCGGGAAACTGAGCGCATCTCGGGGGCTTTACCCGGGCCGATACATGCGTTCACTTGGATGAGCCGAGCCCGCCGCCGGATGATCTTGCGCCCCATGTTGAGCCTCAGCCGCCTTCTCTATGTCAGCACCGCCAGCATGCAGCTCGACCGGGCCGGGTTCGATGCGATCCGCGACACTGCGATCGCGCGCAATTCGCAATGCGGCATCACCGGCCTTCTGGTCTTCAACGGCGTCAATTTCATGCAATTGCTTGAAGGCCCGCAGGACAATGTCGACGCGGTGTTCGAGTCCATACGCCGCGATCCGCGCCATCACGGCGTGGTGCGCCTTCTGGCCGAACCGGCCGAAGCGCGCGCGTGCGCAAGCTGGGCGATGGCGACCCAGCGCATCGATCTGCCGGGCCGGCGCAGCGGAGATTTTTCCGTCTTCGAGCTCGACACCGCTTCGCTGGACGAGCGCTATCTCAACGACATGCCGGGGGATATCCGCGTCCTGTTCACCAGCTTCAACACGATGAGCGCGGGCCGCGCCGCGTCCTGAGCCCGCCGGTAACTTCAGGTTAAGGCTTTCGCCCAAACCCTGCCGCAAAGCACGCGCAGGCTCCGCCGCGTCCTCATGCCGTGCTGGAGAATTCGATGCGCCTTCGATCCTGCCTCGCCGTTCTCGTCGCCGCCGCCCTGTCGGCGTGTGCGTCCAACACCGCGCCGCCGCCCGAATACGGCCAGCCGAGCAGTTATCAGGATCCCATCGACACCTATTCGCGCGACGAGATGGTGGAGGCCGCCGCCGACTTCTTCGGGGTGACGGCCGAAGCCGCGGCGAGCGCGCTGGAGCGGGTGTTCGCCGATCTCGGACGGCCGGTGGGCTATATCGCCGGGGAGGAAGTCTCCGCCGCCGCGGGCGTGGGCGTGCGTTACGGGGAAGGATATCTGACGCTGAAGGGCTCGGATGCGCGCGACAAGGTCTACTGGCAGGGCCCGTCCATCGGATTTGACGGCGGCGCCAACGCCAGCCGGGTCTTCACCCTCGTCTACGATCTGCGCGATCTCGACCGGCTGTATCAGCGCTTCCCCGGCGTGGAGGGCTCGGCCTATTTCATCGCCGGGCTCGGCGTGAACTACCAGCGCGCCGATGAGATCACGCTCGCCCCGATCCGGTCCGGCGTCGGATTCAGGGCGGGTGCGAACGTCGGCTATCTGTCCTATTCCCGCCAGCGACACTGGGCGCCTTTCTAGGCGCAGAGCCGGTTTTGCTCGCCATTTGCGGGTGCGCCCGTTAACCTTGTCGAACGTCTGAGGGGCGTTGACGAGGGAGCTTCATGAGCACCGCCACCGGGTTTGAACTCTTCGCCGCAGGTCTGGCTCTCGGGCTCGG
This sequence comes from Oceanicaulis sp., assembly GCA_046542605.1. Taxonomy (GTDB): domain Bacteria; phylum Pseudomonadota; class Alphaproteobacteria; order Caulobacterales; family Maricaulaceae; genus Oceanicaulis. The sequence goes on along the minus strand of JBKHAZ010000111.1, from coordinate 1,575 downwards.
CGCGGCGCTGGCCGTGTATCTGTTGCGGCGCTGGATCTGGCAGCTCGTCGCAGGGCTGTTGCGCGCGCTCGCCTGGCCGTTCCGCCCGGCGCTTCGCTTGTTTGGAAAGACCGAAAAAGCCGCGCCGGCGCGCGGCGCGGCGGCGGCGGCGGCGGTGTCGGGACACAAGACCCTCACCGAAGCCGCGCTGGGCGAGGATTTCGACCACGAGGAAAGCTTCCTGCAGCGCCAGGGCGTGCTGTTCAAATGGCTGATGGTGCGCGTGGGCTTCATGCGCATGCCCGAGCAGCTCTCGCGCGAGACAGCGGAAAGCTATGGCGAACTCGCCCGCGGCTTTCTCGGCGGCAAGGTGCCGATCGAGGCCGATCCGCGCGCCCTGTTCGAGGATATCGAAGGCGCCGTGATCGCCGATCAGTTCCACGAGAGCGACCGCGGCGTGCTCTACCTGCTCAATGAAAGCCGCAAGCTGATGAACGCCAATGTGCGCAAGCTGGCGGTCTGGTTCTCCTGCATTCTCGGCGCCGTGCTGCTGGTGAATATTCTGGCCAATGACGCCGGGCTGGTGCAGCGCCTTGGCCTGTTCGCCGGCCTCAGCGACGACGCCTTGGTCTCGTCGGCCCAGCTCACCTCGCTGGTGGTGGGCGCAGGCAGCTGTCTTCTCGCCGCCATGGTGATGTGGGCGCTCTACTATGCGGAATATTCGCCCTATCAGCGCAACACCGCGCGCGAGATGGCGAATTTTCTCACCCGCTACATGGCGCGGATCAACGATCATTACCGCACCGCGGTGGGCAAGGCGAAATCGGTCACGGTGGGGCAGGAGCGCGATTCAAAGCACCTGTCCGACGAAGCCCAGCTGTGGATGCTGAACATCACCTGGATCGCGCTTCGGGTGTTCTTCATCGAGACCTATGTGCGCAACACCGCCTTCCAGATCCGGCGCAACTCGCACTACTACCTGGTCTTCGTGCCCACCGGGTTTCTCGTCGGGCTGACCATCGTGCTTGCGGCGCTCGGCCTGTTCACCGAGCGCGCGCCGTTCGAGACGATTCTCGCGCTCGGCTGGGTCTTCGCCGCCTTGTTCGTCCTGGTGGTGGCGCTTTACGCCTTCTACCTGATTACGGCCATGCGCGCCCTGGAGGAGATCGACCAGGGCGAGTGGATCAGCTTCCACACCTTGCGGCTCGATCTGGTGCTGGGCGAAATCGTCGGCAAATACGCCGAAGACGTCGGCTATTGGAAAAATCGCGTCGGCGGCGGACTTTAGGTCCGCGCTCTTACGGCGTGTCGCCGGTATCTTTCCTGCGCCGGGCCTGCCCGCCCTTGCGCCCGGCCTCGCGCGCGCGCTCGGACCCGGCTGTGAACTTTCCGGGCGATTTCAGACCGCCCTTGCGCCCGGCCGCGCTCGCCGCCGGGGCGCCGGGCTTGAACCGGCCTGAGGATTTCAGACCCCCTTTGCGTCCGGCCTCCTTCGCGCGCGCGGCGCCGGGGGTGAAGCGGCCGGAATTCGGTGTTTCCGTGGACTCTGCCATGGGCGTCGCCTCCCTGCTTGTGGGGTTAACCCCCAAGGCCCCG
>JBKHAZ010000110.1:0-8441 GCA_046542605.1 Oceanicaulis sp. | reverse complement strand
CGTCGGCGCGCTCGCGGTTGTCGGCGCGCCGCTGTTCTCGGGCTTCGTGGCCAAGACGCTGATCCTGTCGGCTGTGGACTATGAGCAGATCACCTGGCTCTACGTACTTCTGATCTTCGCCTCGGCCGGGGTGATGGAGCAGAGCGCGCTGAAAGTCCCGTACTTCGCCTTCTTCGGCAAAAAGCGGGCCTGGAATGTGGACGAGGCGCCCACCGGCATGCTGGTCGCGATGGGGCTTTGCGCCGTCCTCGGCGTTTATCTCGGCGCGAACTATCAGGCGCTCTACGGGCTCTTGCCGTTCGAGATCGACTACAAGCCCTACAAGCTGGAGTCCGTGATCGGACAGCTGCAGATCCTCGCCTCGGGGCTTCTCGCCTTCGCGGTGCTGATCTGGCTGAAGCTCTACCCGCTGAAAGACGACCGCACCATTCTCGACGCCGACTGGCTCTACCGCTATGTGGGCGACGGTGCGGTGCGGTGGGGCGCGTCCATGGGCCGGCTTCTGGTGCAGTTCTTCGAAGGGCTGCTGGCCGGCGGCTTCAAGGCGTTCAGCGGCAAGCTGTTCAACCTCTTCAGCCCGGCCGGCGCCCTGTCCCGGGACTTTCCCGCCGGCCTGATGGCGCTTTGGACCGCCATCGTGCTCGTCGGCGTCGTTCTGGTCGCATACTTCTCCCCGTTGTAGGGCGCTCGCTCGCAGCGCGATATTCCTGCGTGCGTTCGAAACCCATGCACCCATAATAGGAAAGTTATCCTCGCGTTCTTCTATTGTTCCTATCATGCTCACCGATCCGCGGGTTTGAGGAACGGCGGAACACCGGGAGGATGGACGTGACCAAGAGACGCGATATCGAAGACAGGGCGCGCGCGCGCCTGGCGCTGCAGACCGTGGCCTATGCGCTCGGCGTGCCGCCGGAGGAGATCGACCAGCCGACCCGCGGCGCGGCGCGCGCCTCGCTGGCGCGTCAGGTGGCGATCTATCTCACCCATGTGGCGTTCGAGATGAGCCTGCAGCGCTGCGCCCAGGCGTTCGGGCGCGACCGGTCCACCGCGGCCTACGCGTGCCACCGCATCGAGGACCGGCGCGACGAGCCGCAGTTCGACGCCTTTCTGGATGATCTGGAGGCCTGCCTGCGCGCCGCACCGCCGCCGGCGGTGGTGATGGAGCGGGCATGAGCGGCTGGGTGGAACGCTTGGCGAAGCCAGGCTGCGTGCTGGCGCCCCGGACCCGCGGCGCACCGGGCTACGGCGTATTCGTGCACGGCGACAGGCGTCGGCGCCCGGTGGCGCTCGTGAGCGAGGCTGAAGTGCGACGAGCGCAGAGCGACGGGGTCATCGCGCCGGGAAAGGCCGGGTATGTGCTCACCGAAGACGGGCTCCGGCGCGCCGCCCGCGAAGCGTCGGGGGCGGCGGGCTTTGCGGTCCAGCACGGGCCGGTGAGTCGGCGCATTCTCATGGAGCCCGCGGGTATGCGCACCGTCTTCGCGCGCACCGGCGGACCGCTGGACCGGTATCTGCGTCCCCGCGGTGCGAAGCCGGCCTTGCTGGAGCCTGTCCACGCGGCGGCCGCCGCCTTGCTGGTGCGCGATTATGAACGCTCCGCTCTGCCCAGTCGCGTGACGCAGGACTATACCGGCGTGCCCGGCGGCAAGACGCGCGCGGCGCCGAAGGACCGCGCCGAGGCGCCGGTGTCGCGCCTCAACGCCCAGGAGCGTTTCTTCGCCGCCCTCGACGCTGCGGGGCCGGGGTTCGACCGGCTTTTGACGAATGTGCTGATCCGCGAGACCGGCATGGTGAAGGCCGAGCGCGCGCTCGGCTGGCCTGAACGCTCCGGCGCGCCGGCGCTCAAGACCGCGCTGGAGCGCTTGGCGAAACACTACCGGCTGAAGCGGTGAGGGGGGGGGCGCGCAGCCCGTCACCCGGGCGGCAAGGTCCCGGTCTCAAAACTCTGCACCAATGAGCCGACCACCAGCCGCCAACCGTCCACAAGCACGAAGAAGATCAGCTTGAAAGGCAGCGAAATCACGATCGGCGGCAGCATCATCATGCCCATGGACATGAGGATGGAGGCCACCACCAGGTCGATGATCAAAAACGGGATGAACAACAAGAACCCGATCTCGAAGGCGCGCCGCAGCTCCGAGATCATGAAGGCGGGCGCGACCACATGGACGGGCGTGGCTTCCGGCGTCTCCGGTTCGATGTCGGCGATGCCCAGAAACAGCGCCAGATCGTCCTCTCGCGTGTGGCTGAGCATGAAGCGCTTGACCGGCTGGGTGGTCTCGGCGAACGCCTCTTCGGTGGAGATCTGGCCATCGAGAAGCGGCTGGATTCCCTGCTGATAGCTCTGGGTGAAGACCGGCGCCATGATGAAGGCGGTCAGAAACAGCGCCAGGGAGATGATCACGGAGTTCGGCGGGCTCTGCTGCAGGCCGATCGCGGTTCTCAGAAGCGAGAGCACGACGATGATGCGGACAAAGCTCGTCGTCATGATCAGAATGGACGGCGCCAGGCTGAGAACCGTGAGCAGGGCGATAAGCTGCAGGACGCGCTCGGTCAGCCCCGTCCCTTCGCCGAAATCCACGCTGATCGCCGGGGTCGCCAGCGCAGGCGCGGCGAACAGCAGCGCGAAACCGGCCGCGAACAGGGCGAGCTTGAAAAGCCGGGCTTTCATTCGGCCGCTCTCAACGCGCGGTCTTCGCCCTGGTCGTCCTGTGTTTGCGGGAGTTCCGGCTCGAATACAGGCTCGGCCCGCGCGGGGCGGGTCTCCAGCACGGTCTCCCGCTCCGGGCCGAGCAAAAGGACGTGCTCGGTATCGTCACTTTTGACGATCACCACCCGGCGGCGCGGATCGAGAATCAGGCTTTCTTTCACCGCGAGCCGGCGCTCGCGCCGCTCAAGGCCCTGAAAACCGGACAGGCCGGTGGGCAGCCAGCCCTTGCGCAGAATCACCGCAACCCCGCCCAGAAGGCCGAGCACCACCAGCAAGGCGGCGAAATAGCGGGAGAAATCGATCAGATCCAAAGCGCAACACCCTCGCCCGGCGCGTCCAGTCCTAAGCGCTAACGGGAGTCGGGCGCGGCGTTAAGCCCGGTTAAGCGCCTCTTAACCGGCTAAGGGCACGGTGAATTATTGGGTAACCGATGGAGTCTCCGCGCGATGGCCCTCGACGACATCAACGTTTTGAGCACGCTGCGCCAGGCGCTGGGCTATCACAACGCCCGTCAGCGCGTGATCGCGGAGAACGTGGCCAATGTGAACACGCCCGGCTTCACCCCGGGCGAAATTTCACAAAGCCAGTTCGAGCGCGTGCTCGACGGACAGGCCGGGTCCGCGCCCGGCGGGCTGCGCGTCACCGACCCGCGCCATTTCACCGGCGGGGCCACGGCGGGGTCGGCGGCGGCCTACCGCACCGAGGCGCGTCCGGACAGCGAGACCACGGTGAACGGCAATTCGGTGGTGATCGAAGAGCAGATGGTGCGCGCCAACGAGAACCGCATGAAGTTCGAAACCGCGCTGAGCCTCTATCAAAAAAGCCTCAACATGATCCGCACCGCCGCCAGGCCGGCCGGTCAGTAGGGAGTTCGTGAGCCATGGATAAAGCATCCGAAACGCTCCAGATCGCCGCGGCGGGCCTGCGCGCCCAGTCGGCGCGCATGCGCATCATCGCGGAGAACGTCGCCAACGCCGAAAGCACCGCGCGCACCGCCGAGGAAGACCCGTACCGCCGCCAGATCCCGGTGTTCGACGCGGTGATGGACCGCACGCTGAACGCCAGGGTCGTGCGCATGGACGATGTCCAACCCGACCAGAGCGAATTCAAGCTGGTCTACGAGCCAGGCCACCCGGCGGCGAACGGCGAAGGCTATGTGAAATACCCCAACGTCTCCAGCCTGATCGAGATGATGGACATGCGCGACGCGCAACGGTCCTATGAAGCGAATCTCACCATGGCGGAGGGGACCCGCCGCATGCTCGAGCGCACGCTCGACCTTCTACGCCGCTAAGGGAGTAGACCATGGATCTCGCCGCCGTCCGCGCCTACGCCGCCGTCGCTCAGGGCGCCGCGCGCATTCAGGACCGCAACCCCGCCGAGGAGGCCGCCGCAGCCGCTGCGGCGCCGGCGGCGGGTGCGCCTGATTTCGGCTCCATGGTGCGAAGCGCCGTGGGCTCGGTGGAGGCCAGCGTGAAGACCGCCGAGACGATGAGCACGGCCGCCGCGACTGGCGAGGCCGAGCTCGTCGACGTGGTCACCGCCGTCGCAGCCGCCGAGGTCCAGCTGGACACCGTGGTGGCCGTGCGCGACCAGGTGATCCGCGCCTATCAGGAAATCATGCGCATGCCGATCTAGGCGGCTGCGCCATGATGGAAACTTAGGTTCGTCCGCTGACGTCTCGCCTCTAGGGTCCGCCTGATCGTAACCAGCGGGAAGGTGGGGCCCTGTTCGTCGTGCTCACCGCCGCCGCCGCGCTCGCTGGGCCCTTTCCGCTGGAGGCCGGCGAGGCGCCGACCCGCGCTCTGCCGGGCGTTTGGAGACCGCTCAAACGCCCGGCGCCGCGATCGCCTGTCTTGAAAACGGCGAGACCCGCTGGATCGTCGGCGTCGGCGAGCGTGAAGACGGCGTCCCGGCCGATCTCCTGACCGTGTGGAACGTCGCCTCGCTTACCAAGCCGGTGACGGACCAAGTGCTGCTGGAACTGGCCGCGGCTGACCGGCTTGATCTCGATGCGCCCACGGCCGCCCATTACGCCGATCCCGACCTCGCCGATCCCGACCTCGCCGGCGCGCCGGAGCTCGATGCGCTCACCGAGGGCTATACCTATGCGGCGGGCGACGCCGTGACGGGAGCCGGACACCGGAAACGGGGCGGTGGTGCTGAACAATCCGGCCAATGGCGGCGTGCTGACCGCCCATGTGGTCGAGCCCCTGGTTTCCGAACTCGGCGGCGACGCCGCCGTGCTGCGCATGCAGGCCGGGTTCGAGCCGGCGCAGGGATTCACCTGGCTTGCTCATCAGATCAAAAAAAGCCCCGCGGCGCGGACCGCGGGGCATTCTTGTTCAGGCGGTGAAAGGCGCGGCGGTCTATTCGCCCGCCTTCACCGAGGCGATCCAGGACTCCACGCGCTGTTCCAGCAGCGGCAGGGGCAGGGGCCCCGCGGTGAGCACGGCGTCATGAAAACCGCCCCACCGGAAGTCCGCGCCAAGCTCGCCCTGGGCGCGCGCGAGCAGGTCCTGAATGGTGATCATGCCGATCTTGTAGCTCACCGCCTGTCCCGGCCAGACGATGTAGCGCTCCACTTCCGGCGTAATGTCGCCTTCGGTCATCGGCGTGTTGGCCAGCATGTACTCGATGGCCTCCTCCCGGGTCCACCGGTGGTGGTGCAGGCCGGTGTCGACCACCAGGCGCACCGCGCGGAAGACCTCATAGGAGAGCCGGCCGAAGTCCGAATACGGGTCTTCGTAAAAGCCCATCTCCTTGCCGAGCCACTCGGTGTAAAGCGCCCAGCCTTCGCCATAGGCTGAATTCCACGCCAGGCGCTGGAAGAGCGGCACGTCCTGCAGCTCCTGGGCCAGCGCGATCTGGAAATGGTGGCCCGGCGCGCCTTCGTGCAGCGACAGGCTTTCGAGAAGATAGGTCGGGTTGTCCGCCATGTTGGCGAGGTTCACGTAGTAATATCCCGGACGCGATCCATCGAGCGCGGGGCGCGAATAGAAGGCGCCGGTTGCGGTGGCTTCGCGCCAGGGCTCGACCTTGCGCACTTCAAGCTCGGCCGAAGGCAGGGTGTCGAAAAAGGCCGGCGCAGCCTCCATCACCCGGTCCACGACCTCGGTGGCGCGGTCGAGATATTGCTGTCGGCCTTCCTCGGTGTCGGGCAGCTGGAATTGCGGATCGGTCCGCATGAACTCGAAGAAGTCGGAAAGCGAGCCTTCAAAGCCCACCTCGTCCATGATGGCGCGCATCTCGGCGTGAATGCGCTCTACTTCGGAAAGCCCGATCTGGTGGATGTCTTCGGCGGAAAGGTCGGTGCGGGTGGTGAACTGGGCGAGCGAGGCGGCGTAGGCCTGCTCTCCGTTCGGCAGCTTCCATATCCCCGCGCGCTCATCGGCGCCGGCCTCCATCTCGCCAAGCGCGGCGATATAGCGCTCTACCGCTGGCTGGAATTCGCCGGTCAGCGCGGCGCGCGCATCGGCGAGCAGCGCCGCCTCGGCGTCCGCCTCCAGCTCAAGCGCCTCCACCTTCTCCTTGAAGTCGGCGTAGAGCGCGCTGTCCTCGCCTTCTTGGTACGGATAGCCGGTGATCAGTGCGGTCGCGCTGGATTCAAGGCGCGGATAGGCGAAAAGCGGCAGGCGCACGCCGTTCTCCGCGCGGCGAAGGGCGCGCTCGGTGAGGATGTCGATCTGCTCGTCCATGCCTTCAAGACGGCTGACATAAGCTTCGGCGTGTTCGGCGCTGGCGACCCGGTGATTGTTGATCATGAAGGTGACAAGGCCCGAGACCGCGTCGCCCATGGGCGAGAAGGCGTAGCGGCTCTCACGCACGGCGTGCTGGCGCGCGTCGTTTTCGGCCTGCAGGACGAAGAAATCGTAGGACAGCTTCGCTTCGTCGGTGAGCGCGTCATAGTCGAACGTGTCGCGCATCTCCTGCACATAGGCCTGGCTGCGCTCGAAATTCTCGATCGCGGCGGCGTCGGAATTGTCGTCCCAGCGGCCATAGGCGTCCATGTCTGAAACCATGCCCAGCGCAGTCATGGCTTGCGGCGAGCGCGCGATCTCGGCTTCAAAGACCTGCTGGAACCAGGCGTTCAGCCGCACGCTTTCGGTCTGCTCGGCGCTCCCCTCGGCGGCCTGTGTCGCAGCAAACGACACCGCAGGCGCATGGGTCTCGTGGGCGAAGCCCGCGCCCGAGAGAAGGGCGGCGGCGGCCGCGCCGCTCGTCAGCATCTGGATCATGAGGTTCTCCCCTTTGCAGGACCGTTGGTCCCGGTTTTGTTTCGATGCGCCATTCAAGCACGCAAGGTCGGGCGTCAGAAGCGCGCAGGGCCGTATCTGACCGAACCGTAATCTGGCCGCGCCGCCATTAACGCAGCTTCAATCTTTCTTAACCGGCTTGGTTAACCTTTGGCCAAGCGCGGAGAATCTGCGCACAGCATGTGGGAAGACCGCCGCAGGATGCGGCGGGCGGAGTCGGCCATGAACGCAGGCGAAGTCCTGGACATCGGTGCTGAAGCGATCTGGACCATGCTCGCCATGGCCGCGCCGGTCATGCTGATCGGGCTGGCCGTGGGCGTTGTGATCGCGCTGTTGCAAGCGCTGACCCAGGTTCAGGAAATGACGCTGGTCTTCGTGCCGAAAATCATCGCGATCTTTCTCGCGCTTTTGATCTTCCTTCCGCTCATGGGCGCGCTTCTGTCCGGCTTCATGACCACGATCGCCGACAGAATCGTCGCAGGCTGACCGCCATGGTCGCCGGGTTCGACATCTCCATGACCGTCTTCGCCGCGGCGCTGATCTTCGCCCGGCTTGGCGCGATCTTGATGCTGCTGCCCGGGATCGGGGAAACCAGCATTCCCACCCGCATCCGGCTCGCCTTCGCGCTGGCTTTCTCTTTCGCCGTGGGGCCGCTGATCGCGCCGAACCTGCCGGCCATGCCGGAGAGCCTGTCGGCGGCCGCGGGTCTCGTAGCGCTGGAGGCGCTGATCGGGTTGATGATCGGGGCCGCCTCGCGGATCCTGCTCATGGCCGGGGCGGTGGCCGGTCAGATCATCGGCTACCAGACCGGGCTCGCCATGGCGCAGAGCTTCGACCCCACGCAAGGCCAGTCCGGCGCACTGCCCGCGCAGTTTCTGAACCTGATGTTCATGGTGCTGATCTTCGCCACGAACCTGCACCATTACCTCCTGCTCGCGGCCGCGCAGAGTTACGAGATCATGCCCGCCGGCGCGGTCCCCGCGCTGGGCGATGCGGCGATGTGGGCGCTTCAGCTGTTCGTCGACGCCTTCGCGCTCGCCATTCAGATCGCCTCCCCGCTCATCGCCTTCGGGCTGATTTTCTATCTGGGGCTCGGCGTGCTTTCCCGGCTGATGCCGCAGGCGCAGATCTTTTTCATCGCCATGCCGCTCAACATTCTCATCGGCTTTGCGATCATGGCCCTGACGCTCGGCGCGATCGCGCTGGTCTGGCTTGAGCGGTTCGAGCAATTCGCCGTGACGCTGCAGTGACGCCATGGCGGAAGAAGACAAATCCTCAAAGACAGAACAGCCCACCGAACGGCGCCTGAAAAAGGCCCGAGAGGAAGGCGACGTTCCCAAAAGTCAGGAGATCTCCGGCTGGTTCACCCTGGCCGCCGGGCTCGCCGTTTTCGCGTTCATGGCCCCGGCGGTGTCCAGCGATCTTGCGCGCATCCTGTCGGTGTTTCTCGCCCAGCCCCATGAGATGAGCCTGGA
>JBKHAZ010000109.1:0-8448 GCA_046542605.1 Oceanicaulis sp. | reverse complement strand
TCGAGACGCTCGGCGGCGTGTTCACCCGCCTGATCGACCGCAACACGACCATCCCCACGAAGAAGTCGCAGACCTTCTCCACCGCCGACGACAACCAGACCGCCGTGACGATCCGGGTGTTCCAGGGCGAGCGCGAGATGGCCGCGGACAACAAGCTTCTGGGCCAGTTCGACCTGGTGGGCATTCCGCCGGCCCCGCGCGGCATGCCGCAGATTGAGGTCACCTTCGACATCGACGCCAACGGCCTCGTGAACGTGTCGGCGAAAGACCAGGCCACCGGCAAGGAACAGCAGATCCGCATCCAGGCCTCCGGCGGGCTGTCGGATGAAGACATCGAGAAGATGGTCAAAGACGCCGAAATCAACGCCGAAGCCGACAAGAAGCGCCGCGAGCTGGTGGACGCGAAAAACACCGCCGAGGCGATGATTCATCAGACCAACTCTCAGGTCTCCGAGTTCGGCGATAAGCTGAACCCGGCCGACAAAGAGGCGATCGAGACCGCCGTGAAGGAGCTGGAGGAGGTCAAGGATGGTGAAGACCTTGAAGCCATCCAGCAGAAGACCCAGGCGCTGCAACAGGCGGTCATGAAGCTCGGCGAAGCCATGTACGCGCAGCAGCAGGCCGGCGGCGCCGCGCCTGAGGGCGACGGCGAAGCTTCGAAGGAAGACGAGGGCGTCGTCGACGCGGAATTCACCGAGGTGAAGGACGACGATGACGACGACAAGAAGAAGAGCGCCTAAGGCGGTCTTTTAAGCGACATCGCGGCCCCGTCCCGAGCCTCGGGGCGGGGCCGCCTCGCTTCGGAGTTATTTCAATGCAGATCGGCCTCGATAAGTCCGGGACCCTCACAAGAGCTAATGTGGCTAAGCTATCGTCTTCCAAAGACGATAGCGCTCATCGGCAAATCCGGGTCAGCAGAAGCGGAATCCTAGCGCTCTCTGACACGCTCGGAGCGGACAATCTGGATGACGTACTGTTCCGGCTTGAGGCCTTCTCGGCGTCGACGGGCTATGTCGGCCCGGAGGCCGCTAACGATCAAGAATGGGTAAACCGCGTCTATCAGGCTATTGAGAAAGCCTGGAACGACAAAGGTCCTAGCTACATAGATCAGTTTTAGCATGAGCAAGCGCGACTATTACGAGGTTCTCGGCGTCGAAAAGGGCGCGGATGCGGGCGCGATCAAGAGCGCCTATCGCAAGCTCGCGATGAAATACCACCCGGATCGAAATCCGGGCGACGCCGAGGCCGAAGCCAGGTTCAAGGATGTGGGGGAGGCCTATTCGGTGCTTTCCGACGCTGACAAGCGCGCCGCCTATGACCGCATGGGCCACGCCGCGTTCAGCCAGGGCGGCGGCGGACAGGGTCCGTTCGGCCAGGGCGGATTCGGCGGCGGCTCGGCGGCCGATTTCGCCGACATCTTCGAGCAGGTCTTCGGCGACGCCTTCGGCATGGGCCGCGGGCGCAGCGGCGGCGGCCGGCGCTCGGGTCCGGCGCGCGGCTCGGACTTGCGTTACGACATGGAGGTCACGCTCGAGGAGGCGTTTCACGGCAAGGACGCTAATATCCGCGTGCCCACCACCGTCACCTGCGAGCGGTGCGAGGGCGATGGCGCGGAGCCGGGGACGAGCGTGACCACCTGCGAAACCTGTGGCGGCGCCGGGCGCATCCGGCGCACGCAGGGCTTCTTCACGATGGAGCAGACCTGCCCGACCTGCGGCGGGCGCGGACAGTACGTGGAGACACCCTGCCAGGCCTGCGACGGCGTGGGGCGCGTGCGCAAGATGCGTGATCTGCGCGTGCAGATTCCCGCCGGTGTCGAGGACGGGATGCGCATCCGGCTCGCGGGCGAAGGCGAGGCGGGCGCGCGCGGCGGACCGCGCGGCGATCTCTACATCTTCATCTCCGTCCTGCCGCACGAGTTGTTCGAGCGCGACGGGGCGCACCTGTATTGCCGCGCACCGGTGCCCATGGTCACCGCCGCGCTGGGCGGCGAAATCGACGCCCCCACAATCGACGGCGGCAAGGTGAAGATCACCATCCCCGAAGGCGCCCAGACCGGCGAACGCATGCGGCTGCGTCATAAGGGCATGAGCCGGGTGAACACCGGCGGCGCGCGCGGCGACATGTTCGTGGAGCTGTTCGTGGAGACCCCGCGCAAGCTCACCGAACGCCAGCGTGACATCCTGCGCGAGTTCTGCGACATCTCCGGCGACGGCTGCAACCCGGAAAGCGACGGCTTCTTCAAGAAGGTCAAGCGCTTCTGGAACGACGTGCGCGGCGATGACGAGGCGGTGTAGGCGCTAGTACGGTCGCCGGAAGCTGAGCCGAGGGAGTGCGCCGGAGGTGCGCAGGCGGCGCATCGCGGCGAACACGGGACTTTCTCCCAAGCCCGACCGGGCCGAAGGCCGCACGCGCCCCGGCCGTGATGCGCCCGCTCAGGGTGCGCAGGTCTTCGCGCGATACGGGATCGCGGTGGGACGGCTGATCGGTCGGGTGCGTTGGTCGTTGTGTTGGGGCGTGCGGCCGCATCTTGGCTTTCCGAGAGCGCCTCTGACTTCGAAGCGGCCGTCTTTTTCGCCGCGTCTCGTTCGATCCTGCTTGAACCGGCCCGTTTTCCGGCGGGCCGCTCCGGCTCGGAAGCGCTCATGGTCAAGCCGCCATAGTCTGTTCTGCGCGCCATCTCTTCCCCCCGGGCCGGAGGTCATGAGCATGACACGACCCCAAGGCGCGCAGCTGCGTACTTTCGCTTTTCGCCCCCGGGCGTTACCGCTTTCTTCACCGTGAGCGGTTCACAAAGGCCAGGGAGGAGCGCGCATGTCCGACATCAAGCTGAAAGCCGCTGTTTGCGGCGTGTCCGGCCGGTTGGGGCGGACTATCGCCAACCAGCTCATCGCCCGGTCCGACACCGTGCTGACCGGCGGCATGGTGAGTTCGGACAGCGTGCATCTGGGCGCCGATCTCGGTGAAATCGCGGAAAAAGGCTATCTCGGCGTCACAACTTCGGTGGCGCTTGAGGACGCGGTCGAGGGCGCGGACGTGCTTCTCGACGTCTCTGCGCCGTCGGTCACCGCAGCGATCGCCGAACGGCTGATGAAGACCGGCGGCCTGGCGCTGGTGACCGGGACCACCGGGCTGGACCGCGATCAGCAAAAGGCGGTTGAGACCGCCGCGGAAACCCTTCCGGTCCTGCAGGCGAGCAATTTTTCGCTCGGGGTCGCCGTGATGGAGCGTCTCGTCAAGGAGGCCGCGCGCGCCTTGGCCGCAGAGCAGTTCGATCTGGAGATTGTCGAGACTCATCACAAGCGCAAAGCTGACGCGCCGTCCGGCACTGCGATTTCGCTAGGAAAGGCGGCGGCTGAGGCCCGCGGCGAAGATTTCGAGACCAACGCCCAGTTCGACCGGCCGCGTAACGGTGGTTCCAGGCCCATGGGTCAGATCGGATTCGCCGCGCTTCGCGGCGGCGGCGTAGTGGGCGAACACGAGGCCCGCTTCCTGTCCGCCTTCGAAGAAGTAACGGTGAGCCACCGCGCCTTCGACCGCTTCATCTTTGCACGCGGGGCGGTGGAGGCGGCGCTGTGGCTGAAGGACCGGAAGCCGGGCCGGCTCTATACGATGCAGGACGTGCTGGGTTAGGCCGCGCCGAAGAGTTCCAGCTGGCGCGCATCGATTCGGGGTTCTGTGATCGGGCCGCGTAACCGGTTGCGCGACAAGGTCCGCGAGGGCGGCGGCGCCACCACCGGCTCACCCTGATTCACCGACAGGCCGAGATCACTCGCTTTCGAGCGGATCGCCGCATCCGGACGGCCCAGTCTCAGGCTGATCAGGCGCAGGGGCGCGCCGCGGCGCGCCATAGCGCGCAGCGCCGCCACGTCCTCGCGCCGCCAGCGCTTGCCGGCGTTGCGTGCGTAACCCCCAGAATTTGAACCGTAAGCCATCTCACGCTCCTGTTCTCGATAGCGAGAACATAAACAGAACATGCGGGATGGTCAAGCGATGTTCCGCTTGTGTTCTCTTGCGGGGTTAACGCGCAGCGGATTCAGCGGGTTCCGGGGAGCCTACCAGCTCCCCTCATTCTTCATGCTCTTCCAGGGCTCGGCCGGCTCCAGCGGATCGCCGGTCTGCAACAGCTCGATGGAGATCCCGTCGGGGCTTTTGATGAACGCCATGCGCCCGTCACGGGGCGGGCGCGCGATGGTGTAGCCCAGGCCCTGCATGCGCGCGCACAGGGCGTAAATGTCCGCAGCACGATAGGCGAGGTGGCCGAAATTGCGGCCCGTGCCGTAGGCTTCGCCATCCCAGTTATAGGTCAGCTCCACCATGGGCAGACCTGTGGGCATGGGATCTTGCAGCGGCCCGGTGAGCGGGGTCGCCACGCCGGCGCGATGCAGATCGTCGGGCGTCGCCAAAAAGATCAGCGTGAAGCGCCCGGCTTTGTTCTCGCTGCGGCGCACCTCCTCAAAGCCCAGGCCCTCGCAATAGAAGCGCAGCGACTCCTCGATATCGGTGATGCGCACCATGGCGTGCAGGAATTCCATACTTCAAACCGCTCCTCGCGGTGGATTGCGTCGAAGAAGAAGGCTCAGGCGTCTTCGCCCGGCTTGGGATCGGGCCGCACGCGGCGCGCCCATTTCGGGCGGCGCCGCCAGGTGGTCTCTTCAGGCAGCGGTTCGCCGCGCGCTCGCGCCAGGGCGTGGTGGAAAGGCTCCGGCGTGTTGGCGTGCGCCAGTCGCGCGAACGTCGCCGCCACCGCCGCCCAGATGAAGCACAGGGCGAAAAAGAGCGAAAACATATAGACATATCCGGTGTGCCCACCCCATTCGGGTGCACCGGACGCCTCCCAGATGACGTCGTAGAGCGTAGGGACGACCACCAAGGCCGGCGGGCTGACCGCCAGGGCGGCGGCCGCGCCCCCGGCCGCATAAAGCGCCCAGCGCGGCTGAAACGCATCCACGTAAATCTTGACGAACTCGGCTTCGCTCACCGATTTCACGGTGGCCGGCTTGTCGCGCAGGCGCTGGGCGTATTCGGCCTTCGCATCGCCGCGCAGCGATCGCACGCCGAGTCCCCAGCGGATGAGGGCGGACACTGCAAACAGCGCGACCAGCGCGCCGACGAGAAGAAAACCTTCAAAGATCATGGAGGGGTATTTACCCCCTTGCGGCCTCATAAGCGAGCATGCAGCGCTTGCGATTCAGTCCCCAGTGATAGCCGGTCAGCCGGCCGTCGCTCGACAGCACGCGGTGGCAGGGGATGAGGAAGCTGACGGGGTTGGCGCCGACCGCCGCGCCCACGGCCCGGCTGGCCTTGGCGGTGCAGACGCGTTCGGCGATGTCGCGATAGCTCACGGTCTTCGCCGGCGGAATGCGCAAAAGCGCGCGCCAGACCTGGCGGCGCCAGGGCGTGCCGTACAGCGCCAGGTCGAGCCGCGTCTCGCCGGCGCGGGCCTCGAAGATGCGAGCGGCCCAGCGCGCGGCCTCGGCGTCGTCGCCGAAAAAACGGGCCGAGGGAAAGCGCGCGGTGAGGTCGGCGGTCACCGCCCCCTCCTCGCCGGGGTCGGCGAAACCCAGCGCGGACAGGCCGCGCGGGGCGATCAGGAACACACCCGTGCCGAACGGAGTCGCCGCGCGTCCGAGCCGGAAGCTGACGGCGGCCCCGCCGCTTTTGACCTCGCCGGGCGTCACGCCTTCCTCGGCGATGAAGATGTCATGCAGGCGCGAGGGCGCGGAGAGGCCCGTCTCGAACGCGGCGTCCATGACGCTCGCCCCGTCGAGCAGAAGGGTGCGGGCGCTGGCGTGGGTCAGCGCCTGGACCATGCGCTTGGGACTGGCGCCGGCCCAGCGGGTGAACAGGCGCTGGAAATGGTGCTGCGACAGCCCGGCCGCGCGCGCCGCGGCGGCGAGATCGGGCTGGTCGCGCCAGTGGTCCGAAAGCCAGGCGATCGCTGCGCCCATGCGCGCATAGTCGCCGGTCTGCTCGGTTTGGGGTTTGAGGGCTGCGTCGGTCATGGGCTGAAACTGACCCGGCTCAGGCGTGCGCGCCACCCGGTTCTTGCGGTGCGCCGCGCCGGGCTTGCTCGATCGCCTCGCGCACCGCATCGGCCAGCGCCTCGCGCTCGCGCGGGCTGAGCATGGCGCCGATGATCAGGTTCCGGCCCTTGTGCCACAGGCCGGCCTGGACATCGGGTTCGCCTTCTCCGGCCAGCTCCACCCGGGTCCAGGCGAGCGGGACGCGAAATGCGGTGCGGTGACCGAAGGGCGACTGACGCGCCACGCGGATCTCCTCGCCGGTGACCTTGATGGTCTCCATGCGCCTGCCGTCGCGATAGGACAGCTTGAAGGCCAGGAAAACGATCAGCACGTCCAACCCGAAAAAACCGAGCACCGGCCAAGCGCCCAGAAGTGCGAAGGCGGCGCCCGCGATGAAGCTGATCGCGCCGAACGCCGCCATCAAAACGTAGAAGGCGGGGTTGGCGAGCGAACGGTTCGGCCGGATCTCCGCGTCCAGATACAGGCGCGCCTCGCCGGGCACGGGCGGTGCGGACGGGTCTGCAGGCCAGGTCTCGTACGGGCGACGCTCCATAAACTGTATAATAGCGCGGCCGACGACCGGTTCCAGAGGCTCAGCGGCCCGTCGACCCGAATCCGCGCGCCCCGCGCTCGGTGTCGTCGAGATCGTCGACTTCGTCCCATTCGATCCGGGTCACCGGCGCGACGACCATCTGGGCGATGCGCTCGCCGCGTTCGACCGTGAATGGCTCGCGGCCGTGATTGATCAGATTGACCTTGATCTCGCCGCGATAGTCGGCGTCGATCGTACCCGGCGCGTTGACGCACGTGATCGCATATTTCACCGACAGGCCCGAGCGTGGCCGGATCTGGGCTTCGAAGCCGTCGGGGAGCGCGATGCTCAGCCCGGTGGGAACGAGGCGCCATTCGCCGGGCTGAAGGATCACCGGTTCGGTCTCAGGAACGGCGGCGCGCAAATCCATGCCGGCCGCGCCGGCGGTTTCGTATCGGGGAAGCTCAAGCCCTTCGAAATGGGCGAGCGGCCTGACTTTCAGTCTGAACACCAGCGATCTCCTTCAACGCGGCGGCCCGCCACACTAGGGAGATTCTCGCCGGCGTCAGCGCGAAAGCGCGGCGATGCGCCGGGCCCGGCCGGATCGCGGCCGGACCCTTTCGACATCAGTCCTCGGCCTCAGCCTCGGCCTGCATGTATTCGGCGAGCGCGTTTTCACGTTCGGCGAAGCCCTGCATCACCGTCACGATGGCGGTACGGTCGTCATCGGTCAGATCGCCGCGCACGAAAGGCACGCGGTATTGCGGCTCGGTCTGCTCGCCCGCTTCATCGGTTCCGGCCGGGGTGAAGCCAAGCTGAAGCTGGCGTGCGTCTTCGTCGACGCCCTCCTGCAGGAGCAGCGGCACGCGGTGATAGCGCACCAGCTCGAAATCGTTGGCGTCGGGCACGATGGTGTCGCGAACGCACATCATGCCGCGCGCGCCGTCCGACAGGGGCGGCGGGTCCATCAGGCCGGGCCGCGCGGTTTCGGCGCGCAGCTCGTAATTGGTCAGCTCGGTGTAGCCGGCCCCCTCGGGACCGATTTCATAGCACTGCGCAGACGCCGCACCGGTGAGGGCGACAGCGCCGAAGGCGGCCAGAAACACGTTTTTCATGGCGATCCAGTTTTTCCGCTAACAGATGCCCGAACCCTAACAAAGCGCGCCGACGCGCGCAAAGCGCGGAGCGCGACACCCCGACCGCACTGCTAACGCTTTATGAAAACGGAGATTTCGTCGACGAGGCGCCGAGCGACCTCGGATTTCGCGGCGCGCGCGATAACAGTTTCACCGTCTGGGCGGATGATCATCGCGGCGTTCTCCTCGCCGCCCATGGCGTCGCCGGAGACATCGTTGGCCACGATCCAGTCGCACCCCTTACGCAGGCGCTTTTCGCGCGCCAGGCGCGGCACGTCGTGGGTTTCGGCCGCAAACCCGACCACCAGGCGCGGTCGACGGGGCGCGGCGTGACCGGCGATCGTTTTCAAGATGTCCGGATTTGCGACCAGGTGAAGCGTCGTCACCGCGTCCTTGTCGAGCTTCAGCTTGCGTTCATGGCTTTGCGCGGGGCGCCAGTCGGCGACGGCGGCGACCGCGACGAAGACATCGGTGGGCAAAGCGCCTTCCACCGCAGCGAGCATGTCGCGCGCGCTCTCCACATGCACGGTGGTCACGCCGGCTGGATCGTCGAGCGCGGTGGGCCCGGCCACCAGCGTGACCTCGAAGCCGGCGTCGCGCAGCGCTGCGGCGATCGCATAGCCCTGCTTTCCCGAAGACCTATTCGACAAAAAGCGGACCGGATCGATGGCTTCCAGCGTCGGGCCGGCGGTGACGACAGCGCGCATCAGCGGGCCTTCAAGGCGGCTTCGACGGCGTCGGCGATCCGTTCTGG
>JBKHAZ010000108.1:0-8506 GCA_046542605.1 Oceanicaulis sp. | reverse complement strand
GAGATTGGGGATGAACGGAAACGGGTGGGCGGGATCGATGGCGAGCGGCGTGATCACCGGCAAGGTGTGGGCGAGGAAATCGTCGCGCAGCCAGGTGCGCTCCTTCGCCGACAACTCGTCCGCGCCCAGAAGCTCGACGCCCTCCCCGGCCATGGCCTGGCGCACGTCACGCCAGGCGGACTGCTGGGCGGTCATCAGCTCGGCCGCGGCGGCGTCGATTCGCTCCAGCTGCTGTGACGGCGTCAGCCCGTCCATGCCCGGCCGGTCGACGCCGTTTCTCACCTGGGCGCGCAAGCCCGCCACGCGGACCATGTAGAATTCGTCGAGATTGCTCGCCGAAATCGACAGGAAGCGCAACCGCTCCAGCACCGGATGGTTCGGGTTCTCCGCCTCTTCAAGGACGCGCCAGTTGAACTGCAGCCAGGACAGCTCCCGGTTCAAGAACCGCTCCGGGGACTCCATGAGCGCAGGAACGTCGACGCGCTCGGCTCGCGCGGTCGAGGGCGATGCGTCGTTCATGGAGAGCCTCCAGCAAGGGCGGTCCGGAACGCCGCCTAGTCGCCTGATAGTGCGGCGAGCCCTTCGCGCGCAAGGGTGCGCGTAACCGGGCCTTTGCGCGCCAGCGCCTCGCGATCGAGCCAGGCCGTCAGTGTACGGGCGAAATCCACCGAGCGTTCCGTGCGGGTCAGGATGTAGTCGAGCACGCCCGGCGCCAGCGGCGTACGGCGATCGCGGAACAGCTTCTCCATCACCTGGCGCAGAAGCGCGTCGTCGGGCTCATGAAGCACGGCGCGCTCCGCCGCGATCAGGCGCGAATTGAGGTCCGCCAGAGCAAAGCCCCAGTCCTCCGGCGCGCCGGTTCCGGTCATCAGCACGGTGACGCCGGCGTCCCCCGCAGCCCGGTTGATCAGGTGAAACAGGCCGTCCTCGTCGAGCCCCTTGTCGATGTCCTCCACCAACACGCTCGCCCCGCGCCCCACCAGAGCAAGTTCGCGGCCGAGCTTTCCGGCGTGCAGCGCCATGGCGCCGGAGCGCGCGCGCCACATGTGGGAGAGGTGGGTCTTGCCTCCACCCTCCGGCCCGGTGAGCAGGAGATGGCCCTGACGCCAGCGCGGCCAACGGTTGACCAGGGCGAGCGCGCCGGCGTTGGCTTCGCTCACGGCGAAGGTTTCGGCGCGATAGTCCGGGGCGAGCGCAAGATCGAGCGCGAGCTGGGATGCGGGCATCAGCGGCGGCGCACCGTCCAGCCGAGCTCGGAGTCCTCGGCGAACTCCGCGCCGCGCGCGGCCAGCTCGGCGCGCACCTGCTCGCGCGCGCCGCGATGGGTGATCGTCATCGCCGCTCCCGTGCGCGACAGCGCGTCAAGGCGCGCGTTCTGGATCAGCGAGGCGCCGGCGACCGCGTTCTGCAGGCTGCGCCACTCGCGCAGCGAATTGAACAGGAGCGTAATCTCGAGCTCGGCGGTCTCGCCGCCGCGCACGACCGCCTGGCGCTTCCATTCGGTCTGCCGCGCTTCGACGATGGCGTCCGCAGCCGCCTCGAACCCGTTCACGATCCGGCTGGCGACCGGCTCGATGACCGGCTCGACGGCCGGGTCGTCGGAAAAGCGCACGATATCGCCGGCCGCGCGCACCGCATCTCCGGACGCCCGGGCGCGAATCACCGCGACCGCATCCACGCCGTAGGCGTCAGCCAGCGCGCGAAGCGCCTGCGTGTCGAGGGTGAGCGCGTCATCGACCGAAATCAGCGACCGGCCCAGCGCCCGCCCGTCAGGCCCGGTGCGCGATCCAAGCGTAATCATCGGCGTGAGCGCATCGCGATACCCGCCTTCAAGCCAGGCTTCCTGCCAGGGCGTTCCGAAGATGCGCGCGCCGCCGGCCTCGTCGAGCACCGGCGCAACGAGAACCGGCGCCGCCTGACTCTCGACGAAAGGAATTTGCAGGCCTGACAGATGATTGCGCACCGCCCGGGGGTCGAACTCCACCGTCACCGTCGCCCGGTAAAGCGTCGCCGAGCGTTGTTCATCGGCGATCTGAAGCCCGGCGATAAGCTGCGCGGCGGTGTCGGGATCCATCGGCGGAAGCTGAGCTTCCATGCGGTCCTCGGGCAGCGTCAGACGCTCGATCAGCCGCTCCGCGGCGCGGGTCTGGCCTTCGGCGATCGCGGCGCGCTGGGCGTTGAAGGCGGTGTCCGCCTCCGCGTCGATCTCCACGTTCGAAATCGTAAACGGCGAGGCGAAAGCCGGTGCGGTCAGCGCCGCGGCCAGGAAGGCGAGGCTTGCAACGGCGAAGCGCCTGGCTTTGATGAGCGTGCGCATGGCGGTCCCCTCTCCTCGATGACGCGTTGGGTGCCGGGCCGACTATACGCGCGCTCACGCTGCGGTGAAGCCCTCCGCGGCGCCGCGCAAGGCTCGCTTGTGCGCGCGATCTTGGTTATGCAGCAAAATCGACCTGTTCACGACGGAGTCCCCCTTGTCCGACCCCACTCGCCCCGACGGCCTAACCTACGCCCAGGCCGGCGTCGACATCGACGCCGGAGACGCGCTGGTCGATGCGATCAAGCCGCTGGCGAAATCCACCAGCCGGCCGGGCGCCGACGTGGCGTTGGGCGGGTTCGGCGGCGCATTCGATCTGAAAGCGGCGGGGTTCAAGGATCCCGTGCTGATTTCCGGCACGGACGGGGTGGGCACCAAGCTGAAGCTCGCCATCGCCTCGGGCCGTTTCGACACGGTGGGGATCGACCTGGTGGCCATGTTCGTCAACGACGTCCTCGCCCAGGGCGCCGAGCCGCTCTTCTTCCTGGACTATTACGCCACCGGCGCGCTCGATCCGGACAAGGGCCGCGCCGTCGTCGCCGGGATTGCGGAAGGCTGCCGCCAGGCCGGCTGCGCGCTGATCGGCGGGGAAACTGCGGAAATGCCGGGCATGTACGCCGGGGAGGATTTCGATCTCGCGGGCTTCGTGGTCGGCGCGGCCGAACGCGGCGCGCTCCTGCCGCGCCACGAGGCCATGAAGCCCGGCGACGCGCTCATCGGGCTCGCAAGTTCCGGCCCGCATTCAAACGGCTATTCGCTGATCCGCCGCATCATCGAGCGCGCCGGGCTCGCCTTCGACGCGCCCGCGCCCTTCGCGCCGGAGACCGCGCTCGCAGAAGCGTTGCTGGCGCCGACGCGCATCTATGTGAAAAGCCTGCTGCCGCTGATTCGAGAGGGCGCGATCAAGGGCCTCGCCCATATCACCGGCGGCGGAATCACCGAGAACACGCCGCGCATGCTGCCCGATCCTCTGACTTTCGAGGTCGATTATGGGAGCTATTCACGCCCGGCCGTGTTCGACTGGCTTCAGGAGGCCGGCGGCGTGGCCGAAGCGGAGATGCGCCGCACCTTCAATTGCGGGATCGGCATGATCTGCGCGGTCGAGGCCGGCGACGCCGGCGCGGTGGCCGCGCGTCTGAACGCGGCCGGCGAAACCGCAACGATCATCGGCCAGGTGAAGGCGGTCTGAGATGGCGAAAATGAAAGTCGCCGTGCTCATCTCCGGGCGCGGCTCGAACCTGCAGGCGCTGCTCGATGCGTGCGCCCACCCGGACTACCCCGCCGAAATCGTGCTGGTGCTCTCCAACAAGGCCGGCGCGCTCGGCCTGGAGAAGGCGCGCAAGGCCGGTGTGAAAGCGACCTTCCTCGATCACACGCTCTACGGCGAGGATCGTGAGGGGTTCGAGCGCGATCTCGATGACAGGCTGAAAGAGGCCGGCGTCCAGCTCATCGCGCTCGCCGGCTTCATGCGCATCCTCACGCCCTGGTTCGTGGACAAGTGGAAGGACCGGATGATCAACATCCACCCTTCCCTCCTGCCCTCCTTCCGCGGCGTCTCCACCCATGAGCGCGCGCTCGAGCAGGGCGTGCGCATCCACGGCGCCACCGTGCACTATGTGCGCGCGGACATGGACGACGGCCCGATCATCGGTCAGGCCGCCGTTCCGGTCCTGCCCAATGACGACGCCGACAGCCTCGCCGCGCGGGTGCTCGAGGCCGAGCACAAGCTCTATCCCGCCTGCCTGAAGCTTGTGGCCGACGGAAAGGCGCGCGTCACCGCCGAGCGGGTCAAGATCGACAAAATGGCCGCCGCCGACGAGCACGCCGTGCTCCACAATCCAGGCGGATAGAGCGCTTTCGCGCTTCCCGCGTCGCCGCAACATGCGCATCAACGACCAGATCACCCTCGACGAGAGCCTGATAGAGGAACAGTTCACCCGCGCCTCGGGCCCCGGCGGCCAGCATGTGAACAAATCCGAGACCGCCGTGCAGCTGCGCTTCGACATGGGACGCAGCGATCTTCCCGGCGCGGTCAAGCACCGCCTCACGCGGCTCGCCGGTTCGCGCCTGACCAAGGACGGCGTGATCCTCATCCACGCCGAGGACGAGCGCTCCCGCGAACGCAACCGCCAGCTTGCAAGGGACCGGCTCAAAGTTCTGATCGACAAGGCGAGCAAGGCCCCCAAGCCGCGCAAGAAAAGCCGCCCCTCCCTGTCCTCGGTGAAACGCCAGAAAGAGAAGAAGGCGGTGACCTCAAGGCGCAAGGCGTTGAGGAAACCGCCGAAGCTGGATTAGCCGCACGCCTTCCCCGAGCGCCGCTTGTAAACGGCTCAGAGCCGCAGGCCTCGGCGCCGGGTGTTGAGCTCGAACACCCCCACCGGTCGGTTCCGACGACGGCTTGCGCCACCGTCGCAACAAAAAACCCGGCGCGAGCATTCGCGCCGGGGTTTCGCAGTCAGCGCCAAGGCGCCGAATTAGCCGACGATTTCGTCGTCGGTGAAGAAGAACTTGATCTCTTCGGCGGCGGTTTCCGGCGCGTCGGAGCCGTGCACGGAGTTGGCTTCGATGCTCTCGGCGAAGGTCTTGCGGATGGTGCCTTCGTCGGCCTGTTCCGGATTGGTGGCGCCCATGACCTTGCGGTAGGTGGCGATGGCGTCCTCGCCTTCAAGCACCTGCACGACGACCGGGCCGGAGATCATGAAGGAGACCAGATCACCGAAGAAGGGCCGCTCCTTGTGGACCGCGTAGAAACCCTCGGCCTGCTCTTTCGTCATCTGGATGCGCTTTTGAGCGATGATGCGCAGGCCCGCGTCCTCGATCATGGCGTTGATCTTGCCGGTGATGTTGCGGGCGGTGGCGTCGGGCTTGATGATCGAGAAGGTGCGCTGAAGAGCCATTTTAAATGTCCTTGGGTCGGTGAGATGGGGAGGATTTCGCGGCGGCTTATAACGGCGCTTTGAGCCGGTGTGAAGCCGTGCTAGGCGCATCGTCCATGCTGCACATCAACGACCTCACCCACCGGATCGAAGGCCGCGTCCTCTTCGACAGCGCGACGCTCTACGTGCCCGCCAAGACCCGGATGGGCCTCGTTGGCCGCAACGGTACGGGCAAATCCACCCTGTTCCGGCTGATCCTGGGCGACGCGCATCCCGACGACGGCGAGGTGCGCGTCCAGCCCGGCGCGCGTGTCGGCACGGTGGAGCAGGAAGCGCCGGCGGGCTCCACCACGGTCATGGACTATGTGCTGCGGGCCGACACGGAGCGCGAAGCCCTGCTCGCGGATGCCGAAACCGCCACCGACCCCCACCGCATCGCTGAAATCCAGACGCGGCTCGCCGACATCGGCGCCCATTCGGCCGAAGCGCGCGCCGGCGCGATCCTGCACGGGCTGGGGTTTCCGAGGCCGGACCAGGCGCGGGCGTGCTCGGAGTTTTCCGGCGGCTGGCGCATGCGCGTCGCCATGGCGGCGACGCTGTTCGCCAATCCCGACCTCCTGCTGCTGGACGAGCCGACCAACTATCTCGACCTGGAGGGCGCGGTCTGGCTGGAGAACCATCTGGCGAAATTTCCCGGCGCAGCGCTGATCATCTCCCACGACCGCGAGCTTTTGAACGCCAGCGTCCACGCCATCGCGCACTTAAAGGACCGCAAGCTGTCGGTCTGGGAGGGCGGGTACGACCAGTTCCAGCGCCAGCTCGCCGAGCGCCAGCGCCTGCAAATGAAGATGATCGAGCGCCAGGAGGATGAGAAGCGCCGCCTGCAAGCCTTCGTTGATCGCTTCAAAGCCAAGGCCAGCAAGGCCAAGCAGGCGCAGAGCCGGGTGAAGCGGCTGGAGAAGATGCAGCCCATCGCCACGGTGGTGGAGGATCCGGTCGCGCCCTTCGAGTTTCCCGACGCCGGCCGGCGCATGGGCAATCCGCTGGTGCGCTTCGATGAGGCGGCCACGGGTTACAACGAAGACAGGCCGATCCTCACCCGCCTCAATCTCAGGATCGACACCGACGACCGGATCGGGCTTCTGGGCCGCAACGGGGCGGGCAAATCCACCTTCGCCAAGCTCCTCACCGGCGCCCTGCCCGTCATCGACGGGCGCATGGGCATGCACAAGAAGGCGGTGGTGGCCCATTTCGCCCAGCACCAGATCGACGCGCTGAGCCCCAAGCATTCGGCCTATAGCCATGTTCTGGAACGCATGGAGGACAATACCGAGGCCGAGCGCCGCGCGCGGCTCGCCCGCTTCGGCCTTCCCGCAGACCGCCAGGAGACACCGGCGGAAAAGCTCTCCGGCGGGGAAAAGGCGCGCCTTCTCATGAACCTCATCACGTTCGACGGCGCGCATTTGCTGATCCTGGACGAGCCGACGAACCATTTGGACATGGATAGCCGGGAAGCGCTGATCAACGCCATCAACGACTTCGCGGGCGCGGTGATCATCATCTCCCACGACCGTAATCTGATCGAATCCTGCGTCGACCGGCTGTGGATCGCGGAAGGCGGAACCGTGCGGCCCTATGAAGGCGATCTCGACGATTACCGCCGCGAGCTGCTGCAGGGGGAAGCCAAGCCGAAGGACAAGTCGAAACCCACGGGCGGGCAGAAAACCGAACAGCGCCGCAGCGCGGCCCAGGCGAGGGAAAAGCTGAAACCCCTGAAGGCCGAAGCGGCCAGGCAGGAGCGCGAGATCGAGCGCCTGAAGGGTGTTCTGGAAAAGATCGACGCCGGCCTCGCCGTGCCGGGCCTTTGGGAGAAGGACCCAGGCCTCGCCGCCGACCTCACCAAAAAACGCGCGCGCTGCGTGGAGATGATCGAGGCGGCCGAAAACGCCTGGCTGGAGGCGGAGGACGCCTATGAGCGCGCGAAGGAAGAGGCTGGGGTTTAGCGCTGCCCCTCACCTGAATTCCCGGACAAGCCCGCAAGGGCGATGATCCGGGACCCTGTCAGACTTTGGAGCATTTTGCGGACAGAGGTCCCGGCTCGGCGGCCCAAAGGGCCTTGGCCGGGAATTCAATGTGTTCGGCAAGCAGCCCCCCTACCCGCACTTCACCTCCACCACCGCGCCATCCTCGCCGGTGACGATGTTCAACCGGTCGGGGCGGTGGTCCATCGTCACCATGTCGCCGCGCCCGTAGATGCGATGGGGTTCCGGCAGGCTTTGAGTGTGGATTTCGCCGATAGGCTGGCCCACCAGCACCTGATAGGCCGAGGCGGGACAGCTGGGCGATCCGTCGTCGACGGGGCCGGCGTCCGCATCGGTTTGCGGTCCACGCTCACCGGCGACGAGCCCGGGCTCATAGTCGTCTTCGCCGGCGCCGGGCGCCGTCTGACATCCGGCCAGCAGCACGGCGGCGATTACGAAAGCGGCGACACGTCTCATCCCTGTTTCTCCCACCGGCCCGCCTCGTTCTGGCGCCAATAGCTGATCACGGTACCGGTGTTCTTGTTCGCCGCCCAGAGGGCGCGCGCCTTGGCGATGGCGGTTTCGTCGCCGGCTTCGAACATCACCACGACGCGCTCCCAGGCGGACACGTCGCCGGGGTCGCAGCCGTCCAGGCAGAACAGCATGCTCGCCCCATTGGGGTTGCACGGCTCGAAGCTGAGGAGCACCGGCTGATCGGCGTCATGCTCCCCACCAGCGAGCCCGTGGGCCAGGAAGCTATCCTCCTTGAACGTCCATAGATGCCGGTCCAGCCCGGTGAGCCGGGAATCCTCGCCGCTGGTCACCACGGCCCGCCCGCCGCGCGCGAGGAGCTTGCCCAGAAGCTCGGGCAGAGCGTCCTCAACGCGCATGCGTTCGAGATGGTAGAACCAAAGCTCGGCCAAGGATCCTTGCTCCGTTGTGCTCCCCTGCATGGGGGGAGCTGTCAGCGAAGCTGACTGAGGGGGCGGCTCGACGGCGAGCGTCCCGCAGCCCCCTCCGGCCGTTCAGGCCGCCTCCCCCGCTCGCGAGGGAGGCCGTCAACTCGCTTTGCGCGCCTACGCCTCGTAGAAATCGCGCACGAGACGGTCCAGCAGGCGCACGCCGAAGCCGGTGCCGAAGGCGGGCTGTCGCGGGTCTTTCGAGCTGGCGTTCATGCCCACGCCCGCGATGTCGATGTGGCACCACGGCTTGCCGTTCACGTGACGCTGCAGGAATTGCGCGGCGGTGATGGAGCCGGCGTTGCGGCCTTCGCCGATATTTTTCATATCGGCGAT
>JBKHAZ010000107.1:0-8524 GCA_046542605.1 Oceanicaulis sp. | reverse complement strand
GAAGAGCTGTACTACGACAAGGAAAAACTCCTCGACAACGGCGACCGGTGGGAACGTGAAATCGCGCGGAACCTCGAACTCGACGCGCGCTACCGGTAGCGCTATTACGGCGCCCGACTCCTTAAGGGCTTTGGAGATTCCATCTCCGGCCCGCCCGTCCTGAACCGGCGAGGGTCCTCCTCGCCGCCCGTCCCAAAAGGGGGAACCCGTGCTGCAAGCGGCGGCCTTTTACATTCTGTCCGCGATCGCGATCCTGTCCGCGCTCATGGTGGTGTCGGTCAAGAATCCGGTGCGCGCGGTTTTGTTCCTGATCTTGACCTTCTTCGCCGCCGCCGGGCTCTTCGTGATCCTGGGCGCGGAGTTTCTCGCGATGATCCTGGTGATCGTCTATGTGGGGGCGGTCGCGGTCCTGTTCCTCTTCGTCGTGATGATGTTGGACATCGACTTCGCGGCGCTCAAGGCCGGCTTCATTGAGAACGCGCCGCTGGGCGGCCTTGTGGCGTTGGCGCTTGCGGGAATCCTTGCGGTTACAGGCTTTGCGTGGGTGACCGCCGACAGCGCCGCCTCGAACCTGGCCGCCCCGACTCCCGAAGGCGTCGACAACGTGGCCGCGCTCGGCGCGCTCATCTACGACGATTACGTCCTCTATTTCCAACTCGCCGGCCTTATCCTTCTGGTCGCCATGATCGGCGCCATCGTGCTCACGCTGCGCCAACGCGACGGCGTGAGGCGCCAGGACATGCACCGCCAGGTCACGCGTCCGCGCGGAGACTCGGTGGAAGTGGTCGACGTCAAATCCGGCGAAGGGATCGGCTGATGCTTGAGATCGGGCTTGGACACTATCTCGTGGTCGCCGCGCTCCTGTTCACCATCGGGGTGTTCGGGATCTTCGTGAACCGCAAGAACGTGATCATCCTTCTGATGTCGATCGAACTCATGCTGTTGGCGGTCAACATCAACCTGGTGGCCTTTTCCGCCCATCTCGGCGACCTCGTCGGCCAGGTCTTCGCCATGTTCATCCTGACCGTCGCCGCGGCCGAAGCCGCCGTCGGTCTCGCCATTCTCGTCGTCTTCTTCAGAAACCGCGGTGACATCGCGGTCGAAGGCGCCAACCTGATGAAGGGCTGACGCGTCCGCCATGGCCTATATCGTCGTCTTCGCGCCGCTGCTTGCAGCGATCATCGCCGGACTGTTGCAGAAGCAGATCGGCGACCGCGCCGCGCAGATCCTCACCACCGGCGGGACCATCCTCGCCGCGCTGTCCTCGGTGGCCGTCTTCGTCGACGTGGCTTTCGGCGGCAATGCGCGCACCATCGAGCTCGCCACCTGGATGGCGATCGGCGGGTTCGAGGTGAACTGGGCGATCAAGCTCGACACGCTGTCGGCGATCATGCTGGTGGTGATCACCAGCGTCTCCAGCCTCGTGCACGTCTATTCCTGGGGCTACATGTCCCACGATCCGCACCGGGCGCGCTTCTTCGCCTATCTGTCGCTGTTCACCTTCGCGATGCTGTCGCTGGTGACGGCCGACAACTTCATCCAGATGTTCTTCGGCTGGGAGGGCGTGGGGCTCGCCTCCTACCTGCTCATCGGCTTCTGGTACAAGAAGGAGAGCGCGAACGCGGCGGCCATCAAGGCGTTCGTCACCAATCGGGTGGGCGATTTCGGCCTGGCGCTCGGCGTGATGGCGGTGTTCGCCACCTTCGGCACGGTGAAGTTCGACGAGATCTTCGCGCAGATTCCCGACATGCAAGGCGCGGTGCTGACCGTGTTCGGCATGCAGTTCCAGGCGCTGGAGCTGATCGCCTTCCTTCTGTTCATCGGCGCGATGGGCAAGTCCGCCCAGTTCTTCCTGCACGTCTGGCTGCCTGACGCGATGGAAGGCCCCACGCCGGTCTCCGCGCTGATCCACGCTGCGACCATGGTGACTGCGGGCGTGTTCCTGGTCTGCCGGATGTTCCCGGTCTACGAGCTCGCGCCGAACACATCCGCGGTGATCACCTTCATCGGCGCGATCACGGCGATCTTCGCGGCCACGGTCGGCGTGGTGCAGAACGACATCAAGCGGGTGATCGCGTACTCGACCTGTTCGCAGCTGGGCTACATGTTCTTCGCCGCAGGGCTGGGGCTTTACTCCGCGGCGATGTTCCACCTGTTCACGCACGCCTTCTTCAAGGCGCTGCTGTTCCTCGGCGCAGGCTCGGTCATTCACGGCCTGCACGACGAGCAGGACATGCGCAATATGGGCGGCATCTACAAGCTTTTGCCCTTCACCTGGGTCCTGATGATCATCGGCACGCTGGCGCTCACGGGCGTGGGGATTCCGCTTCTGGGGATCGGCTTTGCGGGCTTCTACTCGAAGGACATGATCATCGAGGAAGCCTTCGCCATGGGCCAGGACGGCCTACCCTTCGGCCTGTTCGCCTTCTGGATCGGGATTCTCGCGGCGGGGCTGACGAGCTTTTATTCCTGGCGGCTCATCTTCATGACCTTCCACGGCAAGCACCGCGGCGATCCGGAGACCTTGAAGCACGCCCATGAAAGCGGCTGGGTGATGCTGACCCCGCTTATCCTGCTGGCGATCGGCGCGGTGTTCGCCGGGGCGGCGTTCAAGTCCGACTTCGTGGGCAAGGGCGCCCAGACCTTCTGGGGCGACTCCCTGCCGGCCGGAGCCTACTCCGATTACAGGTACGGTCCCGACAGCGGCTACGGCGATTACGAGGCGGACGCCTACGCCGAGGAGGCTGCCGGCGCCGGGGCGGATCGGACCGGCGGGAGCGCCGACCGCGACGAGGCCTATGGTGAAGACGACTATGGCGGAGAGACCGCCAGCCCCCGTCACCCGGCCTGGGTGCTGATCCTGCCGGTGGCCGTGTCGGCGCTTGGCTTCGCCGTGGCCTGGTTCTTCTACATGGCCAATCCGGGCCTGCCCGCGCGCATCGCATCGCGCGGCGGGCCGCTGCACACCTTCCTTTATAACAAGTGGTTCTTCGACGAGGCCTACGACGCGGTGTTCGTCAAAGGCACGCGCGCGCTCGGCGATCTGTTCTCCAAGATCGGCGATCAGAAGATCATTGACGGCTTCGGCCCGAACGGCGTGGCGGGAACCGCGCTTTCCGGCGCCAAGCGGATCGCCCGCATGCAAAGCGGATACGTCTACCACTATGCCTTTTTCATGCTGATCGGGGTGCTGGGTCTGGCGCTCTGGATCATCGCGCGCGCCGGGGTGTAACGGGGTAATGCTCAGTCAGCTTCCAATTCTTTCCGCCATCACCTTCCTGCCGGCGCTGGGCGCGGTGGCGATCTTGGTGCTGCGTGCAATCATGCGCGCGGAAGATTCCGACGCGCTGGACAAGAACGCGAAAGGCGTGGCGCTGTTCGTCACCGGTTTCGTGTTCGTGCTGTCGGTGCTGCTGGTGCTGGAATTCGACGCCTCCGAGCCCGGATTCCAGTTTGTGGAGACGGCGGTCTGGCTGTCCGATCTCGGCATTTCCTACAAGATGGGCGTGGACGGGATCAGCGTGCTGTTCGTACTGCTGACCGCCTTCCTGATGCCGATCTGCATCCTCTCCAGCTGGGGGCTGAAGAAGCGCGTCGCCGACTACATGGCGGCCTTCCTGCTGTTGGAGACCCTGGTCATCGGCATTTTCTGCGCGCTCGACCTGGTGCTGTTCTACATCTTCTTCGAAGGCTCGCTCATTCCGATGTTCCTGATCATCGGGGTGTGGGGCGGGCAGAACCGGATCTACGCCGCGTTCAAATTCTTCCTCTACACCTTCGTGGGTTCGGTGCTGATGCTGGCGGCGATGATCGTCATGTTCATCCAGGCGGGCTCCACCGACATCGAAGTGCTTTTGACCTTCCCGTTCGCCGAAAGCCTTCAGACCTGGCTCTGGCTCGGGTTCTTCGCCAGCTTCGCGGTGAAGATGCCCATGTGGCCGGTGCACACCTGGCTGCCGGACGCCCACGTGCAGGCGCCCACGGCCGGCTCGGTCATCCTGGCGGGCATCCTGCTGAAGCTTGGCGGTTACGGCTTCCTACGTTTCTCGCTGCCCATGTTCCCGGACGCGAGCGCCTACTTCCAGCCGCTTGTCTTCGTCCTGTCGATCATCGCCATCGTCTACACCTCGCTGGTGGCGTTCAGGCAGACCGACATCAAGAAGCTCATCGCCTATTCGTCGGTTGCGCACATGGGTTTTGTGACGCTCGGGATCTTTGCGGCCAACGAGCTGGGGATCCAGGGCGCGATCTTCCAGATGATCTCCCACGGCATCATCTCCGGCGCGCTCTTCCTTCTGGTGGGCGTGATCTACGACCGCTTCCATACCCGCGAGATCGCCTTCTACGGCGGGCTGGTGCACAAGATGCCGGTCTACGCCGCCTTCTTCGCCCTGTTCGCCATGGCCAATGTGGGCCTTCCCGGCACCTCGGGCTTCGTGGGCGAGATCACCACGATGATGGGCGCGTTCCAGGTCGATCCCCGGGTCGCCTTCGGCGCCGCGCTCGGCGTGATCTTCTCGGCGGTCTACATGCTGACCCTCTACAAGAAGGTCGTGTTCGGCGAGATCGCCAATCCGAAGATCGAGACCGCCACCGACCTGAATGGCCGCGAGTGGGTCAATCTCTCCGTCCTGGCTGTGCTGGCGATCTATTTCGGTTTCTTCACCACGCCGATCACCGAGACGACCCGCGCCAGCGTCTCCCAGCTCATAGAGCAATACGAGGCCGCCACGCTTCCCCCGTTTGAAGAGATCAACGCCTTCGAACCCATCGAAGCCGCGCCCCAGACCGAGACCGAAGGCTAGCCATGTCCGCCTCCTTGCTTCTGAATGATCTGTCGCTGATGATCCCCGAGCTTTTGCTCGCGGTCGGCGCGCTCGCGCTCTTGATGCTCGGCGTTTACTGGAAGAACGAAGAGGGCGGGGCGCGTCTGGTGATGCGGCTCGCGACCGGGCTGCTGGTGATCGCGGCCGGCGTGGCGGTGTTCACCGCCGGCGAAATCTCCACCTCGGTGTTCAACGGCGCCTTCGCCATCGACAATTTCGCGCTCTACGCCAAGACCGTGGTCTTCCTGGCCGCGGCCGTGGCGCTGCTGCTGGCGTCGAAATATCTGGAAACCGAAA
Source organism: Oceanicaulis sp. (assembly GCA_046542605.1). Taxonomy (GTDB): domain Bacteria; phylum Pseudomonadota; class Alphaproteobacteria; order Caulobacterales; family Maricaulaceae; genus Oceanicaulis. The sequence goes on along the minus strand of JBKHAZ010000107.1, from coordinate 3,401 downwards.
AGCTCGCCAAGCCCGAGTATCCGGTGCTGGTGGTGCTGGCCTCGCTCGGCATGGCCTTCATGGTCAGCGCCGACGACCTGATGACGCTCTATCTCGGCCTCGAGATGCAGTCGCTCGCCGTCTACATCCTCGCCGCGTTCAACCGGGATTCTCTGCGCGCCTCCGAAGCAGGCCTGAAATACTTCGTCCTCGGCGCCCTCTCGTCCGGCCTGCTGCTTTACGGCGCCTCGCTCGTCTACGGGTTTACCGGATCGACGAGCTTCGAGCTGATCGCGCTCGCCGCCTCCGAGGAAGGGACGAATATCGGCCTTCTGTTCGGCATGGTGTTCGTGATCTCCGGCATCGCCTTCAAGATCTCCGCCGCCCCCTTCCACATGTGGACGCCCGACGTCTACGAGGGCGCGCCGACGCCTGTGGCCGCCTTCTTCGCCACGGCGCCGAAGCTCGCCGCCATGGCGCTGCTGGCGCGAGTGCTGATGGAGCCGTTCGCTCCCTTGGTGGACGACTGGCGCCAGGTGGTGATCGCGCTGGCGCTTCTATCCATGGCGTTCGGCGCCTTCGGCGCGCTGATGCAGTCCAACATCAAGCGCCTGATGGGCTATTCCTCCATCGGCAATGTGGGCTACGCGCTCGTCGGTCTCGCCGCCGGCACCCAGCTCGGCCTGTGGTCGGTGCTGCTTTACATGACGCTCTACGTGCTCGGGGTCGCCGGCGCGTTCGGGGTGATCCTGTCCATGCGCCGAGCCGAAGGCATGGTTGAGCGCATCGAGGATCTGGCGGGCCTCGCCCAGACCCGCCCTGCGCTTGGCTGGTCGATGACGGCGCTGATGTTCTCTATCGGCGGCATGCCCTTCCTTGTGGGCTTCTTCGGCAAGCTCTTCGTCTTCTACGCCGCCGCCAGCGCCGGCCTTGTGTGGCTCGTGGTGATCGCGCTGCTCTTCTCAGCGGTGTCGATGGCTTATTACCTGAAGGTCGTGAAAGTGATCTGGTTCGACGAGCCGGACGGCGAATTTCAGCCGGCTCCGGCCGGGGTCGCCTTCGTCAGCCGCGCGGCGGGCCTTGCGACCGTGGTTCTGGTGCCGTTCGTGGCCGTGCTGCTCGCCCAGGTGATCCGCGCCGGAACCGGCATCGGCGGTTAGCGCCTTGCGCATCGAGGTCTTCCAGGAACTCGACTCCACCAATGAGGAGGCCAAGCGCCGCGCCCTCGCCGGCGAGGCGGGCCCGCTCTGGATCGTTGCGAAGACCCAGAGCGCCGGGCGCGGGCGTCGAGGCCGGGCCTGGACCAGCGTCGGCGGCAATCTCTTCACCACCGGACTTTACAGGCTGAACGCCACGCCGGCGGAAGCGGCGAATCTGTCGTTCGCCGCCGCCCTTGCGGTCGGCGATCTCGCCTGCGCCCATCTCGATGCGGACCTTGTCCGCCTGAAATGGCCGAACGACGTACTGGTGGCGGGGCGCAAGGTGTCCGGCATTCTGCTTGAATCCGGCGCCCACGCCGAAGGCGGTCTGTGGCTGGCGGTCGGGATCGGCGTCAATCTCGCCCATCATCCCGCTGACGCGGAGCGGCCCGCCACCGATTTTTCGGTCCATGGCGCGCAGGTGACGCCGGAACAGGCTGTGGAAACGCTCTCGCGTCGGTTCGAGCACTGGCGATTGAAGTGGGCGCAAGACGGCTTCACCCGCCTCCGCGAAGCCTGGCTCGCGCGCGCCTGGGGTTTGGGCGAGCGGTGTACGGTGCGCCTGGACGGCGAGACGCTGGAAGGCGTTTTCGCCGATCTGCACGAGGACGGATCGCTGCGGCTTGATTTGCCCGGCGGCGCGCGGCGCTTTATCTCGGCGGGCGACGTGTTTTTTCCGCAAGGGTGAACGCTTGCGGCGCGCGCTTGCTCCCGCACTTTGCGGGGGCGGCAGACTACGAAACGGGCCGTGCCTGGGTTTCCTTTCCCTTGCCGGGAGGGTCAGAGTGGGGCGCAGCGGCCAGGCGCGGCCTTTCCTGGGGGGAGCCGCTTGCCCCGCCCCAGCCCGCTCCCACGGGGAGGCTGAAGGGCGCGAGCGCCCGGCTTGGATCAGATGCGATCGCCGTGCCCGGAAAAGACGCGCGAACGATTGAAGGACAGGGACTGGACGAACCCATGCTTCTCGCCATCGATTGCGGCAACACCAACACGCTTTTCGCCGTTCACGACGGGACGGACTGGCGCGCCCAGTGGCGCACTTCCACCCAGACGACGCGCACCGCGGACGAATATGCCGTCTGGCTCAATCAGCTCCTTTCGCTTCAAGCTCTGTCTTTGAAGGATATCAAGAGCTGCGTGATCTCCACCGTGGTGCCTCAGTCGTTGTTCAATTTCCGCAACCTCGCCCGGCGCTATCTGGGCGGCGAGCCGGTCGTGGTGGGCGAACCCCATGTCGATCTGGGCGTCACCGTGAACTTGCCGCGCCCGTCCGAAGCCGGTGCGGACCGCCTCGTCAACGCGCTTGGATGCCGGGTGAAGTATGACGGACCGCTGATCATCGTCGACAGCGGCACTGCGACCACGTTCGACGTAGTCAGCGCAAAAGGCGCGTTCGAGGGCGGGATCGTCGCGCCGGGGATCAATCTTTCCATGCAGGCGTTGCACCAGGCCGCCGCGCGCCTGCCGCGCATCGCCATTGAAAAACCGGCCCGGGTTTTGGGCACGGATACGGTCGGCGCCATGCAGTCGGGCGTGTTCTGGGGCTATATCGATCTCATCGACGGGCTTGTGACACGGCTAAAAGCCGAGTACGGCGAGCCCATGACCGTCGTCGCGACCGGCGGCGTCGCCTCCCTGTTCGAGGGCGCGACGCGCACCATCGACCACTACGATCCCGATGTGACCATTCGCGGCCTCTACGAAGTCTGGCGGCGCAACGCGCCCGGAGAACAAGCAGCTTGAGCAAGACAACAAAACAGGTCGACGACAGCCAGGCCCTTTATTTCGTCCCGCTGGGCGGATCGGGCGAGATCGGCATGAACCTCAATCTCTACGGCTACGGGCCGAACGAGGCGGATCAGACCTGGATCATCGTGGATTGCGGGGTCACTTTCGGCGATCTCACCACGCCGGGGATCGACATCATCACCCCCGATCCGCGCTTTATCGAAGACCGCAAGCATCAGCTGGCGGGCATCGTTCTGACCCACGCCCATGAAGACCATATGGGCGCGGTGGCCCATCTTTGGCGGCGCCTGCGTTGCCCGATCTACGCCACGCCCTTCACCGCCTGGCTCATGCGCGACCGGTTGGCCGAGCACGGGCTTCTGGGCGAGGCGGAGCTGATCGAGATCGGCCTGCACGACCGCTTCGAGATCGGCCCGTTCGATCTGGAAATGGTCACGCTCACCCACTCCATCCCGGAGCCCAACGGGCTGATCATCC
>JBKHAZ010000106.1:0-8598 GCA_046542605.1 Oceanicaulis sp. | reverse complement strand
ACTTCGAAGACCAGGTCGCCGCCGAGAAGAAGTGCGGCCATCTGGGCGGCAAGGTGCTGATCCCGACCTCCAGCCACGAGCGCAATCTGAACGCCGCGCGCCTGGCCGCCGACGTCATGGGCGTGCCCACCCTCACCGTCGCCCGGACCGATGCCGAGAGCGCGACGCTGATCAACTCCGATCATGACGAACGCGATCACGAATTCATCAATTTCGACGCCGGCCGCACCGCGGAAGGCTTCTACCGCCTGAAAAAGGGCATGGGCGTCGATCATTGCATCAAGCGGGGCCTCGCCTACGCGAAATACGCCGACTTGCTGTGGTGGGAGACCTCCAAGCCGAATCTCGACGAAGCCAAGCGCTTCGCCGAGGCGGTGCAGAAGGCGCACCCCGGCAAGATGATGGCCTATAACTGCTCGCCCTCGTTCAACTGGGAGGCCAATCTCGACAAGGACACGATCGAGCGCTTCCAAAAAGAACTCGGCGCCATGGGCTACAAGTTCCAGTTCGTCACGCTGGCGGGCTTCCACCAGCTCAACCACGGCATGTTCCAGCTGGCCCAGGGCTATCGCGACCGCGGCATGGGCGCCTATTCCGAGCTTCAGCAGGCCGAGTTCGCCGCCGAGAAGGACGGCTACACCGCCACGCGCCATCAGCGCGAAGTCGGCACCGGGTATTTCGACCTGGTCAATGTGACGCTTTCGGGCGGGACCAGCTCGACCACCGCCATGGGCGAGTCCACCGAGACCGCCCAGTTCAAATCGACCGCCGCCGAATAGCGACGGTCAAGCGCTTGCGAACCGGGCCCGCTGGATGGCCCGGTTCGGGAGACGTCCCCGCCGCGTCCCGCTGGACGGCCGCGGCGGGGCCTCCACCCCGGCCGGTTCGCACCGCTGGACGTGCGGACCCTGAGAGCGCCGGGCCGGACCGCTGGATGTCCGTTCCCCGGCGCTCTTCTTATCCACCGGATTATTTTTCATGATTTCAGTCTGCGATCTGTGCGACGCGCACGCCGGGAAACTCCGGGTTCTGGCGCCGATATTCACCTCCTATGGCGGCCGAGACGCGTTCTTCGGCCAGGTGGAGACGATCCGCACCCATGAAGACAATAGCCGCGTGCGCGAGGCGGTGTCCGAACCCGGTGAAGGCCGCGTCCTCGTCGTCGACGGGGGCGGCTCGCTGAAACGCTCCCTGCTCGGCGGCGATCTGGCGGGCAAGGCGGCGAAGACCGGCTGGGCGGGGGTGGTCGTCAACGGAGCGGTCCGCGACGCAGCCGAGCTTGAAGCCGAAGACCTTGGCGTGCTCGCTCTCGCCCTCATCCCGATGAAAACGGAAAAGCGCGGGCTTGGCGAACGCGGCGCCGCACTCGCCATCGCGGGCGTAGCGATCGCACCAGGAGACTGGATCTACGCCGACAGGGACGGCGTGGTGGCGGCGCGCACACCGTTAGCATGACATCCTGGATAGAAAATTTAGCGCAAAAACGATTAGGGGTTGAGTTTATCAGCGCCGTGGCTTCTTCTTTCCAAGCCTGCACGTGCAGGTTTATTTGGGGAGGAAACCCATGCTTAAGCTCACCGACGCGCAAATCAAAGAGGTCCAGGAGAGCGCCAGGGCTCAGGTGGAGGCTCAACAGGCCGCCATGGGCGAATTCGTCGCCGGTCACGGCGGCACGCTGGCCGCCGCGACCGCCGGCCTGCAGGAAGTCCACGGCAAGGCCAGCTTCGCCATCGCCTTTATCTACGGCAACATGCGTTTTGATCCGGACAACATCTCTCTGGGTTTTTTCGTTGAACACCTTTGGGGCGTCGGCCTGTCTGGCGGCATAAGCTATGTCGCCGGAGCGATCGAAACCCCGTCGAAAAACGAGGAATGGGACTGCCAGGTCACGAACACCCCCGGTATCGTCACCGGGCTGAACATCAATTTCTTCAAGGGCGGGCGTCCGGTCGGAGCGGTCGTCGGCCCCGGCCTCTCAGGAGGGATCGGACTGATCGCGGGCGGACGGGGCAAGTGGACCTGAGCTAGGTTTCGCAAGCTCCCGGGGGAGCTCTATGCTCCCCCTCACCGCCCTGAACGAAGGACGGAAACAAGGAGCTTGCTTATGGCGCTCACCAATCACCACGCGCAGACCGATCAAGGCCTAAAAATCCTTGGCCAGATGAAGCCGGGCTATGAGGAAATCCTCACGCCGGAAGCCCTCGCCCTCCTGACGGATGTGCACCGCCGCTTCGAGGCCGAGCGCCGGCGCTTGCTGGCCGAGCGTCTGGAGCGCCAGAAACGCCTCGACGCCGGCGCGGAGCGGCTCGGCTTTCCAGAAGAAACCGCCGCCATCCGCGCAGGCGATTGGACGGTGCCGCCCGCCCCGGCCGATCTTCAGGACCGCCGGGTGGAGATCACTGGTCCGGTGGACCGGAAGATGGTGATCAACGCGCTCAATTCCGGCGCCAAGTGCTTCATGGCCGATTTCGAGGACGCTTCGACGCCGTCATGGACCAACATGATGGACGGTCAGATCAATCTGCGCGACGCCAATGCGCGCACGATCGACTTCACCGACGAAAAATCCGGCAAGTCCTATTCCCTGTCGGATGATCCCGCCGTCCTGATCGCCCGCGCCCGCGGGCTGCATCTGGACGAGGCGCACGTCACGGTGGACGGCGAGCCGGTTTCCGGCGGCTTCTTCGATTTCGTGATGTACCTGGTTCACAACCACGCGAGCACGGCGAAAAACGGCTCGGGGCCGTATTATTACATCCCCAAGCTGGAGACCCGGTTCGAAGCCCGGCTCTGGTCGCTGGTGATCCGCCATTGCGAAGAGCGCCTGGGCCTGAAACGGGGCACGGTGCGCTGCACCCTGCTGATCGAGACCCTGCCGGCGACATTTGAACTCGACGAGATCATCTGGGAACTGCGCGAAAATCTGACCGCGCTCAACGCCGGGCGCTGGGACTATATCTTCTCCTTCATCAAGCGGCAGAAGACCGACCCCAACAAGGTCCTGCCCGACCGCTCCGACGTGACCATGACCGCCCCCTTCATGGCCGAGTACGCCAAGCGCGTGATCGCGGTCTGTCACCGGCGCGGCGCACACGCCATGGGCGGAATGAGCGCTTTCATCCCGGTCAAGGGCGATGAAGCCAAAAACGAGGCCGCGGTCGAAAAGGTGAAGACCGACAAGACGCGCGAAGCCGAAATCGGCCATGACGGCGCCTGGGTCGCGCACCCCGCCCTCGTGCCGGTGGCGATGGAGGCGTTCGACAAGGCCATGCCGGGCGCGAACCAGCTCGGCAAGATTCCCGACGTTTCCAGCGATCCGCAGGCTTATCTCACGCCGAATAGCGGCGCGATCACCAACGCGGGCTTGAAAGGCAACGCCGATGTGGCGATCCGCTATATCGCCAGCTGGCTGCAGGGCCGCGGCGCGGCGCCGATCCACAATCTGATGGAGGATGCGGCCACTGCAGAAATCAGCCGGGCCCAGCTCTGGCAATGGCGCACCCATGGCGCAAAGACCGAGGACGGCCAAGTCATCGACGAGGCGCGAGTGAAAGCCGTCATCGAAGACGCCGCCGCGGCGATCAAGGACGAGGTGGGCGAGAACGCCTGGACCGCCGGCCGCTTCGCCGAAGCGCGCGACATCCTTGAAGCGATGGCGCTGTCGGACCGGTTCGAGGAATTCCTCACCCTGCCCGCCTATAAGAAGGTCGCCGAGGTCTAGGACGGCTCGGCGGCATGATCAAAGCCCGGACCGGCGCCGTCCCGGGCTTTTCTTTTCATCCCAGACCCTGGATGTGAAACGACGGAGGGCCGGAGCGTCCGCTCCGGCCCCGCGCCGTCCTCCCCGACTGGATGTCAGGTTATGGCGTTTGCAGCGTGTCTACCACTCGCTGCGAAGCGTCACGCCCCAGGTGCGCGGCGCACCCAGGAAGGCGCCGAAGCCGTCGGTCTGGGCGAACTGGTCGAAGGCGACCTGCGCATAGGTCTCGTCGGTGAGGTTGCGGCCCCACACGTCGACCGACCACAGACCGTCCTCGGCGAAGACGCCGACGCGGGCGTTCACCAGGGTGAAGGCGTCCTGCGCCTTCTCCGGATCGAGGTCGGAGCCGGTGTTGTAATCGCTCACATAGCGCGCATCGACGCTGAAGGAGCCCCAGATGTCGCCGGCGATCGGACGTTCGTAGATCATCTGGCCGGTCAGGAAGTGCTCCGGCGAGAGCGAGATCTGCTTGCCCGCCAGATTCGCCGGAATGGACGGCTCGTCGCCATAGGTGGCGTTCACGTAGGCGTAGCCGCCGCTGAGATCGAGGCCTTCGATCGGCGTGGCGTAGGCGAAGTCGATCTCCGCGCCGTAGCTTTCCACGGTCGGGATTGAGTCCACCACGAAGGAGACGCCGGTGAAGGTGTTGAGCTGGAAATCGGTCACGTCCTGATAGAACAGATTACCGTTCAGCTGCAGCACGTTGCCGAAGAGCTGGGATTTGAAGCCGGCTTCGTAGGCGTCGATGATCTCCGCCGCGAAACCGGTGTCCACATCGGTGTAGCCGATCACCGGGTCCACCGGACCGGCGAAGGCGCGGTCCAGGTTGAAGCCGCCGGCCTTGAAGCCGCGCGAATAACCCACATAGCCCATGACGTCGTCGGAGAAGTCGTAGGTGGCGCGAAGCGTGCCGGAAAGCTGCTCGTCCGTGCGCTGGCGGTCATAGCCGGTCTGATCGAGACCGGTGCGCGAGTAAGGCAGGCAGATGAAGGTCGCCGCCTGCAGCAGACCAGCCTGCTCGGCCGGCGTCAGGCCCGCCAGCGGGCTGGTGACGGTCTGCTGAAGGCCGGCCAGCGGATCTAGACCGAACGCGCTCTCCAGAGCCGCGCACGCGGCCGGGCTGTTGGTGTCGAACGTGGCGTAAAGGTCCTTGGTTTCGTGCGTGTAGCGAAGACCCGCGGTGATCGACAGGCGGTCGGTCAGGGCGTAGGTGTTGTGTGTGAACAGCGCCCAGCTGGTGGCGGTCTGGTCGTACACGTCCTGGCTCACGCCCTCGCCGTCGGTGAACGCCGTCCCCGGCGCGGGCTCCGGAAGAACGCCCGTGGCTCCGGGCACGCCGAGGAAGGCGGCCAGCGGCGCCAGCGGCGCCATGGCGGAAAGCGTAGCGGAGACGCCGGCCGGCGTGCCGAGCGGCGGAACCGAGCTGGCCGTCAACAGACGGCCCAGATACGGCTCCCAGTCCTCGCCATAGCGAATCGCATCGCCCAGACGCAGGTCTTCCTGCGAGAAGAATCCCCCGACAAGCCAATCGAGATCGCCGGTCACGCCGGTCAGGCGCACTTCCTGAGAGAAGCGGTCCAGATCGGTGAAGTTGCCGTCCTCGCGATAGGCGATGTCGGCGGAGCTGAAATCGATGTCCTGGGTGCGGTTGTTGGACCAGTTGCGCCAGGCGGTGACCGTGGTCAGGGTGCCGATCGGCATCTCGATGTCGAACTCGGCCGAAACGCCCCGGTCGGTGATGTTCTGGGCGAACTCGTTATTGGCGAATGCGACCCGGCGCTCGGGTTCGGCCGGGGCGAGCACCTGGCCGCCCACCGCATCCACGAAGAGCGCCGTGGTCGTGCTGTAATCCCACTGAACCGCAGAGCAGCAGAATTCCTCACGTTCGGAGTAGTCGGCGATGATGCGCCCTTCGACAAGGTCGCTGGGATTCCACAAGAGCTGACCGCGAACCGTGAAATAGTCCTGCGTTTCGGAATCCACCACCTCGTCGGGCCCGGCGTCCTCGTCGAGGACAAGGCTGGTGAACCCGTCACGCTCGCCGTTGGCGGCGAAGATGCGGAACGCGAGCACGTCGTCGATGATCGGCCCGGTCAAATGACCGCTGACACGGCGATAGTCGTAATCGCCGATCTGAGCCTCGATCGAGCCGCCGTGTTCGAATTCGGGCGCGGCGGTGACGATGTTCAGGACGCCCGCCGAGGTGTTTTTGCCGAACAGCGTGCCCTGGGGGCCGCGCAGCACCTCGATGCGGTCGATCTCGCCGAGATCGCCGAACCCGACGCCGTTGCGCGAGCGGAACACGCCGTCGATGTAGACGCCGACCGAGCTTTCCAGGCCGAAATTGTCGCCCACCGTGCCGATGCCGCGGATCCGCGCCGTTGTGATGGTTTCCGACTGGGTCGAGGTGACCATCAGGCCGGGCGCGATGGAGATCAGATCCTTGATGTCCTGAACACCGGCCTGGGCGAGCGCCTGGGTGTCGTAGGCCGCGATCGAGATCGGCACGTCCTGGGCGCTTTCCTCGCGCTGCTGGGCGGTCACGGTGATCACATCGACCGTACGGCGCTCGCCGCCGCCGACCTGATCGAAGACCTGCGCCTGGGCGGCTGCGCCAAGCGCCATCGACGAAGCGGCGGCGAACAGGGCGGTGCGCGTGAGCTTGGAAACCATGGTGGTGCATCCTCCTCCGGTGCGTTCGGCCGTTTTGAGGGCAGGCCGATTTTTGTGCGGTGCAAAAAGCACGCTCCACACGAGAGTGTCTGATTTTGCGATGCGGTTGAAGCGGGGTGCGCTGCAGCGCCGGGCCCCGATCGCCTTGTTTTGCGAACCCCTGTCTGCTTTTCATCAAACTGTTGCATTGCGAACACGCCATGCGGAGCGAAGGGTTTTGCTGCACATGCGAAATAGAAGATCCGACAATCGCTTACCGGATGCAAAGGAAGTTCCCGTTAGGCTCGCCCTCGTCCCGCCTCTGCGATCCGGCGGGCGGTGAAGCGGAGCCCCCATGGACGACGCCGTGATGCAGGCGCTCAAGCGCCACCTGGCGAGTGCGGCGACGATCGACGTCAGCCGCTTTCAGTTCGTCGACATGGAGAAGGTGCGCGCCGCAGCCGGCGATCTCTGGCCGGAGGTGCGCTCGCGGGTCTTCCTCGCTTCGCAGACCATCATCGAACGGCGTATCGCCGAGGATGATCTGGTCGTCGTCTGCGCCACCGGATTTCTGGTGATCTACAAAGCGCTCAACGGAGCGCTCGCCGAACAGACGACCGCACGCATTCGCGCGGATCTGGAACGCTTCTTCCTCGGTGAGCGGTTCGCCGAATTGCTGCGCGTCGAATCCACGTGTGAGAACCTCACCCCGGCCGAGTTCCAGGCCGCCCTCGCCGCCGCCGGGGTCGAGGCTTCGCCGCGCCCGGACGCGCCGGCGCGCGCCGACACGCCGCCGCAGCCTGCGGTCTTCATCGACGGTTTGAAATTTCAGGCGGCCTGGGATGTGCGCAAGGAAGCGGTGGCGAGCTTCTTCGTGCGCCCGGACGTGCGCGAGCATGCAGACGGGCCGGCGCTGTCGTCCTATGCGTTCTCCGCGCTGCTGTCCCGGCCCGAGGACCGCCTGACCTTCGATCTGGAGGTGCTTGACCGCGCCGCGACTGCGCTGGAGGCGCTTTTGAAATCGGGCACGCGCTGCGCGCTGATCGCTCCGGCCGGCTACGCCGCGCTTTCAAGCTCGCGCCTGCGCGCAGGCTATGTGAGCGCCCTCGCCCGGCTTTCGCGCGAGGTGCGCAGTCTTTTATGGGTGCGCGTCACCGGCGCGCCCAGCGACGCGCCCGCCGCGGTGGTGGCCGAAACCGGGCGCACCTTGCTGTCCTACGCCAGTCAGCTTTTCTTCGACGCCGAGCTCGGCGCCGCGACCCTGGAGCGCGCCGTGCAAAGCGACGCGCCATGGCTGGGCGCGCGCCTTCCCGGCCCCCTCACCGGCGCCATGCGCCAGGACATGGAGCGCTTCCTGGCGCAGGCCGAGCGCGCCAACCGCGCCGTCTATCTCGACGGTGTGGATGACTGGGAAAGGCTGCGCTTCGCCTCGCGAACCGGCGCGCGGCTGCTCACCGGTGAAGGGGTGGGCTGCGATGACGCTCCGCGCGCGCCCTTCCGCGTGAGCCGGAACGGCTTGCTGTCGCGCGCGGCTTGAGAGCTTGCGCCGGCCCGGCGCTCGGCTAGGCTCCCGGCGAACATATCGTTACGGGAGACCTCCATGAAACGCGCGCTTCTGGCTTCAGCTGTTCTCATCTTCACGGCGCCTTGCGCCGCCTTCGCCCAGGAGAGTCCCGCCGCACCCGCCGCGGGCGGCCCGCTGCAAGCCGCCGACGTGTTCAGTCTGGAAATCGCGTCGGACCCGCAGATCAGTCCGGACGGACGTCAGGTCGCTTATGTCCGCCGCTCCAACGACATCATGACCGACCGCACGCGTAACGCGGTCTGGGCGATCGACTTCGACGGTTCAGACCACCGTCCGCTGGCGTCGGGATCGGCGAGCTACTCAAGCCCGCGCTGGTCGCCGCAATCGGACCGGGTGGTGATGAGCGTGTCCGAGGACGGGGAGAGCCGGCTTGAAATGGTCTGGCCGGCGAGCGGGCGCACGGCGCGTCTGGCCGAACTACCCTCCGGCGCCGGCGGCCTCACCTGGTCGCCGGACGGGCGGTGGATCGCCTTCACCATGTTCACGCCCGACCCGGGCCCGCAGGTGGATATCGGCCTGCCGCCGAAACCGCAAGGCGCGGAATGGGCCGAACCGGCCCTGGGCGATGAGAACACCCTCTACGAATTCGACGGGATCGGAG
>JBKHAZ010000105.1:0-8835 GCA_046542605.1 Oceanicaulis sp. | reverse complement strand
GCACGGTGGGCCGGCCGTGATCGCCGCCATGGCCGATGGGCTCGTTGCGGCGGGCCTGCGGCCGGCCGAGGCCGGCGAGTTTACCCGCCGGGCGTTCGAAAACGGCAAGATGGATCTGACCGAGGCCGAAGGCCTGGCGGATCTGATCGACGCGGAGACCGAGGGCCAGCGCGCTCAGGCGCTCTCGCAGATGACCGGGGCGCTGCGCCAGCTCTACGAGACTTGGCGCGAGCAGCTCATTGGGGTGCTCGCCGCGCTTGAAGGCGAGATCGACTTTCCCGATGAGGATGATGTTCCCGATCATCTCTCCGAGACCGCTGGGGCGCCCTTGGACTCCCTGATGGCGGCGCTGGATGATCACCTTGATGATGACCGCCGCGGCGAGCGGGTGAGGGAGGGCTTCACCATCGCCATCATAGGCGCGCCCAATGCCGGGAAGTCCTCGCTGCTGAACGCGCTTGCCCGCCGTGAGGCCGCCATTGTCGCCGATATGCCCGGTACGACGCGCGATGTGGTCGAGGTTCGCCTGGTGCTTTGCGGCTTTCCGGTCATTCTGGCCGACACCGCAGGGCTCCGCGAAGCCGTCGATCAGGTGGAGGCAGAAGGTGTGCGGCGCGCGCTCGTGCGGGCGGAGGACGCCGACCTGCGGCTCGGCGTGGTGGATGTTTCACGTGAAACACCGTCTGAAGTCGTGCGGCGGCTGCGTCCCGGTGACGCCCTTGTGCTGAACAAGACCGATCTCGCAAACCCGTCGGAGATTGAGCGTTCAGCGCCTGCGGCGCGCTTTAAGATCGCCGCCAAAAGCGGCGCCGGCCTTGACGCGCTGGAGCGCTGGATTGGCGAGACGGTGAGCGAACGCCTCTCTCGCCGCGAAGCGCCCGCGCTGTCGCGGGCCCGGCATCGCCAAGCGGTCCGTCGCGCCTTGGAGCATCTTCAAGCAGCGCGGGGCCGCCTCGCCGACGCGCCCGAGCTCGCCGCGGCGGAGGTCCATCTGGCCTTGCGCGCGCTCGAAAGCCTCACCGGCCGGATTGATGTGGAGGACGTGCTGGACCGGGTGTTCAGCCAGTTCTGTATCGGAAAGTAGCACGTTCGGAAGCGGGTCGGGCTCCGCCGCAGCTCTGCTCTACGTGCACGCGGCCGGCGCCTCGACTCCGCCGCTTTCCTCGCTTATCTAACCGGTCTCGAAGCGGCGCATGGCGCGAGAGCTTTCAGGATCACTCCATGACCGAGACCCTCATCTCCCCTGGCGCGCAGCGCTGGGACGTCATCGTCATCGGCGGCGGACACGCCGGGTGCGAAGCCGCAAGCGCAGCAGCGCGCCTGGGCGCGAAGACGCTGCTCATGACCCATCGCACCGACACGATTGGCGAGATGAGCTGCAACCCGGCGATCGGCGGGCTCGGCAAGGGTCATCTTGTGCGCGAGGTTGATGCGCTTGACGGCCTCATGGGGCGGATCGCCGACGCGTCCGGTATCCAGTTCCGCTTGCTGAACCGGTCCAAGGGTCCGGCCGTGCGCGGGCCGCGCACTCAGTCGGACCGCAAGCTCTATCGCGAAGCCATGCAGGCCGCGCTCGCCGGTCACGCCAATCTCGAGATCGTCGAGGCGGCGGCCGAAGATCTCAAAGTCGTGGACGGCGCCTGCGGCGGCGTCATTGACGCTGAGGGCCGGGAATGGCTGGCCGGCTCGGTCGTTCTCACCACCGGGACCTTCCTGAAAGGGGTGATCCATAGGGGCGCCGAGCGCATTCCGGCTGGACGCCATGGCGAGGCCCCGGCGAACGGCCTGTCTGAGCGGCTCTACGGGCTCGGCCTGCAAATGGGCCGTCTGAAGACGGGCACGCCCGCGCGGCTTGACGGCTCGACGATCGATTGGGCGAGCCTGGACCTGCAGGCGGCCGACGCCGATCCGGTTCCGTTTTCCTTCCTGACGGATCGCATCACCGTACCCCAGATCAGTTGCGGGATTACGCGAACGACCGAAGCCACCCATGCGATCATCGCTGACAATCTGCAGCATTCGGCTGTTTATGGCGGGGCGATCTCCGGGCGCGGACCGCGCTATTGCCCCTCCATCGAAGATAAGGTCGTGCGCTTCGCCGACCGGACGAGTCACCAGGTGTTTCTCGAGCCGGAAGGGCTGGACGACGACACGGTCTATCCCAACGGGATCTCCACCTCGCTTCCGACCGGAATCCAGGACGCGTTCCTGAAGACTCTGCCTGGGCTGGAGCGCGCGAAAGTGCGCCGCTACGGCTATGCGATCGAGTATGATTACGTCGATCCGCGCGAACTGTCCGCCGCGCTTGAGGTGCGCCGCATGCCCGGGCTTTATCTCGCCGGGCAGATCAACGGCACGACGGGCTATGAAGAAGCGGCCGCTCAAGGCCTGATGGCCGGGCTCAACGCCGCGCTTGCTGTCGCAGGTTCGGCGCCGTTCATCCTTGACCGGTCCGAGGCCTATATCGGCGTGCTGATCGACGATCTGATCACGCGCGGGGTCACGGAGCCCTATCGGATGTTCACCTCGCGCGCCGAGTATCGGTTGACCTTGCGTGCGGACAACGCCGACCAGAGACTGACGGAGAAGGCCATCGCGCTGGGCGCGGCTGGTGTTTCACGTGAAACATCCTGGCGCGCCAAGAGTGAAATGCTTTCCTCGGCGCGCGCCGCCGCGCTGGAGCTGACGCTGACGCCGTCTGAAGCGCAGCGCCATGGGCTGAAGGTCAATCAGGACGGCCGCCGGCGGAACCTGCTGGAGCTCCTGTCTTATCCGGCGATCGGCTGGGCCCATGTGGCGAGGATTTGGCCGCAGCTCAATGGCCTCTCGAAGGATGTCGCCGAACAGATCGAGATCGACGCCGTGTATCACGGCTATCTGGATCGTCAGCAGGCGGACATCGTTGCGTTCCGCAAGGACGAGGGCGTGCGGATCCCGGCCGATTTTGATTACGCCGCCGTCGGCGGGCTGTCCAACGAAGTGCGCGAAAAGCTTGAGCTCGCGGCGCCCGCGACGCTCGGACAGGCGGCGCGCATTGAGGGGGTCACGCCGGGCGCGCTCACTGCGCTGCTTGCGCGCCTGAAGCGACTGGATCGGAAAACGGCGTGAATGACCACATCGGCGCCGGATATGGCGCGGCTGAATTTCAGCACGAGACCAGTGTTTCACGTGAAACGCTTGACCGGTTTGAAACTTGGCGCCGTCTCCTGGAGGAGACGAACGCCCACACCAATCTTGTGGGCCGCTCCACCATTTCAGACTTCTGGTTCCGCCACGCGCTCGACAGCTGGCAGGTGTTCGAGCTGGGCGACACCTTGAGGCCGGGCGCGGCGCGGTGGGCGGATCTTGGCTCCGGCGCCGGCTTTCCCGGCCTCGCCGTCGCGCTCGGCCTGAGGGATCGCGGCGTCAACGGTGCGGCGGTGCACCTTGTGGAGTCGGTGACGAAGAAGGCGATGTTCCTGCGCGCGGCCGCCGAGGCGACGTCGGCGCCCGTCAGGGTTCATGCAGGCCGCGCCGAATCCCTTCATCCTTTACCGGAAGTCGAAGTCGTCACCGCCAGAGCCATGGCGCCCCTGGCGAAATTGCTCGGCTACGTGAAGCCATTTGTGGATAAAGGCGCGATCGCGCTTCTTCCCAAGGGCGGGCGGCACCGCGAGGAATTGACCGAGGCGCGTAAAAGCTGGACCTTTGGCGTCGAGGTCATACCGAGCCGTACGAGCCCGGACGCCGCCATTCTCCAGATAGAGGGCCTGACCCGTGTCCGATAATACAAAAACCGCGCCGCCGAAGGTCATCGCCATTGCGAACCAGAAGGGCGGGGTGGGCAAAACGACCACCGCCATAAATCTCGCCACAGCGCTCGCCGCCATCGGCCAACGCGTCGTGGTGCTTGACCTCGATCCCCAGGGCAACGCCTCCACGGGACTGGGTGTCGGCCGGGCCGAGCGCCGGGCCACCAGCTATGACGTGCTGGTCTCCGAGCGGCCCATGGAGGAGGCGCTGATCGATACCTCCGTCCCGGGACTTTCCATCATTCCGTCCGACGTCGACCTGTCCGGCGCGGAGCTTGAGATTTCAAGCGCGCCGCGCCGATCCTACCGGCTGCGCCACGCCATCGACCGCTTTCGCCGGGCTCTGGCGGCCAAGGGCGAGCACTGCGATTACGTGCTGATCGATTGCCCGCCCTCGCTCAACCTGCTCACCGTGAACGCCATGACGGCGGCGGACTCGGTGATGGTGCCGCTGCAGTGCGAGTTCTTTGCGCTGGAGGGCCTGACCCAGCTCATGCGCACGATCGATCTCGTCCGGGCGAACCTCAACAGAAACCTGATTATTCAGGGTGTTGTGCTGACAATGTACGATAAACGCAATAATCTTTCCGCCCAGGTGGCCGCCGATGTACGCGCCCATTTCGGCGACACGGTGTATGACACGGTCATACCGCGCAATGTCCGCGTCTCCGAAGCGCCGAGCTTTGGCAAGCCGGTGCTGCTCTATGATCTCAGCTGCTCGGGTGCGCAGGCCTATCTCAGCCTCGCCAAGGAAGTCGTGCGCCAGGAGCGCAAGGGCGCCGAGGCGCTGGCCCCGGCATGAGCGGCGAGGACGACAAGCCCCGCAGCCGCGGCCTGGGCCGCGGCCTTTCCGCGCTTCTGGGAGAGGGGGAGGCGGTCGACGCCGCCCGTGAGAGCGAAAGCGCGGGCATGCGCTCCAGCGCCGGGGTCAAGCTGGTCCCGGTGGAGTTCCTCGAGCCCAACCCGGACCAGCCGCGCAAGCGCTTCAATGAGGCCGATCTGGACGAGCTCGCCGAGAGCATCGCGGACAAGGGCCTCTTGCAGCCGCTTCTGGTGCGCCCCTTGCCAGGGCCGGATGAGCGCTACCAGATCGTCGCCGGTGAGCGGCGCTGGCGTGCGGCGCAGCGCGCCCGCCTGCATGAGGTTCCCGCGATCGTACGGGAGCTGACCGACCGCGAGACGCTGGAAATCGCGATTGTCGAGAACGTTCAGCGCTCTGATCTTAATCCGGTGGATGAGGCCCGTGCGCTGAAACAGCTGGTGGAAAGCTTCGGTCATACTCAGGAAGACGTGGCGCGTGCGGTGGGAAAATCGCGCGCGCACGTGGCCAACATGCTGCGGCTGCTGGCGCTGCCCAAAGGCGTTCTGGAAAAGCTGGAGACCGGCCAGCTCAGCGCAGGTCATGCGCGCGCGGTGGCGACGGCGCCTGATCCCGATGCGCTCGCCGAGCGGATCGTTAAAGACGGCTTGTCGGTGCGCGCCGCCGAGAAGCTGGCGCGGGATGCAGCCGGGCGCCCTGAACAGAAGCGCCGCCGCTCGGCGCCGGAACCCAAGGACGCCGACACCCGCGCGCTGGAGGCCGACCTGGCCGCTCGGCTCGGGCTGGACGTCGAGATCCGCCATGCCGGGGAGCGCGGCGAAATTCGGGTGAAATACGCCTCGCTGGAGCAGCTGGACGAAGTGTGCCGGCGGCTCTCCCATAGCGGGCAATCGGGAGCGTATTGATCCAGAAAGGGGTGCGCCTGAGAGCGCCTGAAACCGTGCCGGCCGTATACCGATAGGGGTTCAGGCGCTCTCAGCGCAAACGATCCGAAAATCTCAATAAAAACAATGGACGGGATCGCGGCATCAGCGCCGGGACGGGCCGGCGCGCGCCAGGCGCAGGATCAGTTCGCCCACAATGGCCTCGGCTGGCGCGCCGGAGCGCTTCACGGCCCGCTCTGCGTCGAAGGCGAGGCGCCGGGCATGATCGAGGCGGCGTCCGGTAAAATTGCGCGCGGCGCGTTTGAAGGCGTCAGCGGGCGGGCCGAAGCGCGGAGCGCCGGCCCGGGCGAGCGCGCCGGCGTCGCCGCCGCCCGCATGAAACGTATCGATCTGGTCGATCCGCCGCTGCAGGACGCGCAGCACCGCGACCGGATTCGTGCCGGCGGCCATCGCGCGCGCATAAGCGCTGTCGGCGCGCGCCGGGTCGCCGGCCAGGGCCGGTTCGAGGATCTGGTCCAGTGCGGCATCCGCACCGGCGGCGCTTATCGCGGCGATGTCGGCGCGCTCGACCGCGGCCGGCTCGCCGCCGCGCTGGTGGGACAGGCCCTTGTACAGGATCAGCTTCTCCACCTCGCCGCGGGCCAGTGCCCGGTCGCCTTCCAGATACGGGGCGAGCATGGCGCGGGCGTCAGGGGCCAGGCTAAGGCCTTCTTCGGCGAGCTGGGCTTCGGCCAGGGCGAGGAGATCGCGCGCGCCGTCGGCGTAGCAGGCGATGGCGAGCGCCGTGGCGGCGTCTTCGGCCGCCTTGCGCAGCTTGGAGCCCTTTTTCAGGTCGCCCGCTTCGATGATCAGGCGCGCCTCCGTGGCGAGACCGCCGCTGTCGATCTCTGCGATCATCGCGCCGAGCGACGCCATGTCGCCGGGTATGCGCACGCGCACGAGCCGATCCGCGCCGGTGAGCGACAGCGCGGCGAGCGCGTCGGGAAGGCTCGCCGGATCGCTCTTGAGGTCGTCCTCGGTCAGTCGCGTGACGGCGAAGGGGTCGTCGGGATCGGGGACGAGGTTTTTCGCCAGCATCGTGGCGCGCTCGCGCACCAGGCCGGAATCAGGCCCGTAAATCAGGAAGATGCGGGCGCCGGGACTGGGCCGGCTGACCGCGCGCTCGGCCTCCCGGGCCGAGACCTTCATTGCGTGAGCCCCGCCTCGCGCCGGCGCAGCTGCACGGTCAGGGTCTGCACGACCTCCTCGGCCAGACGCTCTGCGAGGCGCTCTTCGGCTTCGCCGCGCGCGGCGAGCAGCGCATAAGGATCGCGCGGCTGGTCGAAGGCGATGGTGGCGGTGCGCTCGCCGGTGATCGGCTCGCCCGGGCCCTCAAGCGTATAGAGCGCCCGGCCGGTGAGATTGACCCGGGTTGCTTCGCCGGTGGGCGAGACGCCGACGGGCCGGTCGCTCACTTCGGTGGCCACGCGCAGCACGTGAGCGCTGTCGCCCGGACCGGTGAAGTCACGCACGGCGTTCTGCAGATAATAATCGAACCGCTCCGGGCCCGCTTCCACCGCGAGCCCGGACAGGCGCTCATAGCCGGTGGTCGAATAGAGCGGCGAAAATCCGCATGCGGACAAGGTGAGGCCGGCGGCCAGCGCGGCGCCGGACAGGGCGAGACGGCGTAAGATCATGTCCAGCCCCTCTCTTCAGGCCTTATTCGTCGATCTGGGAAATGCGCAGCTGCCGGGCGCGGGTCAGGATCGCGTTCTCCAGCTGGATGCGGGTGGCCGGATCCACGGACGCGTCGACCCAGTCGCCGGTCTCGCCGCGCACCTGCTTGAACAGCTGCACCGACAGCGCGTCGGCGCGAAGACGGGTGTCCAGAATATAGACCGTCGCCTTGAAGCGTTCGGTGGTCAGCTCCGGATTGGCGTACCAGTCGGTGATGATCACCCCGCCGAACGGATCGACCTCCGACAGCGGCATGAAGGACAGTACGTTCAGCGAGGCGCGCCAGAGATAGCTGTTCACGCCGATGCCGGCTTCGGGCTGATCCGAGACCTGAGACGAGCCGCCGCCGAGCAGACCGCCGAGCAGGCCGCGATCGGACTCGTCGCCATCCCGGCTTGAAGCGCAACCGGTAAGGAGCGCGGCGGACGCGGCGAGCAGGAGCAGGCGGGAGGAACGGGTGAGCATTGAATGCGTCTCCTGAAGACAGGACGTTTGACGGGCGCGGCGAAATCCGCTTTCCGCCTCTATACCATGCGCTGCGCGTGTGGCCAGAGCTTGCATCGCAGGCGCCCGCGTTGGAAAGGCGTGACATTAATGACACGAAGTTCACACCAAGGCCGCGCCCGCCGCGCCGCCCGGCTTGATCTTGGCCGCCGACAATTTGAAGACTATGGGGCGCGTCCGGGGGGACGGGGCGAACCGGCGAGACTGCGGCGCATGAAGCATGGCCTCCCCCTAATGGCGGGACTTGTTTTGTCCAGCGCCGCGGTCTCACCGGCTTTTTCTCTTACAGTTCAGGACGACCAGCCTGTCGATGACTGGCTATCCGCCTTCGAGATCAGTCAGGAGGCCGACGCCGACCTGTTGATCGCGGCCGGCGGCGCGGATGCGCCGTATGATCCTCCTTATGCGGACGTCCGCTATCGCGTGGAAGCTGAAACCGTGCGGGCCGACGGCCTGCGGTGGGGGCTGCGTGTTGGCGCAGGTGCGGTCCGCCATGACGGCGGACGCGGCGCTGGCGGCGCGGTTGGCTGTTCTTCGCCGTGCCCGGCTCAGGGCCTCGCCACCGGACTTTACGCCGCACCGGGTTATGGCCCTGCAAAGGCGCGGGCGGGCCTTGAACAGGCCGAGCTTTTCATCCGGCATCCCTATGTGCAGCTGCGCGCCGGGATCACCGCCACCGCAGCGGGACTGGAGCGCCCGGCGCGCATGCGCGCCTTCCGGCTGGCCGGCGCGGACGGACCGCTGGCCGACCCGACGGGGCGCACCCTGTCCGACACCGGACTGTCGCTGACCAGCCCGGCGCCCGGGGTGTCGGCCCAGACCCGGCGCATCGTCGGTCTGCGCGGGGCCGTCTCCTATACGCCCGAGGCCGACGCGTGCGGGCTGGATCACTGCCGGCCCGGCGCTGCGGCCGGCCTGGCGCCGGGGGTCGGCGAAATCTGGTCAGCGGCGCTGAGCTTTGATCGCCGCTCGCCCGGCGACGCGGTGCGGTGGGCGGCCTATGCCGGCGGAGAGCGCGGCGCGCTCGATGGAGCTGGTCCGGCCGGCTTCGACGATCCGTGCACGGCGGGCTTCGCCGTCGTGCGCGAGGCGGGTGGGGCGAGCATTTCGGCGCGCTGGC
>JBKHAZ010000104.1:0-8840 GCA_046542605.1 Oceanicaulis sp. | reverse complement strand
CCCACGTGCCGCCGAGGTCGGCGCGCGCTTCAAGGATCTGGTAGCTGCGCGACGGGCTCTTGTCCTGCAGGTGCCAGGCTGCGCCGACGCCGGAAATGCCCGCGCCGACGATCAGAACATCCACCTCTTGCGGCGCGGCCGCGTCCAGGGTCTCGACAGCCATGATGCGTCTCCTCCGCGCCGGTCTTGCGCCGGCCCGAAGTTATGTGAACACCGTTCACTTCCAGGTGCAAGGGGCGTTTATTCCAGCCTGTCCCTCACTCGCACCGCTGTGGCGGGATGGTCGGTGAAGACCGCGTCGACGCCGAGCCGGTAAAGCGCGGCGAGTTCGGCCGCCACCGTGTCGCCGGTGAGCGGCGGGCGGTCGTCGCGCACGGTCCAGGCGTGGACTTCAAGGCCCAGGCCGTGGGCGGCTTCAAGATAGCCGGTGCTCGTCCCGTCCCGGTTCAGAAGCACGCCCTTGAACGCGCCGACGCCGTCAGCGAATTCGGCGATCTCGCGCATCGTCAGCCCGTCGGCGTCGAACCCGTCTTCGGCCGGGCCGGCGAAGAGCATGGCCAGAGGAAGCGGCGTGTGCGGGCGCAGGCGCTGAAGAAAGCCGGGATCGAAGGACTGGATCACCACCGGCGCGCCGTCGCGATTGAGGTCGCGCGCCTCCAGCGCGGCGAGCAGGGCGGGCAGGGGATCAAGGCCGAGGGCGGTGTATTCGGCGGGGCTTTTCACCTCCGGCTCGATGGGAATCACGCACTCGCACAGGATTTCCTCGCCGCTGACGAAGTCGAGGAAATCCTCGAAGGTCAAAACCGCGAACTGATCGTCGTAAGCGTCGGAGCGGTCTTCGAAGACCTGCCGCGCCCGCAAGGAGCGCAGTTCGGCGGCGGTGAAGTCGGAGACCCACCAATCCTCCCGCCCGAAGCGCTCGGTCTTGCGGTCGGCGAATTCGGGCCGGTCTGCGATGTCGGTGGAGGTGGACAGGTACGGGTCATGGCGCACGATCAGCGCGCCGTCCGAACTCATTTGCAAATCCGGCTCCAGCACGTCCGCGCCCTGTTCCAGCGCCAGCTTGTAGGCGGCTTCGGTATGCTCGGGCCGTTCGCCGGAGGCGCCGCGATGGGCGATCACCAGCGGCGGTTCACCCGACAGCGTCGGGAAGGCGAACGCCGGGGCGGCGGGCTCTGGCTCGGCGTCGTCGGCTGCGCAGGCCGCCAGGATCAGGCCGGCGAGACTGAAAACTAATTGGCGCATCGCATCGCTCCGTTGAAGCGCGTTCGTGCGAACCATAACCGATGACCGCAGCGCGAGCGCGAAGTTTTGATGACGGGCCTAACCCGCCCCGTCGCCAGGCGGCTCAGGCGTATCCGGCGCCACCGGCGGATTGCGCTCGGCGACTTCGGTCAGCGGACGGGTCAGGCGTTCGTAGGCGTCTTCGGAGACCCTGAACGCCCAGCCCTCGGTGAGACGCTGCAGGCGCTCCACCCGTTCGGCGGCGTCGTCGGCGCGCGCCTCCACCTCGATCAGCGCCCAGCGCGCCTCGCCTTCGGCCACGAAGTCGAAGGTGTAAGCCACTCCGGAGAAGGTCACGCCGGAATGGCGCGCAACGAACGCGCCTTCAAGCTGATCGGCCGGTTTCACGTCGCGAAAGCGCAATCGCGCCCCCGCTGTGGCCACGCCGTTGGCGGCGCCGCCCGTGACCAGGCTCCAGCCGTCGGGCTCCATAAGATCGTAATTGCGCTGAGCGATGCCGGCGCGCTGGACGAACCAGGCCGGGCCGGTTTCCGGGCTGATGCGGGCGCGCGCCACGGCGGATGGGTCGATGTTCCAGAACTCAAGGCCCAGCCAGCGGCCCGGATCGGCGAGCTCGGGCAGATCGCCGGCGGCCGCGAAGGCGCGATCGCTCCCCTCCGGCCGCAGATACACGCCGCCTTCTTCGCGCCGGGCGCCCACGATCAGGCGGACCAGCGGTTGATTCTGCGCATCGAGCACCGCCAGGCGCACCCCGTCGCCCCGTTCCAGCGGGTCGCCCAGGCCCAGGCGGTCGAATTTCTCCGGATCCCGCGTCATGGCGCGCTCGAAGGTGAGTCCGGCCAGCGCCGCGTCCAGTTCGGCGATGCGTTCGGCGCGCACCGGATAACCGCCGCGCGAGGGCATCACCCAGCGTTCGCCCTGGCGCTCCAGCGTGAACCGGGCGTCTTCGGCGAGGATTTCGATGCGCGCCGCCCGGCCGGCGGCGGCGCGCCAGTCCGGCGTCACGGGGCCGGCGGCGTCGGGCCGGGCGCCCATCGCCGCGTCGCGCCACACGGCGGCCGCGCCCATGGCGAACAGCAGCCCGGCGACTGCAACGGCTGACAGCGCCTGACGGCGCCGTCGCTGGGCGGGACTCGTGCTCATGTCCGCCGCCTCGCGCGCCGCGCCAGGATAAAGATCACGCCGGCCAGGATCACCAGAAGCGGCGGGACCCAGACCGTCCAGATCATGAGGCTGCGTTCCAGCGCGTCGATCTCCACCCGGAAGCCGCGCTCGATCTCGCGCAGCCGCTCGCGCGAATCGATGATTTGCGCGCGCAGGGCCTCGGCTTCGGCGCTGTCGGCCTCGCCCGCGCCGCCGAGCGCGCTGGCGCGGCCTTGCCGGATCAGCGCCTCAAGGCGGGCCTCGGCGTCGGTGAGTTCGGCCTGCAGCTCGTCCTGCAGCTCCAGATACCGCGCCTCGGCGTCGGCGCGCAGCGCCTCGACGCGCTCCATGGGCCGATCCGAGCCCGCCCGCGAGCGCAGGGAGACGAGCGCCGGGTCGCCCGCCAGCCGGTCGGCGAGGTTCAGGATCAGCGCCGGATTGTCGGCGACCACCTGTTCGCCTGCGGCCGGGTCGCTGCGCAGATAAAAGGCCGGATCGAGCAGGTCGGCGTCGGCGATGACGATGATCTCCGCCTCGCCGCCGGAGGCCTCCACATGGGCGCCGGGATCCAGATCGATGTCGACGGCCGGCGGGCCGTCCGGGAAGGCGGTCTCAAAGGGGCCGGTGAGGCGTGCGGCCAGGACCAGCGGCGCATCCGGCGCCGGGTCGAGCTGGCGCATGAGCTCCTCGGGCGCGGGCGAGGCGGCGGCGCGGTCGGCGTCCAGGCGCGCGGCGGCCTCGCTGGTGGCGAGCACCGGCACGAAGCGTTCTTCAAACCCCTCCAGCGGCGCAAGCACGCCAGGCGAGCCCAGATTGATCCCGCGCGACAGCGTCGCGACGGCGGGCAGCGCCGCGTTCATCTGGGCGGGGGGCACGGTGAACCAGAGCGGATAGGCGCGCATCCGGGTGCGCCCGCCCTCGACGATCTGGACCGGCAGGCCGTTGCGCGCATCCATGGCGGTGGTGTTCACGTCATAGGCGACCCCCCAGCTCGCAAACAGGCGCGAAAGCGTCGAGGCGCGGTTCGCGTTCACCGGCGGCAGGCCGTCCGGCCCGCGCTTGAGCGCCACATGCGCCATGGGATCGACGAGCGCGAGAACCCGCCCGGTGGTCAGCGCGAACTGATCGACGAGATAGCTCTGCGCCTCCTCCAGCGGGGCCGGATGAAGGATGAACAGCGCGTCGGCGTCCTCGGGGATGGTTTCGAAATCGCTCTCCAGCCAGTCCACGTCAAACGCCGAGGCGAGCTCATCGATGATGCGGTTGTCGCTGTTTCCCTCCCGATCCGGCGCGAAGGGCAGGTCGGAGATCACCGCGATTCTCGGAACCTGCGCGCGCTCGAGCTCGGCGAGCGTGCGCACGATCTCGTATTCAAGGCGCGCCTCCTCAAGCGGATCGAAGAAGGCGATGACACGCTGATCGTCCACCGCGTTTCTGCCCGTCAGGCCGAAGAAGATCTGGCCGCCGTCCTCTGTGGGGATCGGCTCGAGCCCGGCTGAAATGGCGGCGTCCTCCTGGGCGCTGAACGGATCGGGGTCGATCTCCTCAAGCCGCACCCGGCCGCCGGACCGGGCCGCGATGGTGCGCAACATCTCGCGCACTCGCGCGCCATAGGCGCGGATCGCGGGATAGCGCGCGGCCTCCGAGCGCGAATAATAGAAGGTCAGCTCCACCGGCTCGTCGATGCGCGCCAGCACTTCGCGCGCGCCAGGCGAGAGCTGGTAAAGCCCGCGTTCGGTGAGATCGAGGCGCAGCCCGTCCAGCGCCGCGCCGGAAAACAGGTTGAGACCGGCGAAGCTCACAAGCAGGCTCGCCGCCATCACCAGCAGGAAGCGCGCCCCGCTCATCGCCCGCCTCCGCGCCGGCTGTCGATCAGCGTCATGGCGAGCCCGAGCCCCAGCCCGATCAGGCTGACGAAATAGATCACGTCCGACAGGCTCACCACGCCGCGGCGCAGGCTTTCGAACCGGGCGAGCGCGGACAGCTCGGCGAGTGCTTCCGCGGCCGCGCCGGGCAGCCGCGTGGACAGGGCGTCGAGCACGAAGGGCAGACCGGCCACCGTGATCAGGAAGCAGGCCGCGCCGCCGAGGACAAAGGCGATCACCTGGTTCGAGGTCGCCGCAGACAGCGCCTGGCCGATCGCCAGATAGCCGCCGGCCAGAAGCAATGCGCCCACATAGGCCGTGGCGGTGGCCGCGTTGTCGGGCTCTCCCAGATAATTCATCGCGATCCACATGGGAAAGGTGAGCGCGATGGCGACGCCCGACACCGCCCAGGCGGCGAGGAATTTGCCGAGCGCCGAGGCCCACAGCGGGATCGGCGCGGACAACAGCGTCTCCAGCGTGCCGCGGTCGCGCTCCTCGGCCCAGGCGCGCATGGCCAGCGCCGGCATCAGCACAAGCAAAAGCCAGGGCATGAAATCGAACAGCGGCGCCAGATCGGCCCGCCCGGTGTCGAACAGGTCGCCGACGCGCCAGGCGAAGCTGGGCGCGGCGAGCGCGAACACCGTCAAGAAGACCCAGGCGAGCGGGGTCTCGAAATACGCCGCGAGCTCGCGGCGGAACACCGCCTTCAACCCGTTCACGCCGCCCGGCCTCCGCGGATGCGGCCGATCGTTTCGCCCATCGGTCCGGTCAGAGCGCGGAAGGCCGAAGCGATGGTGTGGTCCTCGCCAAGCTCGGCGAGCTTGGCCGGCGTGTCGTCGGCGAGGATTTTTCCGCCGGCGATGACCGCCGCGCGGGTGCAGATCGCGTCGACCTCGTCGAGCAGGTGGGTGGAGATGATGATCGCCTTGGCTCTGGCCATCTCGGTGATGAGCGTGCGCACCCCGTCCTTCTGGTTGGGATCCAGCCCGTCCGTTGGCTCGTCCAGGATCAGCACCGGCGGATCGTGGGCGATCGCCGCGGCCAGCGCAGCGCGGCGCTTATAGCCTTTCGACAGCGCGCCGATGCTTTTCTCCGCGGCGCGCCCGAGATTGGCGAGGCGCAGGGCGCGTTCGGCCGCATCGTCGAGCGCGGAGCCGGAAAACCCCCGCGCGCGCAGGCCGAAGCGCACAAAGCCGCGCGGGGTCATGGCCGGATAGGCCGGCGCGCCTTCGGGCAGATAGCCGAGCTGTTCCTGCGCGGCGCGGCGCTGCAGCGCGCTGTCGCTCCCGTTCACCAGCGCGCGCCCCTCATCGGGCTCCAGACAGCCGGCGATCATGCGCATCGTGGTGGATTTGCCCGCGCCGTTGGGGCCGAGAAAGCCCAACAC
Organism: Oceanicaulis sp.; assembly: GCA_046542605.1. GTDB lineage: Bacteria > Pseudomonadota > Alphaproteobacteria > Caulobacterales > Maricaulaceae > Oceanicaulis. The sequence continues at coordinate 3,200 of JBKHAZ010000104.1, read as the reverse complement.
CTCGCCGGTTTTCACCTCAAAGCTCACCTGGTTCACGGCGATTTTGCCGGCGAAGCGTTTGACCAGGCGATCGGCGAGGATCATGGGCGGTCCCGTTCGTGGCGTGTGGGCGAGATGTCTAGCGATAGCGCATGGCGCGCGCCTTCGCCACCAGCATGACTGAGGCGAAGTCACCAAAGCCTGAACGCAGCGCAGGGCGCGCGCGTTCTGGCCGGGCTTCACTGGAAGAGAATGAGGAGCGCCGATCGATGCGACCCGCCAGATCCGGGGGGCTGGGGGGGGCTGTGAATCCAGATCCGCAGGCTTGCCCGCATCGACCGGCCCGTGAAATTTGGATTTGGCGTGCGGCGCCGGAGGGACCAAAATAAGGCGTGTTTGCGGCGGACGGTGAATTTTCGGTAACGCGGCAAATGGTTAAGCCGGACGATTGTGAAAGGATCTGAATGACCTACGGCGCGGCGAACGCGGTTCCCGACGGCGTGATGTTCCAGCGTACCGAGCTGAACGCCATTTTGCGCGTCTACGGCATGATGGTCGCGGGCGGGGAATGGCGCGACTACGCCATCGACGGGCTGAAAGACCGGGCGGAATTCGCCATCTTCCGCCACGCGGCGGAATTTCCGGTCTATCGCATCGTGAAGACGCCGGCCGATGCGCGCAAGCAGGGCGCGTGGAAGGTGGTCGCGGCCGGCGGCGCGATTTTGAAGCGCGGCCACGATCTCTCCCAGGTGCTGAAAGTGTTCGACGCTCAGCTGAAGCGTTTGAGCTGGGGCGGGCCGGTCTAGGTCGGCGAGGCTTCACGCGCCGTGATAGCCGTCCTGCTTCGAGCCGCCGCTGCGCGCGGCGGGGTCTTCCTCGTAGCCCTGGCCGAGGGCGTTGCGCGCCACGTCGTCTGGATCGAGCCCGGCCGGCGTCTTCGCGTCCTGACCGCTGAGATGAACCAGCGCCCTGGCGATGGCGTGGGCGGGGTCGACGCGTTCTGTGAGGCCGATCTCGTCGCAGATGGGGTGATAATTGCGATCCTCGATCTTCGGGATCACCCGGTCGATGCCGGCCGCCTTCGCCACCAGCGCGGCGATGATGTTGTCCTTGTCGCCGTCGCACAGGGCGTACATCACGTCGACCTTGGACGGATTGGCCTGGGCCAGAATGTCGGGCCGCGCGCCGTCGCCCTTGATGAAAGCGATGTCCAGGTCTTCGGCGACCTCTTCAAACGTTTCCTGATCGGGATCGATCAGGATGACGTCGTCGCCGCGCTCGGCGAAGGCGCGGGCGGCCTCGAGGCTCATGGCGGTCAGGCCGGAGATGACGATGCGCATGGCTTAGCTGTCCTTTGGAGCGCCGCCGATCCAAGTGGGCGGCCAGATCATGACGAGCAGGGCGATGAATTCGACACGGCCGAGGATCATCGCCACGGTGAGCACGGCTTTGAGGCCCGGCTCAAGGGTCGGTCCGACGACTCCGGTCGAAAGCCCCGTCGTGGTCACCGCGCTGGTGATGTCGAACAGCGCCTCCGGCCCGTAGCCGGCGAGAAGGAAGGGGATCCAGCCCAGAAAGATCGTCGCGATCGACAACAAGGCGATGGTGATGACGTTCTGAAGCTGGGCGCCGGTCACACGGCGCCCGGCCGCGGACAGGTGCGAGACGGCGTCCGGCGGCAGGCTGGTGCGCTGCAGCGTCAGGCGCACCATGGCGAACAGGATCATCACTCGAAACGTCTTTATGCCGCCTGCGGTTGAGCCGGAATTGCCTCCGATCCACATGGCGATCATCAAGAATGCAAGGCCCGCCGGCGGCAGGGCGCTGACCTCCATCGTGGAGAACCCGGTGTTGGTCTGGGCGGACACGGCGATGAAGGGGGCGTGGGCGAGCACCTGGCCGACGTCGAACCCGGCAAGGCCCATGAAGAGCGACAGGCCCGCCACCGAAATCGCCGCGAAGATGAAGAGGCTCAGCAGGTTGGTGCGCAGGCCCGCGCCGAGCGTCTTGCCGCGCAGGGCGTGCAGATAGACCGAGAAACTGATCGCCCCGAGGGTGGAGAACCCGATGAGGATGACCTTTGGAAGCCAACCCTCGAGCACCGCCGCGCTGGCCGAATGCGGTGCGAAACCGCCGGTGGCGAGGGCTGTCATGGCGAAGAGCAGGGCGCGCCCGGCGTCAGGGCCGGTGAGCCAGAGCGCAAGGAAACAGGCGAAGGTCAGCACCGCGTAGACCATCAGCGTGCGCCGCGCGCGCGTGCGCAACGGCGCCATGGGATCGTCGCCCATGGGCTCGGCCTCGTTCAGGCGCTGCGCCGCGCTCGCCCCGGCGCCGCCCATCAGGCCCAGAACCAGCACCGCGAAACCCAGCCCGCCGACCCACTGCATCCAGGCGCGGGTGAACAACAAGGTGGTGTCCAGGTCTTCAGGGTTGGGCAGCACCGAAAGCCCGGTGGTGGTCAGGCCCGACACCGCCTCGAACAAGGCCGCGTTCAGCGGGATGTCATAGGCCGCCATGGCCCAGCCCATGGCGAGCGGCGGCACGATGAAGGCGGCCGCCATCACCGTCAGCGCCTCGTTCAGCCGCGGCGCGCTAGGCCGGCTGGACCGTCCGAACACGCCGATGGCCAGAAACACTGCGAGGATCGCCGCGCAGCGCAGCGCGAACGCCCAGTCGCCGTCCAGCGCCGCTATGATCGCCGGGACCAGCGGCAGCGGCGTCAGCGCCAGCAGCGCCAGCGCGCCCACGTGCAAGATCACGCGCGGGCGCACCGCGTAGCTGAGGATCGTCGCGCTCTTGTCCATTGCGGAGGATAACGCGGCGAAGCGGTGCGAAGTGCCGGGGGCAAGTAGACGAAAACGCCCCGCAGTCTCCTGCGGGGCGCTTCGTTTCAGAGGTGGGCGCTTCAGCCTAATCCTCGAACATGTCGCCGTAGCGGTGGCGCGGGCGGTTTTTCCAGGCGCCGCGGTGGAAGACGTCGGAGACGATGACCGGCGCCACGGTGGTGGCTTCGGCGTAGACCATCTGTTCCAGCGCCACGTCCACCTTGCCCCAGCTGCACGCCTCTTTCAGCGTCGAGGAGGAGCAGGCGCCGTCGCGCACGTCGGCCACGGTGATCTGCACCGCATAGGCGTGCATGGAGACGTCCTCGTGGCCGAGGATCTCCGCGCACACGACCGTGTCCTGGGCGAAGTTCTTCGGCACGCCGCCGCCGACCATGA
>JBKHAZ010000103.1:0-8853 GCA_046542605.1 Oceanicaulis sp. | reverse complement strand
GCCGGTAGACCGCGTCGAGCTGATCCTGGCTCTGATCGCGACTGATGCCCTTCGGCGTGTCGAACCAGATCAACCCGATCGGACCGTAGTTCGACAGCAGCTCTTCGAGTTGCAGAATGACGTAGTCGTGGATGTACGAGTCGAAGTCCTGGTCGGCCGCGTCGAAGTCCCAGTAGTTCCCGTCGCCGTCGGGATGGTGCCAGTCCTGCGTCTGCGAGTAGTAGAAGCCGAGCTTGACGCCCTGCTTCCGGCACTCCTCGGCGAGCCCCTTCACCACCGACGACGAGACGCCGGCGCGGCGCGCCAGTTCGGCCGCGCTCGCCGCACCCTCGCCCGCCGCCTCGATCACGGCCCGGCGCGCCGGGGTGAGCCGGGCGATCTGCGCGCCGGTCGGGTGGAAAACGGTCTCGACCGGCGAGGGTCTGAGCGCCGCAGGGCTTCTCAAGACCGCGCGCAGGATCACGCCCGGCGGCTCCACCAGATAGCGTGCGGTCCAGTCGATGAAGTCGCGCACGCCCCGTTGCAGGGGCGGACCGCCGCGCACCGCGTCCAGCGGCTTCAGGGCGCGCGCGCCGTCATGCTCGCCCACGCTCCACACCACGCCCGGCGCGACACGCTTTCCCAGCGGCGCCAGCACATGATCGCCGGGCCGAACCTCGAGGCCGTCGGGGATTTCATAGTCGAACGGCTCGGGCAGCGGCATGGGAAACAGGACGCTCGCCCGGCGCCGCGGTCCCAGCAAGTCCACGTCATACGCTCCCGCCGCCGGAATCGGCACTGGCGGCGAGAGTAGCAGAGACGCGCGCGGGCGCAGCAGGGTTAACGCATTTGAAAAGCGGCTCTTGATAGTGCGGAAGGCCTCTATCCTTCGGAGTCGCGCCATGACCGAAACCATCCAGCCGCCGAGCCAGGGCGAAGCCGCCGCCGACGCGCTGGAGGTGGTGCGCGCCCAGCTTCGCGCCGATCCGGACATCGTCACCGGCGACCCGGTGCTCATGGCCGCGGTGCGCGATGCGCTGGCGAGCGAACGCGTGGTCGATCTGTCCAAGCGGGCGCGCGAAAAGCTGGAGCGCGAGCTGTCCCGCGTGCGCGCCACCAACGCCGCCCTCATCGAGCTCGCCAAAGCCAATCTCGCTGTCCAGGCGCAGGTGCACGGCGCCGTGCTCGCGGTGATGGAGGCCGACAGCCTATCCGCCCTCGACCGCAAGCTCGCGGGGCGCGCGGCCGGCGCTCTGGGCGTCGACGTGGTGCGCGTCTTCATCGAGGGCCACGCCCCGCTGAAATCAGGCGCGGCGATCCAGGGCTGCGCGCCGGAGCTGGTGGACGCGCTGCTGGGCCGCAAGGCCGAGCGGCTCGGCCCCGTCGACACCCGCTTCGCCGACGCGCTTTACGGCCCCCAGGGACCCGGATTGCGCTCCGAAGCACTGGCGCGCATGGAGATCGCCGGCCGGCCGGGCGTTCTGTGCCTGGGCGCGCGCGACGGGCGCGCCTTCACCCCGGATCAGGGCGCGGACCTGCTGCATTTCCTCGCTCGCGCGCTGGAGCGGCGCCTGACGCCATGGCTGAAAGCGTAGACACCGGCGCGGCGCGCGCGGCCTTTCTCGACCATCTGCAGGGACGGCGTATGAGCGCGCGCACGCTCGAGGCCTATGGCCGCGATCTCGACCAGCTGTTCGAGTTTCTCTGCGGCCATCTGGGCGGCCCGGCGCGCCTGAGCGATCTGGCCAGGCTCGAAGCCGCAGACTGGCGCGCCTTCCTCGCCGAGCGCCGCCGCGCCGGCGCAGGCGCGCGCACCCTGCAGCGCCAGCTCTCCGCGATCCGCAGCTTCTTCGCCTACGCCCGCAAACGCTGGGGGCTTGAGAACCCCGCCCTGCTGCTGATCGAAGCTCCCAAGGCCGCCCGGCGCATGCCGCGCCCGGTCAGCGAAACCGCCGCGCGCGCCCTGATCGCCGACGCCGGCGCGAACGAAGAGCCGTGGATCGCCGCGCGCGACGCGGCGCTGCTCTCGCTGCTTTACGGGTGCGGGTTACGCATTTCCGAAGCGCTGTCCCTGACCGGGCGCGACAAGAACCTGCCGAAGACGCTGCGCATCGCCGGCAAGGGCGGCAAGACGCGCCTGACGCCGGTCCTGCCCGCCGTTTCAGACGCCGTGGCCCGCTACGCCGCGCTCTGCCCCTACGATCTTCAGCCCGGCGAGCCGCTTTTTCGCGCCAAGCGCGGCGGCGCGTTCAGCGCGCGCCAGGCCCAGGCGATGATGCAGGCCTTGCGCGCGCGGCTCGGCCTTCCCGCCAGCGCCACGCCGCACGCCCTGCGCCATTCCTTCGCGACGCATCTGCTGGCCCATGGCGGCGATCTGCGCACGATCCAGGAGCTTTTGGGCCACGCCTCGCTGTCCACCACCCAGATCTACGCCGAGATCGACGGCGCGGCGCTGGCGCGGGTGCACGCCGCCGCCCATCCGCGCGCCCGGCGCTAGGGCGCCCCTCGGCCGGTATAGCTGATCACCACGGTGCGTTCGCCCACCTCAAGATCGGGCTCTGCCCGGAAGATGAAGTCCTCGCCGACGCCCAGATCGACGCTGAGCGCGCCCGGCGCCCGCCAGGACAGCCGGTAATCCTCCCGCGCCCCCTTGCCGACCAGGAAGACCTGCTCTCGCCGCGCGATGTCGCGGTCCGGCGCGCCGGCCTCAACGAGCTCGAAATGAAACGAGTCCGCCGTCGTGGCGCCGCAGTTTCTGCGCCAGACCCGCACCTCGTACGCGGCGTCGGGCGAGGCGAGCGTATCGGTCACCACGTTCTCGCATCCGGCTCCGGAATCGCAGGCGGACAGCGCCGCGGCGACGGAAGATGCGACGAGGGCTGTCATAAGCGTACGCATGGCCGGGCCTCCTCAGCGCCGCTTCTTGCCGGGCTTGGCCTCGGCCGGTTTGAACGCGGGCACGCGGATTTTGATCTTGTGATCGGACGGCCCTTTGGCGCCGTCGGGATAAAGCCCGCGATAATAGCCCTTCTGCCATTTCTCCTCGGCGGCGGCCTCATCGCCGGATTTCAGCCGGCCGACGAAATCGGACCGGCTCTCGCGCCAGATCTCCATCTGTTTGAGCGCCTTGGGGTCGGAATACAGCGACTGTATCTGTGGTGTGACGCGTTCGAACAGATCGCGGCGCACCGGGAAAAAATGCGCGATCGCCTCGCCGGCTTCGAACCGCACCTCGCCCGGCCGGGTGAAGCGCCAGTTCATCGTGAAGGAATACGGGCTCCAGTCGGTCTCGATCACGCCGTTCAGGCCCACGATACCGTCCTTCACCCCGTTCACCGGCCCGCACACCCACAGATTCCAGCCCGGCGCGGTGCGCGCCAGAAAGCCCATCTCGAAGGTGAGGATGCCGGAGCCGAAATTGGCCATGGCGCTGCCGGGCGTGTGCAGGGCCATGGGATTGTCGAGCGCGACCTCCACGTCCTCCACACGGTCCCCGCCGGTCCAGCGGGCGGTGACGCCGGTGGGGGTGAACACCTCCCAGCCATGCTGGTTCGCCGCCGCCAGCGGCAGGCAGCGATAGGCGAAGCTTTCCGGCGTGTCGTCCATCCATTGACGGCGGCTGTCGGCGGGACGGACGGGGACGGGTTTGTTGGAGAGAGGATGCAGGGTGAGTTTCATGGGGCTTTCAACAGGCGTTGCTGCCCCGAGCCTAACGCGGCGGCGCGGCGGCTCAAGCGCAAGCGGCGCCCCCCTCTCGCGAAACCGCCGCATTTGGACTATATGAGCGCGCCATGACCGCTCAAGCTCTCAAACTCGACCTTTCCGCCAAGCCCGACGCCGCCGGGCCGATCGCGCTCGCGGGGATGACCCGTGCGCAGATCCGCGACGCGCTGATCGAACACGCCGGCGTGGAGGAGAAGAAGGCGAAGATGCGCGCCGACCAGCTCTGGCGCTGGATCTATCATTACGGCGTGCAGAGCTTTGGTGAGATGACCAATGTCTCCAAGGACCTCAGGAAAGTGCTGGAGCAAAAATTCACGCTGGCGCGCGCCGAGGTGATCGAGCGCCTGGTCAGCGTGGACGGCACGCGCAAATACCTCATCCGCTTCGCGCCGGGCGTGGAGGCCGAGACGGTGTTCATCCCCGATGTCGGCAAGTCGGGCGCGCTGTGCGTCTCGTCTCAGGTGGGCTGCACGCTCAATTGCACCTTCTGCCACACCGGAACGCAGAAGCTGGTGCGCAATCTTACCGCCGCGGAAATCGCCCAGCAGGTGATGATCGCGCGCGACGATCTGGGTGAATGGCCGACCTCCAACGAGGACCGGAAGATCACCAATATCGTCTTCATGGGCATGGGCGAGCCACTCTATAATCTCGACCCTGTCTCCGACGCCATCGACGTGATCAGCGACGGCGACGGCATCGCCATCGGCCGGCGGCGCATCACGGTGTCGACCTCCGGCGTCGTGCCGAAGATGACCGAGCTGGGGACGCGCACCCGCGCCATGCTGGCGATCAGCCTTCACGCCACCAACGATACCCTGCGCGACGAACTGGTGCCGCTGAACAAGAAATACCCGATCGCCGAGCTGATGGACGCGATCCGCGCCTATCCCGATCTCTCCAACGCCAAGCGGGTGACCTTCGAGTACGTCATGCTGAAAGGCGTGAACGACAGCCCCGCCGAGGCGCGCGCGCTGATCAACCTCCTCAAAGGGGTGCCTGCGAAGATCAATCTCATCCCGTTCAATCCCTGGCCCGGCAGCCCCTATGAATGCTCGGACTGGGACACGATCGAAACGTTTGCAGAGATCGTAAACCGCGCCGGCTACGCCTCGCCCATCCGCACGCCCCGCGGCCGCGACATCTTTGCGGCGTGCGGCCAGCTGAAGAGCGAAAGCGTGAAGATGCGCGCGAGCGAGCGACGCAAGCTGGAGCGGGAAAGCTAGGCGGAACGTCCCCGCCCCTCCAAGGCGTTGTCTGTTTTGAAAGCAACGCAAATGGAGGACGCCCATGTCCGGTCCCAAACCGAATCCCAAGCCCGATCCCAATCATGGCGACGTGGACCCGAAAGAGGCCACCGGCGCGACCACGCGCGACGAGCAGCTGAAAAGCCCTGAAATCCGCGGCGACGTGCCGGCCGGTGACGGCCACACCACGGGCACGGCCGGCGGCGAACTTCAGAAGGACATCGGCACGAAAGACGAGCTGGAGCAGCAATTCGAGATCGAGGGCGAGAAGACCCGCGTTCACAAGAGCGAGGAATCCCATACGCCCAAGGAACCGAATGAAGCCAACCGCCCCGGCGAGATGCGCAATCCCGATGAAGATCACGGCCTTCGCGGAAAGGGCTCGCGCCATAAAGGCTGAACCGGGACGCGAGAGCGAACGATGGGGGTCAAGTTCAGGATCGAGCGTTACGTCTCATCCTGAACTTCTCCTTCGCCCCTGCTGAACTCATTTATTTTCCTGCGCTGATACCCGCTGATCCGCCGGATGGGCGCTCGGTTGATGTGCGGTGGGCGGCGTTCTTGTGTCCGCTCGTGCGATCACGATGGCGGAGCTGCGCCGAGGTGCGCCGCCTAGCAGCGACTTCGCGCGTACGGGCTAGCGAACACTTGTCGCGCACCCCTCGGAAAGATCAGGATTTTTTCAGTTCCGAGTGAAGTTTGAGCGCGCGCGATCCGTCGTCCTGTTTTATCAAATATGCCGGACATTCGTTTGATGCGTTACGGGTGAGGGTCGTTCCATTGATGGTGCGCTCCACCCGCTCGGTGTGAATTTCGGCGACCCGGCCTTCGCCTTCTCCGGCGCCCCAATTCCAGGCGACTTTCTCGCCCTTGGAATAAGCTTTGGTCATGCGGCTCTCCGCTGATCGCTGCGAGCATGGGGAACGGGCGTGTCGGGTGTTGGTTCACATTGCGCCGATCAACCGCCGAGAGGATTCAGACCGCCGTGGACGCGATTGAAATACTGCGCTGGGTCGCCGCCCTCACCGGGATCGCCGCGGCCTTGGTGGTCTCCAGCGATCTTGGAAGAAAGGCGACGGCGGCCGGGTTCCTGGTGTTTCTGATCTCGTCGGTGAGCTGGGTGGTGGCGGGTTGGCTGCAGGACAGGCCGGCGCTGGCGGTGCAGAACATCGTGCTGACCGTCATCAACGGCTGGGGCGTCTATCGCTGGCTGGTGCGCGACTGGATCGACTGGCGCACCCTCAAGCTTCGCACGCGGAAAAGTCGAGGACGCGTGTGATCGGGATGAATTGCGCGCAATCTGCGGCCAGGACCCGGCTTTCACCCGGCTCGCGATCAAAGCGCACCTGCTGGATCCGCAAGCGCTCCACCTCGCGTCCGCCGAGCACCTCGACGACCCGCACCTCTCCGGGCATCGGCCCGCTCACCACCCGGGCGCCGAACATGGCGCTGGGCGCGACTTCGGCCGGAGACACAGGACGGGCCAGCGGCATGGCGTCCGAGGGCCGGGCGATCAGCTCGTCGGCGGTGGCCGGAACGACAATGTCGCCGGTGGACAGGCTATAGACGGCCTCTTCGGCCACAAGCGAAACGGGTCGGCCCGGAAGCACCGCATCGAGCCAGGGCGCGGGCGCTCCAACCCCCAGGGTCAGCGCGAACAGCCCGCCCTGCGCGTCGATATGCAGCTGCCGCACATAGGCGGCGCCGGCCTCAAGGCGCACCCCGGCGTTGAGAAGCTGATCAATGTCGGCCTCGCGCAAGTCCACCGCCTGAATGTCGCCGAGCGCGGTTTCCGCCTGCAGCGTCACCGCCACCGCGATTGCGGCGGACATGGTCATCGCATAAGCGGCGAGGGGTCCGGCGCCGGCCATGGCGGGCTCCTTTTTGAACTGGGTTAATGCATCAGGCGGTCAACGCGCCACGCCCGCCGAGGCTCCGCGCCGCGGCGGACGGCGACGGGGACCGCCCGGCGGGCCAGGTGTTTACCGGGTGATGAACAGGCTGACCGGCCGGATCTAGGTCGCAAGCCTTGTGCTGACCGCGGTCACCGCGGTGACCGGAGCGTATCTGGCCGGTGCTTCGGGGCAAAAACCAGCCTGACCGGCTGCTTGTCACGATTCAGACTCCGGCGGCGGCGCAGGACGGCGGGCGCTAGGCCGGTTTCAGCGCGCCCCGGAACGCGCCGGGCGCCGCATGCTTTGCTGCAGCGCATCTTTACAACACCGATCGAGGCCGTCCATGCGCGCCGCGCTGACCTCCGCCGCCGCCCTCTTGCTGGGCTTCGCCATGCTGCAGATGGGCAATGCGCTTCAAGGCACGCTCCTGTCGCTGCGCGGCCAGGCGGAAGGCTTTCCCGCCTTCGCGGTGGGCGCGATCATGTCGGGCTTCTTCGCCGGCATGGGGGTGGGCAGCTTCGTCGCCCCGCGGATCATCCGGCGTTCCGGACATATGCGCGCCTTCGCCGCCTTCGCCTCCATGGCCAGCGCGGCCGCGCTGCTGCATGTGCTGATCATCAACATCCCCGCCTGGCTGGTGATCCGGGCCTTCACCGGGTTCTGTTTCGCCGGCCTTCTGATGACGGTGGAGAGCTGGCTCAACGCCTCGGTGGAGAGCCGCGACCGGGGCGGGCTTCTGGCGGTCTACGCCTCGGTGGGGCTCGGCGCGGGCGCGTTGGGGCAGCTGCAGATCTCCCTGGCCCCGCCGACGAGCTTCGTCCTGTTCGCCTGGGTTTCGGTGGTGCTGTCGCTCGCCCTGGTTCCTTCCAGCCTCAGCCGGGCGGCGGCGCCGGGCGGAGAAACGCTTCCCGAAGGCAAGGCGAACATCCCCGCCATTGTGAAAGCGTCCCCCTTCGGCGCAGGCGCAGCCCTGTTCATGGGCATGAGCATCGGCACCTTCTTCGCGCTGGCGCCGGTTTTTGCGCAAAGCCGCGAGCTTGGGACGGCCTCGCTCGGCCTGTTCATGGCGCTCGCCACCGGTGCGGCCATGGTCAGCCAGTGGCCGCTGGGGCGATTGTCTGACAAGCTGTCGCGGCGCGTGGTGGCCTCTGCGAACGCGGCGGCGACCTGCGCGGTGCTGTTGGTGTTCTGGAGCGCGCCCACCGACCGGCTGGTGACGCTGGGGCTCGCGGCGGGCCTGGGCGCGGTGATGTTCCCCACCGCGGCGATCGCCTCGGCTCAGGTCAACGACCGGGTGGATCGCCGGCACATGGTCGCGGCCGCCGGTACGCTGGTGCTGTTGTCCTCCACCGGCGCCGCGCTCGGTCCGATCCTGACCGGCGCGCTCATGGACAGGCTCGGCGGGTCCGGCTTTCTTCTGGCGCTCGGCGTCTATCAGAGCGCGATCGTGGTGCTGGGCGTCGGCCGGCTGCTGATGCGTCCGCGGCGCGGCGCGCACCGCCGCAACGCCCTGCCCAACATGCTTCAGCCGGTGCTCGGCGCGCTTAACGCAGCCGGCGACGAGCAAGGCGATCTGTTCGCCGGCCTGAAGCGCCGGCGCACCCACAATTCGCAGTAACCCACCGGAACGGCGCGTTCCGGCGCGGCGTTGGCGGAAAGGACGAAACCCGGGGTGGGGACCGCCGGGAGACTTCTTATATGGGCGACACCAAATTCGAACTGGCCACGATCGACTACGTCATCGTAGCCGTCTATTTGGTGGGCATCCTGTTTCACGGCTGGTGGGTCGGCCGCGGCAGGGAAAGCTCGAAGGACTACTTCCTCGCCGGCGGCAAATTGCCCTGGTATCTCATCGGCTTCTCCCTTCTGGCGTCCCAGATGTCCGGCTCCAGCTTCGTGGGGCTGATGGGCGGGACCTACGCCGAAGGCATGACGATGTTCAACTACGAGTGGACGGCGGTGATCGTCCTGTTGTTCACCGTTTTCGTTCCTCGGTTCTCTAAAATATT
>JBKHAZ010000102.1:0-8996 GCA_046542605.1 Oceanicaulis sp. | reverse complement strand
CCTCCGAAGGCAGAGGTCATAGGTTCGAATCCTATCGGGTGCGCCAGGTTCTGTTGTTCCTTCGCGTCCGATCCGTCGATCTTCGCCGACGCTAAGGGCGGGTGGTGAAGCTGGTTGGCCGGGGCGCCCGCGCGCGTCGCCTGCCTCCTGGTCGACACCGGCGCGAAGCGCGCTAGGCTCGGCCCGTCAGGACCATCGGAGCCCGCCATGATGAAATCCCAGCCGCCCGCGCGCCCGTTCGACACGCCCGAACGCAAGGCGTTCCGCGAAAGCGTGGACCGCTTCGTCGAGGCTGAGATCGCGCCTTACGCAGATGCGTGGGACGAGGCGGGCGATTTTCCCTGGACGTTGCATGAGACGGCCGGCGCGCTTGGCCTGTTCGGTTTCGGCATCCCCGAAGCCTACGGCGGGAACGGGTTCGACGATGCGCTGATGCGTTTCGACTCCGGCGTGGCGCTCGCCTATGCCGGGGTGGGCGGGGTCAACGCTTCGCTCGGTTCGCGCGGGATCATGACCGGTCCGATCGTGCAGCTGGCGAGCGAGGCTCAGAAAAAAGCCGTCCTTGAACCGATCGTCACCGGGCGTCAAGGCGGGGCGCTTGCGATGACCGAACCCTCCGGCGGGTCGGACCTGGCGCGCATGAAAACCCGGGCAAGGCGCGAGGGCGAAGACTGGATCATCGATGGGGAGAAGACCTTCATCACCGGCGGGCTGAAGGCGTCCTGGTACGTGGTCGGCGCGCGCACCGGCGGCGGCGGCTTCGGCGGGATCAGCCTGTTTCTCGTGCCGGCCGGCGCGCCCGGTTTTTCGCGCACGCCGATCGAGAGGAAGATGGGCTGGTGGTGTTCCGACACCGCGGCACTGCATTTCGATTCCTGCCGCGTGCCCCTCGATGCGCAGCTCGGCCAGGAAGGCGCGTGCCTTCTGGCGATCATGGACAATTTCAATTACGAGCGCCTCAGCCTCGCCGCCGGCTGCCTGGGCATGGCGCGGCGATGTCTCGACGATGCGGTGGACTACGCCCAGGCGCGCGAAACCTTCGGCAAGCCGCTGATCAAGCACCAGGCGATCCGCCACAAGATCGCGGACATGAGCGCGAAGATCGACGCGCTCGACGCCTATCTGCAGATGATCGCCTGGCGCGTCAATCAGGCCCGGGAGAGCGGCGGTCCGATGCCGGCCGCCGAACTCGCGAAGGCGAAGGTCCTGAGCTCGAAGACCGCCGAATTCTGCGCATCCGAGGCCATGCAGATCCTCGGCGGTGCGGGCTATCTGCGCGGCTGCGCGGTGGAGCGCATCTATCGCGAGGTGAAGGTCATGGCCATCGGCGGCGGGTCGGAGGAGATCATGCGCGACCTCGCCGTCAAGCAGATGGGGCTTTAGGGCGAATAGCCGGCGCCCTGCGCTTTGCGCGGCGGTCGGAACGCGACCTCAAACGCCCCGTCGCTCCTCACGGGGGGGGGGAGGACAGGACGAAGGGGGCGGCGACCCTGAACCGGGGCGCTTCGGCATCCTGCCCGGCCAGCCCTCGCCGTCAGCCTCTCCCCCGTGAGGGGGGAGAAGGGGGCTTCAGGCAAGCGCCTTGCTTTCAAACGCTTGCGCCAGGCCCGAACGGCTGGCTAGCGCACTTCGACCGCTTCGCCCTCGGCGGTGACGCGCATCTCGATGATTTCGGCCGCTTCGGCGAAGGCTTCTTCAGTGGTTTTCGCCTGGAAGAAGACCGCCTGGCCCTCGCTCAGCACCGGGCCGTAGAGCAGGGCGCCGTCCGCGTCGTCTTCGGTGGAGAAGGTGTCGGCGAGCATGATCTCGTCCCACGCCTCGCGCACCTCGGCCCAATAGTCCTCGGTGGCCGCCCAGTACTCGGCCGCGGCGTCGTCGCGCACGAGATCGGTGCGGGTGTAGGTGTTGATCCCGTGCTCGCGCACAAGCTCGCGCGGCGCGCCGTCGCGCAGGACGACCTTCGAATTGTCCTGCTCGTGGGTCCAGCCCCAGGCCGTGACGGTGTGACGGTTCACCGCGTCGATGACGTCATAGTCGTCGCGGACGGTGGCGTCGCGGCGCGGCAGCGGGCGGTAGCTCGAGGCCGGCTCCCAGGTCGACGCGTTGTCGGCGTGCTCCCAGCGGGCGATGCCGGCGTAGCGCGGGGAGTCGTCCACCTGATAGACCGTCTGCGACCAGGCGCCGGCGGCTTCAGCGCGATCGACGTCCAGCATGTCCCAGGTGTTGAAACCCTGATAGGCCATCAGGCGCTCGGGCTCGTAGGCCCAGTCCTGGCGCCAGTGCTTGATCACGGTGGGCTCGTTTTCCGGACCGACCAGCAAAAGGTGCTGCAGCGCGATGTAATCGCCGGTGTCCTCGATCACATAGACCACTTCGCGCGCCGGAGTGACCTTGGGCGCCTTCAGCTCATAGCCCGCCTCGATGGGCAGGAACTCGGTGAAGTCGAAGGTCACCGCGTATTCGCCGGCCATGGCGAGGATCGCTTCGCGGTCGGCCTCGTACCGGGCGCGCTCGGCTTCGGCGGAGACCGCCGGGCCGGAGCTCCGCGCGGCGCCGGTGTCCGGGGTCGCGGCGCAAGCGCTCAGCGCAAGCCCGGCGGCGCCGGAGATGAGAAGGGTCTTCAGCGTTTGGGTCATGGTCGGGATCATGTCCATGTCGGCGCCTCGCGCCGCTCCGTCAGCGTTTCAAAACCAGGTCGGGCGGGGTGACCGCCCTGCATCGCCCTTATTATTGCGAACGATTCATACTTGCAATCTCAAAACCACCCGATTTATATGCCCGCGAATGCGAACCACTTGCATGGGGGGCCGGAGCCATGGCGCCGAGGGGCGAAACCGTCTTGAGAACAAATTCTTCGATCCGGCTGTGCGCCGGCGTGTCGGCTCTGGCCTTGGGCGCGGCTGCGCCGGCGCTGGCCGAAACCGGAGCGGACATCGCGCCGCAAACCGAGGCCAGCGACGTGATCGTCGTCAGCGCCACGCGCACCAACCTGACCAATTTCGACTATCCCGGCCTCGCCAGCGCGATCGATTTCGCCGCGCTGGAGCAGGAGCGTCCCACCGATCTGGTCGAGCTTCTGGAGGACGTTCCCGGCATGCAGGTGGCCGGCGGCCCGCGGCGCACCGGTCAGACCCTCACCATGCGCGGACTCGGGCGCGAGAGCGTGACCTTGCTGGTGGACGGCGCCCGCCAGAACTTCGCCTCGGCCCATGACGGCGTGCTGTTCCTCGACCCCGCCCTGCTGGGCCGGGTGGAGACGGTGCGCGGCTCTGCCTCGGCGCTTTACGGCTCGGGCGCGGCGGGCGGCGTGATCGCGTTCGAAACCCTGGAGGCGGATGATCTCCTGCGCGATGGCGAGACTTTCGGGGCGCGCGCGTCGCTGGGCTATCGCTCGGTGAACGAGGAGACGCGCGGCTCGGCGGCGGTGTTCGGCGACGCCGGCGCGTTCGAAGGACTCGCCGCGCTGTCCGCGCGCAGCTCTTCGGACATCGCGCTTGGGTCGGGGAATGACCTGCCGGCGCAGGATGACATCGTTTCCGGCCTGCTCGCCGGGGAATGGGACGTCACCGACGCGCTGGAGATCGAGCTTGGCTGGCTGTCCTTCCGCAACGAGGCGCTGGAGCCCAATAACGGCCAGGGCGCGTCCACTGTCGGCGGGCTCAACCCGCTGGTCCGCAAAGACGTGGCGGCGGACTCCCACCGCGCCACGGTGCTGCTCGATCCCGACAGCGATCTGGTGACTCTCGAGCTCACCGGCTACCACAATGTGGGCGAAGTCGACGAGGTCGATCCGCTCATCAACCGATTCATCGAGCGCGACCTGACCACGGTCGGGGTGCGCGCGGAGAACCGGGCGGAGTTCGCACTCGGCATGCTTCCGGTGGCGCTGGTGTTCGGCGCGGAGACCTATGAGGACGAGCAGGTCGGGTTCGATTCCGATACGCCCGACAACACCCGCGGCGGCGTGCCCAGCGGGACCACGCGCTTCACCGGCGCCTGGGCGCAGCTGGAGACGACGCTCGATCTCGGCGGCGCGGGTGAGCTGATCCTGCTTCCCGGCGTGCGCTTCGACAGCTTCGAAAGCCAGGCCGAGGGCCAGGACAGCAACGACGACGAGGCGGTCTCCCCGCGCCTTGCGGCCACCTGGGCGCCCACCGGGACCGTGCGCCTGTTCGCCAGCTGGGCGGAAGCCTTCCGGGCGCCCTCGCTGAACGAGCTTTATATCTCCGACACCCACTTCTCCCTGCCGCACCCGGTGCTGGGGCCGCCGGTCTTCATCACCAACGAGTTCGTCGCCAATCCCGACCTGAAACCGGAATCCACCGAGACGATCGAGATCGGCGCCGGCTTCATGTATGAGGACGTGTTCACCGACGGCGACCGGCTCGAGTTCAAGGGGGCGTGGTTCCACACCGAAGCCCAGGACCTGATCAATCTGGACGTCGCCTTCGCCTTCTCTCCCACCTGCTTCGCGCAGCCCGTCTTTGCGCCGTGCTCGGCCGGGACGAGCTTCTCGGAAAACCTCGACAGCGCCGAGCTTGAGGGCTTCGAGATCGCGGCGGCCTATACCCGCGGCGCGCTGGAGATCTCCGGCTCGCTCTTCGAAGTGGATGGTGAAAACACGATCACCGGAGAACCGCTGGGCGCGTTGCAGCCGCTCATGGGCCATGTTTCGGCGCGCTACACCCTCGAACCGGCGCGCCTGACGCTGGGCGGCCGGGTCGGCTTCGCCGGCGATTTCACCCGCACCGCCTCGGCTGCGGAGGAGCGCGACGGCTTCGCCGTGCTTGATCTCTACGCGGGCTGGCGCCCGTTCGAGGCCGAGCGTGTTCGCATCGATGTCGGCGTCGACAACGTGTTCGACGAAGATTACGAGCGCGTTTTCGCCGGCGTGTCCGAACCGGGCCGTTCGGTGCGCATCGATCTGACATGGACCGGCGGCTGGTAGGCCGACCCTCGCATCCGGCCTGCGGCGTCCCAGGCGCCGCAGGCCGGTCCAGGGTGATCGCGTCCTTAACAGAGTTTTTAAACGCCGGCTTAAGACGAACGCCCTGATCGTGTCCGCTCCGCATCGTCAAGGAGCGGTCCATGGCTCAGGTGTATGTGTTCTCACGCAAATGCCGGCGGCGCGCGCAGGTCCGGCGCCGAGTGCGGGACCTGGCGCTGCTGGGCGGCCTCGCCGTGGTGCTCGCTCAGCCTGAGGTGCGCAGCCACATCGGATCCACGGCGGAAGCCTTCACCGGCGCCGGGCGCGGCTCGGCGATCGAATGCACCGCGGTGCGCGTGATCGATGGCGACACGCTGGATTGCGCCGGCGTGCGCATCCGGCTCACCGGTATCGACGCGCCCGAATTGCCCGGCCATTGCCGCGAGGGGCGGCGCTGCGTGGACGGCGATCCCTACGCCGCGCGCACCGCGCTGCAGAGGTTCGCCGCACAGGGTTTGACCTGCACGCCGGACGGCGCGGACTCCTATGGCCGCACGCTGGCGCGGTGCGAGGCGGACGGGCGGGATGCGGCCTGCGCCCTGCTGGCGGCGGGGCACGCGGAGCGGCGATACGGACGCATCAGCTGTCTGGGGCGCGGCTAGCCGGCGCGGGACGCTCGCGCGGACTGTATTTGAAACTCATTCTCAAATATTTGATTTTGCTTGAACAATCTCTGGGTCTGCGCGTTGGACGGCTAAGCAAACTCAAAAGGAGGGCCGCCATGAAATGCGCCAACTGCTTTTTCTTCCATGAAGACGGCCAGGAATGCCGCCGCTATGCGCCGACCCCGTCCGATCAGGACCGCAAGGCGGAATGGCCCAATGTCGCCGCCTCCGACTGGTGTGGCGAGTACCGCGAAGATCCCGCGAAGACCGAACGCAAGACCGCGTAAAGCCTGACCTATTCCGGCGGTTGCGGCGCTCCGCCGCGCGCCGGACTGCGTCCGCCCCCTTGCGATTGTGAGAACGCATCGCAATATCACGGGAATGACTGATCAAGCCCGTTCTTTCGACCTCGCCGCGCTAGACGTTCTGCGCGCCCGCCTGTCCGGGGATGGCGATGCTTATGATGCTGCGGCGGCGACGCTCCACGAACAGCCCGGTCGCGCAGCCGGCCGCGTTGCGGCCTGGTCGCTGGCGCGCGCCGCCGACATGCTGGCGAGCCAGGCGCGCCGCCCGGTCCGGCTCGGCGCGATCGGTGGTCCGCCCACGCCTCCTGAAAGTCAGATGCTCTCGATCATCACCGCTCTGTCGCGCGGGGATCTCCACACCGCGCGCCGCCGTGCGGAATTTCTGGTGCGCCCGGCCGGCGTCGATCCGCTGTTGGAGCGTTTGAGCCCGGCGGCGAAACTGCTCAGTCCCGCCCGCCGCGCGGCGGCCTAGCCGATCTGCGAAGCGAGCGCGGCGCTCACGAGGCGCGCCGCCTCGTCCTCCGCCATCAGCGGCAGACGCGACGGACCCTCCCCGTTCAGGAAATGCCCGGCGTCGAAGGCGGTTTGCGTCATGGGCAGGTGGAGAAACACCACGCGCGCGCCGGTGAAGCGGCGCAAGGCGTGGAAGTAGGCGAACTCGCATACATAGCGGCCCGCGTCGCGGCTCACTTCGAACGCGCCGCCGGCCTCGGCGAGCGCTGTGAGCAAGGCGTCGACATCGGCCCGGGCCGTCAGCGCGCCGGGCGCGCCGGGATCGATCACCCCCGCCTCAAAGCTGCGTCCTCCCGCATCCGGGCGTCCGGCCCGGACTTCGTTGCGCGCGATCAGCTCGACCCGCAACCGGTCCGCGCCGGCGGCGAGGCCGGTCATCACCACCACGTCCGGCGCGCCCGCATCGGCGAGCGCGGCGGGAACCGTCTGAAATTCGGTGTTTAGAACCCGCGTCTCGACCTGGACCCCGGGGGGCGCAGACAGCGCCGCGCGCTTAATGATCGTTGCGGTGGGATTGACCGGCGCGCCTGGAAACGGGCCGAACGCGGTGAGAAGCGCGCGCACTTAAGCGGCGCGCGTCTTGCGCTCGTACATGGCCCGGTCGGCTTCGGCCATGGCCGTCTCGACTTCAAGCCCGCGCTCGAGCGCCCGCACGCCCCAGGCCGCGCCGAGGCGCAGCTCCACGCCCTCGTGCGCGATCACGGTGTCGGCGATGGCTTTGGCGAGTTCGGCGGCCTTGGCCTCGGCCGCGGGAGCCGGCGTGAGGGTGAGCACGACGCCGAACTCGTCTCCGCCCAGCCGGCCCACCGCATCGGTTTCGCGCACATGGCCGGTCAACAGTTCGGCGACCTTCGCCAGAGCCGCGTCGCCGGCGGCGTGGCCATGGGTGTCGGTTATGGCCTTGAAGCCGTTGAGGTCGAAATACACCAGCGCGCTCGGGGCATCGTGACGCTCGGCCAGCGCCAGCGCTTTGGACACCTCGCGCAGGAAGGCGCGCCGGTTGAGGACCGGAAGAAAGACGTCGTGATCGGCGAGGGTCTCCAGGTCGCGGATCTTCGCGCGCAGCGCCTCGGTCTCCTTGCGCAGCTGGTCGACCTCGCCCATGAGCGAAAGCAGGGCGCGCTGCACGTTCGGCGTCAGCTCGGTTTCGGGAACGCCCATGATCGAGGCGGTGTCGCGCGGCGCGCCTGCGGACGAAGCGCCCGCCGCGCCTGTGCTGTCTGACGAACGCGCCGCGCCGGCCGGCTCGCGCCGGGCCGCCGCGCCGACCGGATCTCCGGGCCGAATGCGCATGACCGCCTCCCTTCCCGTGGTGAACGCTTCGGTAACCATGGCCGGGCCGGGTTAAGGAAGGGTCAAGGCCGCGCGCGCCTCTGTAAGCCCGGCCTCGCCCGTGCTATCAGCCGCGCCCATGACGACACCGTTCCACACCGCCCGCACCGTCCCCCACGAAACCGCCCGGCAGGCCGCGATTCATACGCCCTGGCCGGCCGCTCACGAGCTGTGGGAGACCGATATCGAACCGGCGCGCGCCGAGTTTGCGCGCTTTTTAAGCCTGGTGTCCGCGCCGGGACTGGACGGCAAGCCGCTGCCGGTGACGATTTACGCCGCCACCGCCGAGGCCGGGGCCGACGCCCGCCGGCGCCTGGGCCATATCGCCCGCATCGTGCGCGAGCCCTACGGCGATGTCTGGGCGCGCGACACCGGCCCGGTCTTCGCACGCACGGCCGGCCGGTTGCAGGCGGTGCGGTTCAAGTTCAACGGCTGGGGCGGCAAGTACGATCTGCCCGGCGATCTGACGATCGGCGCGCGCATCGCGCGCGAAGCTGGCGCGGAGATGATCCAGGCGGACTTCATCTGCGAAGGCGGGGCGCTGGAGTTCGACGGCGAGGGCACGGTGATCACCACCCGCCAGTGCGTCTTGAATTCGAACCGCAATCCCCGTCTGACCGAGGCGGATTTCGAGGCCCGCATGGAGGCGCTCTTCGGCGTCACGCGCGTGATCTGGCTTGAAGAGGGGCTGCTGGGCGACCACACCGACGGGCACGTGGACAATATCGCCCGCTTTGCGGGTCCGGGGCGCGTGGTGTGTCAGGCGCCGTGCGGGACCGGCGACCCCAATGCGCGCATTTATGACCGGATCGCACGCGATCTGGCGCGCGCCACTGATGCGCGCGGGCGCCGACTGGAGGTGCTGCGCGTTATCTCTCCAGGCCGCGTGGAGATCGCGGCTGGCGAACCGGCCGCCGCGTCGCATATGAACTGGGTGGTCGGTCCGCGCCATGTGGTCGTGCCCGCCTATAACGACCGGGCTCGCCAGGCGGCGCGCAGCTTGCAGCGCGTCTTCCCGGGGCGCAAAGTGGTCGCTTCGCGATCGGGCGCGATCCTGACGGGGGGCGGATCCTTCCACTGCGTGACCTGCAATCAGCCGGCGGGGTAGTCCCGCGCGGCGCAAGGAGCCGGAGATGCCTGCTTGGCCGGATTGAAGCGCCTCATAACGGGACTGACCGCAAGCACCGCGGTGTGCGCGTTCGCCGGCGCGTCGCCTGCGCACGGCTGACAAAGACCCGGCGCTGCGGGCTCTCC
>JBKHAZ010000101.1:0-9002 GCA_046542605.1 Oceanicaulis sp. | reverse complement strand
GACGGCGAAAGGGGCGGCGCGCCATGTCTGAAGCGGGTTTTTTGTCTGGTGCGCGCTTGTGCGATCTTGGCGACGGCGCAGGCTGTGCCATCTTCGCCTTCCGCGCCTGCGCGCGGGGCGCGGGGCGATGTTGCGCGGTCCGGCGGATGTTCTGCGAAAAATGCGGCGACGACGCTGAGGCGGCCCGCAGCGCTTTTGAAGCCTTCGCCACGCTGCTCGGCCAGGCCGGACGGCGCGCGGTGACCCTCGCGCCGCCCCCGGCGCAGCGCATCACCGCCGACGAGCTGAGCTTCACCGCCGCCATCGCCGCAGCCCAGGCCGGCGAAGTGGAGACGGTGGCGGCCCATTTGCGCTGGCTGTTTGCCGGCGAGTATCCGGTCGGCGCCGAAGACGCCGTCTACCGCGCGGCGGCCGGACTTTACGTCAACGGGTTGATCGTCGAGGCTCCGGCCCTGGACCGGCCCGTGACGGTGGCGGCCATGACCGCCCGGCCGGTGAATTACAGCGGACACGCCTGATCTCGCATGACGTCGAAGCCCGCCACATCAAAAGACATGCTCCAGCCGGTCGACGACGCTGTGCGCCGGGCGGCGCGCACCCTGCTGCGCGAAGCGCGCAGCTGCACGCTCGCCACGCTCACCCCGCAGACCGGCGCACCCGCGGCGAGCCGCGCACTTCTGTGCGTCGATCCCGACGGCGCGCCGGTGGTGTTCCTGTCAGGCCTCTCCGCCCATAGCGCCGCGCTTCAGGCAGATCCGCGGGCGTCCCTGCTGGTGGGCGAGCCCGGCGGCGGCGATCCCCTCGCCCACGCCCGGCTGAGCGTCTCCGGGGAAGCGATGAAGATCACCGACCCTGAAGCACACGCCCGCGCCCGCGCGCGCTGCCTCGCCCGCCATCCAAGGGCGGAGCTTTATATCGATCTGCCCGATTTCGCCTTCTGGCGCATCGAGCCGTCCGCGGCGAGCTTTGTGGCCGGTTTCGGCCGCGCTCACGCTTTGAACCGCACAGATTTAACGACACCAGGCCTGATCGACGCCGATCTGGCGCGGAGCGAGGCCGGCGCGGTCGAGCACATGAACGACGACCACGCCGACGCGGTGGCGCTCTACGCCACGGCCCATCTGGGCGAAGCACCCGGAGCCTGGGCGCTCGCCGGTATCGACGCGTCAGGACTGGACCTGCGCCTTGAAGACCGGCTCCGCCGGCTATGGTTCGACGCCCCGCTCAGCTCCGCGGACGAAATGCGGCCCAGGCTCGTCCAGCTCGCAAAAGCGGCGCGGCGGGTCGTCAGCTAGGCTTTCGGTCCGATCTCAAGGATACCGATGCCGTTTCGTTCATCCTGAACGTTTCGACCAAGCGGTTGAACTTTCACGCCGCGAACACAGCCCGAAAGTTCAGAACGAGCGGCTGCAGGGAGGCGCGCTCTAGAAGGTGAAGAGCTTGGTGTTCGGCTCCACCATCACCGCGGCGATCTCCGGCGGCGCCGCCACGCCCACCCCGTCCATCAGATCGGCTTCGGTGTGATCGCTGTTGGGCAGGTAGATGGCGCAGACCTGCACGGTGACGCCGGCCTCCATGAGGCCCGAAAGCAGGCCATGCGGGCTCATCCCGCGCGGGGCGAGCGGGGTGGTCGCACTTTCCGGCGGCTCGGCCAGGGCGAGATCGCCGGCCGCATCGCACAGGAGCACGCGGACGTCCGCGCCGGCCTGCGCGCTGAACCGGGTGAGTATCAGAGCCATGAGCTGAGTCTGAGGCTCGGCCGCGGTCAGCACCGTCAATATCGGCGAGGCCTCGGCGCCAGGCGCCGCTTGCGGCTCGGCGGCGTCCTGCGCCTTGGCGCAGGCGATGGGGGCGAACGCCGCGGCGGCGGCGGCGAGAACGAGCGTCTTCATCATGGGTCTAGGCTCCAGGTTTCTTGGGTTTGCGAGCAATGAGGTCGATCAAGGCTGACAGCCCGTGATGGCCGGTTCCCTCGGTGATGACGCAGTCGTGCGCCTTGAGGTGAAGAGTATGCCAGCCTGCGAACATCTCGCCAAGCATGGCTTCGGTATAGAGATTTTCAGCGTTCGGCGGGCCGCCCGTGCCGTAGGCGATCTGCTCGGGCCGATAGCCCTGAAGGATCAGAACACCGCCGGGCCGGACCGCCTGCTTCATCGACTCGAAAAGCCGCGCCCGGTCCTGCGGGCCGGCGAACTGGATGAAGATGGCGACCACGGCGTCGAACGCGCCGACGGGCCAGTCCCAGCGCAGCAGATCGGCGTGTTCGAGCGCCAGCTTCACGCCGCGCTCGGCGGCGAGGCGCCCGGCCTTGGCCAGGGCCACCGCCGAAGCGTCCACGGAAACGACCTCAAAGCCCTGCCCGGCGAGCCAGACGCCGTTGCGCCCTTCGCCGTCGGCGACGGCGAGGACGCGGCCGCCGGGGCGAATGTGCGCGGCCGCGCCGGTCAGAAAGACGTTCGGCGCCGTGCCGTACACATACTCCGCCGTGGCGTAGCGCTCATCCCACATGGGCTCGCTCCTCACTCTTGCTCAAAGCGCGTCCAGTGGGATCTTCAGATACCGTCTGCCGTCGGCTTCGGGCTCGGGCAGATGACCGGCGCGCATGTTCACCTGGATGGAGGGCAGGATCAGCCGCGGCATGGCCAGCGTCGCGTCGCGGGCTTCGCGCACCGCCACATACTCCGCCTCGCTAACGCCTTCGCGCACGTGGATGTTTTCAAGCCGCTCCTCTGCGATCGTGGTCTCCCAGGCGATCTCGGGCCGGTCTTTCGTCCCGTAATCGTGGCAGACGAAGACACGGGCCTCGTCGGGCAGCTGGTGCAGCCGGCGAATGGAGCGGTACAGCGTCGCCGCATCGCCGCCGGGAAAGTCGCACCTCGCCGTGCCGGCGTCCGGCATGAACATGGTGTCGCCGGGGAAGACCGCGTCGCCGATGACATAGGCCAGACACGCCGGCGTATGTCCGGGCGTGTGGATCACCATCGCGTCCAGCCCGCCGATCCTGAAGGCGTCGCCGTCGTCGAACAGCTGGTCGAACTGACTGCCGTCGCGGGCGAAGTCCGATCCGGCGTTGAACGTCTTGCCGAAGACGTCCTGGACAATGCGGATGTCCGCGCCGATGGCGAGGCGTCCCCCAAGCTGCTCCTGCAGCAGAGGCGCGGCGGAGAGGTGATCGGCGTGCGCATGGGTCTCAAGAACCCACTCGACGCTCAGGTCCTGCTCGCGGACATAGTCGATCACCGCCTGGGCCGAGCTGTTCGCGGTGCGCCCAGAGGCGGCGTCATAATCGAGCACGCTGTCGATGATCGCCGCGGACCGGCTCTTCGGGTCGCGCACGACATAGCTGATCGTGTTGGTGTCCTCGTCGAAGAAGGCTTTGACGACCGGACGCCGGGACGGCGTCTCCAGCGCGTCGCGCACGATGGCGGAGGCCTTGTCTATGACGATGTCGTTTTTCGCGGTGTCGGACATGGTTTATGGTCCTTTCTCGCTTGAAGGATGGGTGCGCGCCGGCCCGCGCCTGGAGGGGCGAGGGACCGGACCGGCGCGCTCGGGCGGGCGTTCGACGCAGATAACGCAGTTAAGGCCGCCCGGTCCCATGGGCTCAGAGCGTCCGGGTGGAGAAATACCAGTCCACCGTGTCGAAACCTTCCGAGCTGCGTTTCTCGGCGGCGTCGGCGGTGGCGGGCGGCGGGACGATCACCTTGTCGCCGGGCGTCCAGCCTTCGGGCGTGGCGACCTTGTGGGCGTCCGAGGTCTGAAGCGCCTCGACCAGACGCACGAACTCGTCGATCGAACGGCCGTTGCTCATCGGATAATAGACCATGGCGCGCAGGATCCCGTCGGGATCGATGATGAAGGTGGCGCGCACCGCAGCGGTGTCGGACGCGCCCGGCTGGATCATGCCGTAGGCGTGAGCGACGTTCATGGACAGGTCCGCGATGATCGGGAATTTGATCTCGACGCCGAAATTCTCCTTGATGTTGCGCACCCAGGCGATGTGAGCGTAATGGCTGTCGATGGACAGGCCGAGCAGCTCGGTGTTCAGCGCTGCGAAACGCTCCTGGGCTCTGGCGAACGCCATGAACTCGGTGGTGCACACCGGGGTGAAGTCGGCCGGGTGCGAAAACAGGACAAGCCACTTTCCGCGATAGTCGGAGAGCGAGCGCTCACCATGGGTGGTCGGCGCGGTGAAGTCCGGCGCCGGCTCGTTGATGCGCGGCAGGGCGGCGGGGGTCTGTTCGGTCATGTCAGGTCTCCTTTTGATCGATGTGCGCCGGAGCTCGCCGGCGGCATGTCGAGGAGCATCTCCCCAAAAGTCGTATTTGTCTTACGACTTTTTCCGATGGTTTGAATAGGGGTTTCCGATAGCGGCATTCTGTCCCATTGAAGAAACCTTCAGGTTTCCATCCCGCCCGACAGACGCGCCAGCAAGGTTCCGCGGTTCTGTGCGATATCGGCTATGGTCACGCCTTCCAGCTCGGCCATGAAGGCGCGTGTGGCCGCCTGCAGCGCTGCGGAGAGCTTGCACACGCCGATGAGCGGGCAGGTATTGGTCTCGGCGTTGAAGCATTCGACGAGTTCGATCGGACCTTCGGTCAGCCGGACCACCTCGGCCACCGTCACCTCGCCGGGAGGACGCGCCAGCCGGACCCCGCCGCCCCGGCCGCGGACGACCGTCAGATAGCCGTGCTGGGCGAGCATGTTGGCGGCCTTGAGCAGATGATGGCGCGAAATGCCATGCGCCCGCGCCACGTCTTCCATGCGTACATGGTCCGGATCGCGCAAGGCGGCGAACTGCAGGATGCGCAGGGCGTAATTGGTGAAGTGGGTGAGCTTCATGACGCCAGCGTGCGCGTTCACGGCGACACCGGCAAGGCCGTGAAAGGACGCGGCGCAGCGGCGCGTCGGCGCAATACCAGCCTGCCGTGAACCGCAGGCGATGCGTGCGAACCGCTTTCGGGCGGGCCGGAACTCCGGTGACCGTTAAGGAGTCCTGGGCTCAGGGCGGCGTTCGTCCTGAAGCCTTGTTTTTATAATTCAGTACAACTCACAGGGAAAATGTGAGCCGCGCGACCAAGCCGCCGTCAGCTTCATATTTCAGCCTGCCATGCAGCTTCGAGGCGACCGCTTCCACAATTTTCAGTCCGAGCCCGGTCGCACCTTCGAGACACTTGGTTGACGCCAATCCTCCACGGTCGGCGATCGTCAACTCGACCCGCCCGTCGACTTGACGCGCTTTGACCGCGATTTCGCAGCGCCCGTCCTCGTCTATGGCGTGCTTGCGGGCGTTGGTCACCAGTTCGGATACGATCATTGCAACATTCATCGCGCGCTCGGCGTCGATAGAAATATTTTCACAGTCCAGCGTCACCGAGGCGACCGCTTCACCGCCCTGCAGGATAGGCGTCAGGTTCCCGATCACCCTTTCAAGGTACTGCTTTAAGCTCACCTCTGACTCTGTGTGGGCATCCAGGCCCTCGTACATGGCAGCGACCGCCCCCACGCGCTCCGATGCGCTGACGATGGCCGCCTCCGCCTCTGCATTGCCCACCGTACGAGCCTGCAACCGCAGAGCGCTCTGGATCAGCGTCATGTGGTTCTTCACGCGGTGCTGCAACTCTTGGAGCATCGCTTCCTTGAATTTCAGTTTTTCCAGCCTCTCCTGGGCGAGTTCGCGCTGAGCTTCGCGCAGCTCGCTTATCTCCCGCCAGGCGATGATTCCCCACTTGCGTTCACCGTGTTGATCCGAAACGGGGCCGGCATTGCACAGGATGTGAGCGAATGTTCCGTCTGGTCGCCGCAACAGCCATTCCTCATCCGAAACGACTTCGCCCAATTTCGTCGCTCTCGTGAGAGGCAATTCCTCCGGTGCAGCGAGAGTCTCGCCGTCCAGATGATAGACCTGCCATTGATCCGGGTGGTCCTTTGCGGGCTTCCCCGTCAACTCTCCGAGGTCTCGGCCGGCGATCAGTTGACCGTGCTTGCTTACAGCCACGATCGTCGTGTCCGGCGCCTCTGCGATGGTTATGCCTTCGGGAATGTAGGCGATGAGGGACTCAAAGAACGCTTTGTAGTCCCGAATGACCGGGGACGGCCCGAGATCGGCCCTGCCCGCGACTTGGGAAAGCGCGACGTCCCGGTCGGCAGATTTCATTGCGGCTTCCTCTAAAACCGTTTGACGCCGAAGAGTAGGGCCAGCACGGCGTACTGTGAAGAGACCAAGCAAGAATGCTGGTTATTCAGCCGACTTTGCTCGCTTCTCCATCCCGATCACCATAGCGGCCGAATGCGATCGTTGCTCGCGGTCATGGGCTTGCACGCCATCCCCGCACCCCGGACAGCCTGAACAAGCCGGAACTCGGCTGGCGTAACGATCCCTGAAAGCCTTTCGAGACCGGGCGCGCGGGGCCGGCCCTCGGGCGGCGACCTGTAGGCGCGCCAGCGGCGCGCTCAAATTATAAACAGTACAATATGAATGTAATTTTCTCGAAAGGGCACGCATATCATAATCAATACACCCGAGGCCGCAGGCTGATTTCTTCGACTCGCCCAGATCGAGGCGCAAAATACACTCAGGCCTGTTGCTCTCCGGTCTCACGGACCTAGGCTCGCCCCTCCACGGCCGCAGGAGGGGACGCCATGACAAAAGAGGAGAAAGAGCGGCGCGTCTGGCGCATCAGCTGCCGCAACGGCTGTTTTGAACCTTATGAGATTCACCAGGACGGCCTCACCGGTGAAGAGCGGCAGGCGCGGCGGATCGCGCTACGCTACAGGCTATGCAAAACTTGCAGACAGCGTGTGCAGGTTTCCGAAGCTCCGTTTCACGGAAGCTGACCGGCGCGTCCGCTTGCCTGGACAAATCATTCGGGCCGGGGGCCGGCGATGATGATGACGGCTCCGGCAAGGCAGACGGCGGCGCCGACCAGGTCCCAACGGTCCGGTTTGATCCCCTCGATCAATCGCAGCCAGGCGAGGGAACTGACGATGTAAACCCCTCCATAGGCGGCATATGCGCGTCCGGCCGCGGCGCTTTCGATCAGCGTGAGCAGGTACGCGAACAAAGCCAGCGACGCCATACCCGGAACGACCCACCAAACCGGCTTGTCGAGACGAAGCCACGCCCAGAATGCGAAACATCCGGCGATTTCGGCGAGGGCTGCGCCAATGTAAACGGCGATGGTCGGCATGGTGATCGTCCCTTTCCTTGCCGGTCCGATAGACGTGCGAATCGCCAGCCGATTCAAGGATTACGCCTGAAGCGCGATTGAGTTTGGGTCGAAGCGATCTGAGCGATACGGACTGACGGTGCTGAGGAAACTCCCGCCGGTTGAACGAAATCCCGGCGAGCGCCGCCGGGGGGCTTCGGCGCGGTGACCGGCGCCGCCCATGCAACGCCTCGCCAGGTTCCGCGTTCGCCTGTCTTGGCTTGAAAGGGACGACTCCCATGACCGTCGCACGCGTAACAGAAATTTCCTCGACTTCTCCTGAGAGCTTCGAGGCGGCGATCCGCGAGGGCGTAAAGCGGGCCGGCGCAACGCTTCGCAACCTCAAAGGCGCCTGGGTCAAGGATCAGAACGTGATGATCGAAAACGGCGAGGTGAGCGAATTCAAGGTGAACCTGCTCATCACCTTCGAACTGGATGAGTGACGGCCGGGGCGTCAGCCTTGGTAACGCGGGCGCCGCGAACGAAGGCTCTCGACCCGTCAGGGTTCGCGGCGACGCCTCCGCCGTTTCTCCAACTTTCGGCGTCTTGTCGTGGCGGGTTATCTGTCCAACCGGGGACTGAAGGGACGCGGCCGTCAGAGAGCGGCCGTGCGCGCTTCGGCATCCGGGGGATGGGCGCCGTCTACACCGTGTCGTCCGGTCGGCTTCACGGCGATTCCGGGGCCGCCGGCGCCGTCTGGCTATCGTTTCCGTTGCGCCCGCCCGCTAGGCCCTCAGCTGGACCAGCCGTTCAAGATCGGCGCGGGCGGTCTGGGCGTCGCGGAACACCAGATCGAAATCCACCAGGCCGCGCAGCCGGTCCTCCTCCATGCTCAGGGCCGGCGCAACGCCGATAATGGCGTAGGGCGCGGCGAGCCGGATCGCGACCACCAGGCGCACAAGGCCGCTGAGCCGGGCCTCGGTGCTGCAGGAAAGGCCGATCACGTGGGGCGCATCCTCCTCCACCCGGCTGACAAGGTCGTCATGGCCGCATCCGATCTGAAGGTCGATGCGCCAGCCGGCGTCACGAAACAGCTCTGCGGCGATCGTGATCCCGATCCCGTGATCCTCACCGGGCACCGTCGCGAAGAGGGCGCTGCGCCGGCCCGCCGCCTCGCCGGTCTGCGCCGGGCGCCTCGCGCGCATCGCCCGCATCAGGGCATAAAGGTGGGAAGTCGCATTGACGACCTGCAAGGTCGAAAGCCGGTCGTCGTCCCATTGCTCGCCCAGCCAGCGGGCCGCAGCAGCGATGTAGCCGAGATAGACATCCTGGTGCGACAGACCCTGGTCTCGGCGATGCGCGACGAAATCGAGCGCGGCGCGCGGCTCGGGGCCGGTCAACGCCTGGCAGAACGCATCAAGATCTTCCGGGACCGTTTCGTAGAGCTCGAGCCGCGGCCCGCGGCGCGCCGCGTCGGCGAGCCGGGTCATGATGTCTCCGGCCAGCGCCGTCACCGCATCCGGCGCGAAGTGTTGCCGCTTTTCGGCGAAAAGGGAGGCGGTTCGGAGATAGGCCTCCGTATCCAACAGCGGACCTGATTTAGCCATGCGCCTCCCTCCCATTTTTTTATGAGTGTGGCGCCGAAATCGAGGGCGTGCCAGCGTTGCGATTAATTTGTAGGCCCGCTGCGTTCGGTTTATGCGTTCGGTTTACTTGATCGGAATGGCGTCGCCGTTCGAAGAAAACGGCGCGCACTCCCCTTTTCCCCCTCAGGACCCGCCAATGACCCTGTTTCCCCTTTATCTCGCCATTTGCGCGGTTCCCGCCCTCGCCGGATTTCTGTTCAAGCCCGGC
>JBKHAZ010000100.1:0-9071 GCA_046542605.1 Oceanicaulis sp. | reverse complement strand
CCAACCACCCGCGCCACCACACGCTCATCCCTCAGCACGCCCCGGTGCCCCAGCCCGTCGAACACTTCCAGCGCCGCGCCCGGCCAGGCCGCGGCCATGCGCTGGCTGGCCTCGGGCGGGGCGATCGTGTCGTTTTCGCCGTGGCAGAACAGGGCGGGGATCGTCATCGCCGGCGCATCGGCGGTGACCGAGAGAGCGCGCGCATCTTCGCCGAAGCGGTAGGAGACCGCGTCCAGCATCAACTCCACCGCCCGGTTCGAGAGCCCCATATTGCGGGCCTGAAAATGGACATTGCGGGGCAGGGCGTCGGGCGCGCCGAGGGACACCGCGCGCTGCGGGCTGAACCCGAAACGGGTCATCGCGATCACCGCGGCGGGAAAGCCCATGGAGTGGGCGACAATGGCGAAGGGTTCGCTGAACCGGTTGCGCGCCGCCGCGAGGCCGTCGGCGAAGCGGATCATGTGGGCGCGCGTGCCCGTGCTGGCGCCGTGGGCCGGGCCGTCGATCAGGGCGACCGAGAAGCCCGCCTTGACGATCGCTTCGCCGAGTGTGGACAGATCCGCGCTATCGGCCTCCCAGCCGTGCTGGAACATCACCAGCGGTCCCGCGCCGCCGGTCCAGGCGCGCTGGGTCCCGCACGGGGCGGGGAAATCGATCGGCGTGAGGCTTTCAAGCCAGTCGCGGCCGGTATCGGATTGTTTTCGGACGCGCGGCGTGACGAAGCGGGCGCCGGCTGTGCGCTTGAACGCCGCCGGCGCGAAGCGGGCCGCGAGATTGGCGGCGAGCATCTGAACGGTCGCCATGGCTACCCGCCCCGCTTCAAAAGCCGTTCGGCGGCTTCGCTGGCGGGCAGGCGGCCTTCGGCGACGGCGCGCTCCAGCTCCGGCGCGGCGGCTTTCACCGCTTCGTCCGATTTGAAGGCGGACAGCACGCGTTCCTCCACCATGGACCAGAGCCAGCGCACCTGTTGGCCTGCCCGTTTGTGATCAAGGGCGCCCGCGGCGTCGAGCGCCTTGCGATGGGCTTTGACCGTGTTCCAAAGCTCCTCGATATTGGCGCCGGTCATCGCAGAGCCGGTGAGGACCGCCGGGGTCCAATGGGGCGAGACCGGCGCGAAGAGGTGGAGCGCAGCTTCAAGATCGCGGGCCGAACGCCTTGCACGCGTTTCGTTTTCGCCGTCGGCCTTGTTCACGAACAGAATCTCGGCGAGCTCCAGAAGGCCTTTCTTGATGCCCTGCAGCTCATCGCCGGCGCCCGGCAGCATCAAAGCGACGAAGACGTCCACCATGTCGGCGACCACCGTTTCGGACTGGCCCACGCCGACCGTCTCCACGATCACCACGTCGTATCCGGCGGCTTCGCACAGAAGCAGGCTCTCGCGGGTCTTGCGAGCCACCCCGCCCAGCGTGCCCGCGCTCGGGGACGGGCGGATGAAGGCGTTTCGGTCCACCGCAAGCGTTCCCATGCGGGTCTTGTCGCCCAGGATCGAGCCGCGCGAGCGAGAGGAGGAGGGGTCCACGGCGAGCACCGCCACCTTGCGCCCGGCCTCGGTCAGATGGGCGCCCAGCGCTTCGATGAGAGTGGATTTGCCCACCCCCGGAACGCCCGTGAGTCCGACGCGCCAGGCGCCGCCGGTGCGGTCCATAACCGCGGTGAGCAGATCGCGAGCCGTTGCTTGGTGATCTTCGCGGGTGGATTCCACCAGCGTGATGGCGCGTGCAAGAGCGGCGCGATCGCCGTTCATCAGGCGGGGTGCGAGATCCTCGGTCATGGCCGCGACTTCAACCCGGTTCGCCGCGCCGAAGCAAGCCGGACGGCTGTCTAGATCGCCGGCTCCGCGAGATAGGCCGCCTCGTAGGCCCCATCGGGCTGGGGGCCGGATCCGGCGATGATTTCCAGCGTGACGATGGAGCGCCGCTCCTGGCCGGGGCTCAAGGAAATGCCGAGGCCGACGCCGGATCCGCGATAGCCGCCCGAACCGATGGAAGTGCCGACCGATCCGCCGACACGCACCGGAGAGCGGTTTTCGCCCTCCTGCTCGTAGCGCCGCTCCACCACGGTGAACCAGTCATAGCCGTTCGCCAATGTCAGCTCGGCCGCGCGGCGTAGCGCCAGGCGCTCGACCGCGTTCCGCGAGGCGCCCGGTCCGCCGGTGAAGGTCACCCGCCAGCGATCGTCCTCGATGCGCAGCTCGTCATAGCCGACGCCCGAACTCACCGATCCGGCGGGGCCGTACGTGGTGGGCGTGGGCGCGCATGCGGCGAGCGCAAGGGCGGCGGTGGAGGCGATAAGAGCAAGGCGGGTCATGGCGGGATCCGGCGGCGTTCAAGGTCGACGGATCGAGTATAACGCAAATGCGGCGGATTGCAGGTGCCTGCGCCTAGCGCCGCGCGAACGCGGAAAAGGCCAGACCGCCGATCGCGCCGCTTGCGGCGGCGATGAGAGGCAGGGCGAGCGCGCCGGCGAGCTGGCTCAGGGTGAGATCGGCCAGCGGCTGACCGCCCGCAAGACCCTCCACAAGGCCGCCTTCGCTGATCCGGTCGAGATAAACCGCCATGGCGGCGAACCCGCTGACCGCGCCGGCGATAACCGCCCCGCCGGGCAGGCGGACGGCGCCCGCCGCAAGCCACAGCACGGCAAACGCCAGCGCGGCGGGATAGGCGAACATCAGCGCGCTGACCCAGATCGAGGCGGCCATGGGCATGAGCTCTCCCACTGGAAGCTCGGCGCCGGCCGGGTCGGTCGTGACGAAATGGATCATCATGCCGATCACGCAAACGAGCGCTGCAAAGGCCGGCGCGATGATGAAAGCGGCGAGCACGCCGCGCGGTGCGATCTGCATGGGTCCCCCCGGTCCCCGTTGAACACGGGCGACCTTAGCCCACCGGCATGCACAACGGGAGTCTGCGGCGAACCGGTCGACGCGTCTGCGCGTAGCCTGTTTCATGAGCGACATGAAAACCTCGCCGCCCGACCCCGCCCTTCGCATGAAGATCGCCGCCGCCTCGGCGCTCGTGGCCATGGCCGCGCTTTTCGCCGCCACCCATGTCTGGGGATCCGACACAGGGCTCTGGGGCTATGTGCGCGCCTTCGCCGAGGCCGGGTTGATCGGCGGGCTCGCCGACTGGTTCGCGGTCACCGCGCTGTTTCGCCGCCCGCTGGGCTTGCCGATCCCGCACACCGCGGTGATTCCGAACAATCAGCAGCGCATCGCCGACGCGGTGGGGCGCTTCATCGCGGACAATTTCCTCGACCCTTCGCTCATCGAGACCCGCCTCCAAGGCGCCGATCCCGGCCGGCGTATCGGAGAAATGCTCGCCGACCCCGCCCAGGCGCGCGCGATCGCGCAGGGCGTGGTGCGGGCCGCGCCGGATCTGGTGGCGCTCGTGGACGACGAGGCCGTCGCCCGCTTCTGGCGCGAGCAGATCAGCCGGCAGGCGAGCGGCGCGCGCGTCGGACCGGCCATGGGCTCGGTGCTCGACGCGCTGACCGCCGGCGACAAGCACCAGATCCTCATCGACGCGGCGGTGAAAGAGGCTTTCCACCTTCTGGAAGCCAATGAGGGGCGCCTGCGCGAGGCGGTGCGCAACCAGTCCGGCGCGCTCCTGCGCTTTACGCGCATGGACAAGCGGGTGTCCGACGCGGTGATCGCGGCGATCGAGGACCTGCTGCACGAAACCGCCAATGATCCCGATCATCCGCTGCGCCTTCGCGCCACGCAGGCCGCGCGCAGCTTCGCCGCCGCCCTGCGCGAGGACGACGCCATGCAGGCGCGCGTGGAACGGATCATGGCCGACACGCTGACCCACCCCGCCATCGCCGATTTCGCCGAGCAGGGCTGGCGCGAGGCCAAGGATTCGCTGGTCGCTGATGTGGCGCGCGGAGACGACAGCAAGGCGGCCGGCGCGCTCGCCGGCGGGCTGGTCTCTCTGGGCAAGGCGATTCTGAACGAAGCGGAGTCGCGCGCCGCCTTCAATGCGCGCCTGACGCCGCTCCTCGTGCATCTGGCCGAACGCCACGGCGCGGAAGTGGCGCGGCTGATCTCCGAGACCATCGCCAGCTGGGACGCGGCCACGGTTGTGGAGAAGATCGAGGCTGGGGTGGGCCGCGATCTGCAATATATCCGGTTGAACGGCACGCTGATCGGCGGGCTGATCGGCGTGGTCATTCATGCCCTGGTGAGCCTGGCCTAGCCGGTTTCCTCTTCGTTCAGGTCGGCGGCGCGGAAGCCGCGCATCAGGCTGGCGCTGTCGTCGAGATCGGCGAGCTCTGAGACCAGCGCCGACAGGCGCGCATCGCCCGGGCGCACGGTCTCGTTGGAGACCATGGAAAAGGCGCTGGCGTGTTCGGTGCGCGCCATGGCCGCCCCGTAGCGCGCCTCCACCCGGTCCATGGAGGCCTGATCGCCGGCGAGCGCATAGGCGATGAGGGCGCGAAGCACGTCATGGCTCTCACGCGCGGTCAAGGCGTCCTCGGACCGCCAGCGATCGGCGAGAAGCGCCTCGGAGCGCCGCCCCGCCTCGGTCCACAGCCGCTCGTCCCAGGCGATGCGCGCGCGCAGCCGGTCGGCGGCCTCGGTACGGTCGTTGGAGATCAGTTCCAGCGCGTGATCGGTGCGCCCAACCCCGGCGAGCGCGCGCGCCTGCAAAAGCCGGCGCTCGGAGACCAGGGCGCCGGGAAGCCCGGCGATGCGCGTCTGTTCGATGGCGTGCAGGGCCCGTTCTGGGCGTTCGTCCATCAGGTAGATCTCGGCGAGATCGGCGGCGATGGCCGCGCGCGCCTGAGCGGTCATGGTCACGCCGCGCTCATCGATCCAGTACTGCATATAGGCTGCGGCTTGATCGAGCAGGTCGATCTCCACCAAGCGCTCCACGATGCCCAGCACCATGCGCACCCCGTCCGGGCCGGGCGGGGTGAGGTCCTGGTGTTCGCGCCACAGCGCCACGGCGGCGAGGGGGTCCATGCGGTCGGCCTCCCCGTCGAGAAAGAGATCGCGGAACAGCGTGTCCATGGAAAGACCCAGCCGGCGCGAAACCGGGCTGTCGGGAAAGCGCAGCCGGGTCGCCTCCATCGTGCGCAGCGCCTCGTCATAGCGGCCCGCGTCGGCGTAAACCTCGCCAAGCATGGCGGAGGCCTCAACCTCGGTGTCGTCACCGCGCCATTGATAGCGCAGGGATTCCAGCTGCTCGACCGCCTCGTCCGGGGCGATGCGCCCCGCCTCGGCTTCAAGGCGCAGCTTTTCCAGCTTGGCCCGGGCGCGGATCGGTTCCCATTCATGGGCCGCAAGCGCGGCGTAGCCGCCGATAGCGGCGTCCGTCTCGCCGCGCCGCGCGGCCAGGCCGGCGCGCGCATAGGCCGCAACGGCCAGCGCTTCCAGGTCGGGCGCGCCCATGTCCACGGTGTCCAGAAGCGGTTCCACAGCGCCGATATCGCCGGTGCGCAGGGCGCTGAGTCCGTGCCAGGCCGCGATCCGGCTGCGCCAGACCGGCTCAAAGAAGAAGGCTTGATCACGCCCTTCCTCGAAACGGCGCCGGGCGAGCGCCCAGTCGCGCTCGCGCGCCGCGACAAGGCCGCGCCAGGGCTGGGCCGCCGGATCGTTGACGAGCTCGGTGTGCGACAGCGTCGCTTCGGCTTCGTCCAGCCGGCCCATCATGTATTGCGCCGCGCCGCGCAGGGCGGCCGATTCCGCCGACGCCTCCAGCGCGCCGTCCTGGGCGATCGCCTGATTGAGATAGCCGATCGCCTCTCCCGCAAGCCCCCAGCCCAGGTGAAAGCGCGCCAGCGCCATGAGCGCTTCGGGATCGAGATCGAGCGCGGCGTGCTGCAGGCGTCGCTGGCCCTCAAGGAAAGTTTGCTCTCCGCGCCAGCGCTCCAGGTCGAGGAAGCCGGGCGTCATCGGACGGTCGAGGCTCGCCGCCAGCGCCGGCTCGGCGGCGCGCGACAACTGCAGCCCGCCAGGCCGCGACAGGCGGGCGCCTCCGGGCTCGGGCTCCAGCTCCAGATCATCGGCGAAGGGCTCCACCGCCACGCCGTGCGCCGAGGCCAGAAGCCGGCTTTCGGCGAACCGGCGCGGGGTCAGCAGGCCGCGCTTTTCTCCATCGGCCGTGAGCACGAGAAGGAAATCGCCCACCACAGGGTCGGGCGTGCGCACGACGTCTCGGGCATTGTTAAGCCCTATGCGCAGCGTCGCCGGCCGGTTGAAGCTCGTGTCGCGCGCCAGGCGGACCGGAAGGGGCGGCTCGTCGATCATGTCGGCCAGCGTCACCGTCCAGGTCGCCCCGGCGGCGTGGACGTCGGCCTGTGTCGAGGTCGGCGCGACGAGCCTCAGCGCGGTGAAGTCCGGGCCGGAGACGGCGCGGTAGGACCGGACATGCCGGCTGCCGGCTGCGGCGATCTCGCCGGTGTCCAGCTCGGCGCCGGCGGAAAACACCACCCAGAGCGCGTCGGCGCGGCGGAACACGGCCGCGCCCGGCAGGCTCGCCCAGGAAAAGGACAGGATCAGGTCTTCGCCGCGTTCGCGCGCCGCCACCTGAACGATGCCGTTCTCCGGGACCGGGTCAGGGCGCGCTTCGCGCCTTTCGGGGACGGGCTGAGCCGGCGGGGCGTCGACAGCAGGCTCCGCCGCGTCGGCCTCCTCGCCTCGCGGTGCGTCGCCGCGCAAGCTGTCGGCGTAGGCGGTGAGCTGATCGAGAACGCCCTGTGTTCCGCCGGCGCCGCGCGGGGCGAGGTCGAGCACGATGCGGCCCGGCGCGTCCGACCATACCCGGGCCTCGATCCGCGGCGCGAGCATGAAGGCCAGGCTCAATCCATCGGCTTGTAGCGGCGTCACGGAGTTAACGAAGCGCGGCGGCGTTGCGCGCAGCGCGGACAAGTCGATCTCGGCGGTGCGCGAGAAGGTGAGAACGGCCCGGCCTGCGTCTTCGTTCAGCGAATAGGTCACGTCTTCGGGCCACTGGAAGGCGATACGGGTGTACTCGCTGGCTTCGCCGACGCGCAGGGTCACCGGCAGGGGCGGGGGCGGCGGTTCGACATAGGCCGCGGCGGCGGCCTCGGCTTCGGCGCGCGCCTGCTGCTCGGCCCGGCGGGCGCGTTCGTACGGGCTCACGACGCCGGGTTGGGCCGGTGCGCCCTCCGGCGCCAGATCGATGGCGATGATGTTGTGGGAGACCGAGACGCGCGGCTCCAGCGGACTGTTCAGCGCCAGGCGCAGCGTGCGCCCGTCGGCGTCCAGGCGCGCCATGGCGATGTAATCCGGCGCCTGCTGCCGCAGAGCGGTGAGATCGGCTTCGATGGGTTCGGAAAGGCGCGCCACAACCACCATGTTTGCAGCCACATCGGCTTCAGCGGTCAGGCCGCCCCCGGCGCTTTCGGGCAGAACGATGCGCAGGCGCGCGGTTTCGCCGAGGCGTTCCACCTCAAGCCGGGCCGGCGCCTGGGCCGCGGCGGCGCCGAGGCCCAGCCCGGCCAGCGCCGCACAGCTCACAAGGAGCGCTCTAGCCTTCGCCGGCGGCCGCATTCCGGGCCTCCGTTTCAGCCGTTCCAGGTTCCGGTGCAGCCCGTGCGCGCAGGCGGGAGGTGAGCGAGGCGGCGAAGCCGGGCTCCATCTCCGACAGGACTGCGGCGAAGCGGCGCGGATTGGTCTCCTGCAGCTGCCCGGCGACCAGAAGCAGCGTGCCGGGATCGCTGTCGCCCATGGCCTGCAAAATGCCGGCGGCCGCATCGGGCTCCAGCTGTCCGTACGTGTTCACGATGGCGCTGATCTCGCTTTCGCGCTGAGCGTCCAGCTCGTTGAGCAAGCCCTGGATATCGTCGCGCAGGCGGTGCAGTTCAGCCAGACGATCATTGTAACGGGTTTCAGCGATCTCCAGGAGCTGCTCGCGGGTGTCCAGCGCCTCGGCCCGGCGGGCCAGCTCCTGACGGCGGCGCGCAAGATCCGTCTCAAGGCTCAGCTCCGAAGCGGTTGGAATGCGCTCGCGCCGCCGCGCCGGGGGCGAGTCCGGCTCGGGCTCGGCGGTGTCGGTTTCACTCGCCGCATCCCCGGCTTCTGCGGCGGCCTCCTCGCTTTCATCCGCCTGCGCGTCCGGTGCGCCCGTCGCCGCCATGGCGCGCTCAGCCAAAAACAGCGACGCGCCGTCGGCCAGCGACAGCGCCTTCAGCCCGAGAAGGCCGCCGAGCAGCACGGCGAGCAGGAGGAGAGGGCGCGCGCTCATGCTCAGCGCAGCGCCTTCAGCGCGTCAAGCCGGCGACGTGGCTCCCCGGTTTCGGGGCGGGGGTCGGCCGAGGCCGGGCGCGGCGCAGGCCGCTCGCGTCGGGCGCGCTGCTCGGCGCGTTCGAACCGGGCCTCTCCCTGATCGTTCAGAAAGCGAAGCTCGTCGCACAGCGTGCGTGCGTGCTCGACCTCGGTCTTGAGGGCGGCGCCCTGTTCGCGTGAGGCGCGGTCGAGCGCGGCGAGGCTGGCGCGGGCGCGGTCCACCGCATCGTTCAGGGCTCCGATCGTGTCTTTCAGACCATCCTGGCCGTCACGCAGGGCGCGCAAGCGACGGTCGACGCGCCAACACATCACCGCGGCGGCCAGAAGCAGCACGCATACGAGGGCTTCAAAGGCGAGGGAGGCGATGCTCATGAGAACCCCATCAGGCGTTTCCTGGCCGTCTGCGAGAGCGGCCGATCCAGTCGAACTCCTATGTTGTGACCGATTCGCCCCATTCGGCCGTGCGTCAGCCGGATCGAGCCGCATCTCAGCTCCACCGCACCGTCGGGGCCGGTGTCCAGCATGAGCGTGTCGCCCACCTTCAGGTTCATCACTTCGCCAAGCGGCTTGCGCATTTCATCGAGAACCGCGCTCACCTCCATCTTCGTGGACCACAGTTCGGTGGCGAGGTGGCTCTCCCAGATATTGTCGCGGCCGAATTTCTCGCCCATGAACTGCTGGAGCAGCATTTTGCGGATCGGCTCGAGCGTCGCGTACGGCAAGAGAAGCTCGATCCGGCCGCCGCGGTCCTCCATGTCGATGCGCAGCTTGACCAGGATCGCGGCGTTGGCGGGGCGGGCGATGGCGGCGAAGCGCGGAT
>JBKHAZ010000099.1:0-9090 GCA_046542605.1 Oceanicaulis sp. | reverse complement strand
AGGGGGGCGGATAAGTTTGTCCGCGCCCGCTCCGTGCCGGGCTCCGCCGGAGCCGGATAAGGCGCGCCACGGCCGGCCGGATCGCCCCGAGGAACAAGCCGGGTCCCGGCCCTGGTCCCGCCCCCGGTCCCGACCCCGGGACTTGAGTCCGGAGCTGAGTCCGGAGCTGAGTCCGGAGCTGAGTCCGGAGCTGAGTCCGGGGATCGAACCGGGACCCGGGACGGAAATTCCGACGGGCGGCGCAAGGCGGCGAACGGGCGGGCGGACCTGCAGAATAAGGCGTCGGCTGAGCCGACGGGATCAATCCAGCGCCTTGACCACCTGCTCCGTCATCTTCTTCGCGTCGCCGAGCAGCATCATGGTGTTGTCGCGGAAGAAAAGCGGATTTTCGATGCCGGCGTAGCCGGAACCCAGCGAGCGCTTGATGAAGAAGACGGTTTTGGCCTTCCAGACCTGCAGCACGGGCATGCCGTAGATCGGGCTCGCAGGGTCGTCTTCGGCGGCCGGGTTGGTGACGTCGTTGGCGCCGATGACGAAGGCGACGTCGGCGGTGGAGAATTCGCTGTTGATGTCTTCCAGCTCGAAGACCTCGTCGTAGGGGACCTGGGCTTCGGCCAGCAGCACGTTCATGTGGCCCGGCATGCGCCCCGCGACCGGGTGGATGGCGTAGGAGACGTCCACGCCCTCGTCTTTCAGCATGTCGCCCAGTTCCCTCAGGGCGTGCTGGGCCTGGGCCACCGCCATGCCGTAGCCCGGCACGATGATGACCTTGCCGGCGTTCTTCATGATGAAGGCCGCGTCGTCGGCCGAGCCCTGCTTCACCGTGCGGTCGATGTCCGCCGCGCCGCCCGCCGCGCTGGTGTCGGCGCCGAACCCGCCGAGAATCACCGAGATGAAGGAGCGGTTCATCCCCTTGCACATGATGTAGGAGAGGATGGCGCCCGAAGAGCCGACCAGCGCGCCGGTGATCAAGAGCGCGGTGTTCTCCAGCGTGAAGCCCAGCGCCGCGGCGGCCCAGCCGGAATAGGAGTTCAGCATCGAGACCACCACCGGCATGTCGGCGCCGCCGATGGGGATGATCAGCAGCACGCCCAGCACCAGGGCGATCAGGGTGATGATCCAGAAGGCGGTCTTGTTGTCGCCGCCGCTGGCGGTGAGGAAGGCGATGAACACGAAGGCCGCGACGCCCAGGCCCAGATTGAGCCAGTGCTGGCCCTTGAACACGATGGGCGCGCCGCTCATCAGGCCCTGCAGCTTCATGAAGGCGATGACCGAGCCGGAAAACGTGATCGCGCCGATGGCGACGCCCAGCGCCAGCTCCACCAGGGACAGCATTTTCAGCCCGCCCTGCGGCGCGGCGATGCCGAAGGCGCCCGGCTCGTAAAGCGCCGCGGCGGCCACCAGAACCGCGCACAGGCCCACCAGCGAGTGGAACCCGGCCACCAGCTGCGGCATGGCGGTCATGGGAATTTTCTTCGCGATGACGGCGCCGACCCCGCCGCCGATCGCCACCGCGCCGATGATCAGGAGCCATCCAAGCCCGTCCAGCTCGATCATCAACAGCGTGGTGAGCACCGCCACCGCCATCCCGGCCATGCCGAAATAATTGCCCCGGCGCGCCGTCTCCGGGTTGGAGAGGCCGCGCAGCGCCATGATGAACAGAATCCCGGAGACGAGATACAGAAGGGCGGCGAGATTCACGGACATAAGGCTTCAGCTCCGAAAGGAGGACCAGGCGGACGTGGTGGGATCAGGACTCGGCCGGCTTGGCCGGCTTTTCCTTCTTCTTGTACATGGCGAGCATGCGCTGGGTGACCAGGAAGCCGCCGAAAATGTTGACGCTGGCCAGCAAAACCGCGAGCGCGCCCACCCCCTTGCCGAAGGCGCCCGCGTCGTCGACCGCCGAGGCGCCCGCGGCGATGAGCGCGCCGACGATGATCACCGAGGAGATGGCGTTGGTGACGCTCATCAGCGGGGTGTGAAGCGCCGGGGTCACCGACCAGACCACGTAATAGCCCACGAAGATCGCGAGCACGAAAATCGCGACGCGGAAGATGAACGGATCGACTGTGGCTGCGACGTCCATGACAGGCTCTCTCTTGCGGTTAGCCGCCGTCGGCCGGCGCGCCGTTCGGCGCGAGCGCGGCGGGCTCGGAAGTCGAGGTGATGACCACGCACGCCGACAGGACGGCGACGGCGGCCAGGGCGAGGGTGATCTGGGTCAGGCGCTTTTTCATCCCCCGGCCCCGAAGCTTGGATGAACGACGTCGCCGTCCCTGGTCAGCGCCATGCCCTTGATGATGTCGTCGTCCCAGTGCGGGGCGAGCTTTCCATCGTCGTCTTTCAAAAGCGGGAACAGATTGACCAGGTTCTTCGCCAGAAGCTGGCTGGCGTCGGCGGGCAGGCGGCCGGGCAGGTTGGAATAGCCCGCGATCGTCACGCCGTTATGCTCCACCACCTTGTCGGCCTGCGTCAGCTCGCAATTGCCGCCATTGGCCGCGGCGATGTCGATGATGATCGAGCCGGGCTTCATCGCTTCGACCATCGCGGTGTCGATGAGGCGCGGGGCGGGACGGCCGGGGATCAGCGCGGTGGTGATCACCACGTCCTGCTTGGCGATATGCGCGGCGACGAGCTCGGCCTGCTTCTTCTTGTAGGCGTCGCTCATTTCCTTGGCGTAGCCGCCGGCGGTTTCGGCGGCCTTGAACTCCTCGTCCTCCACCGCGACGAACTTCGCGCCAAGGGACGCCACCTGCTCCTTGGCGGCGGGGCGCACATCGGTGGCGGACACCACTGCGCCCAGGCGCCGCGCCGTGGCGATGGCCTGCAGGCCGGCGACGCCTGCGCCCATGACGAAGGCTTTCGCCGCGGCGATGGTGCCGGCCGCGGTCATCATCATCGGGAAGGCGCGCCCGTAAAGCTGGGCGGCCTCGATCACCGCGCGATAGCCGGCGAGGTTGGACTGGCTGGACAGCGCGTCCATGGACTGGGCCCGCGTGATGCGCGGGGTGAACTCCATGGCGAGCGCGGTGACCCGGGCGGCCGCGCAGGCCTTGGCGAAGTCCAGATCGCCGTGGGGCTCGAGAAGCCCGATGACGACCGCGCCGTCCTTGAGCTTTTCAAGCGTCGCCTGATCGGGGCGGCGCACGCAGAACAGCGCGTCGGCGCTTTTCAGTGCGGCGGCGCGGGTGGCGAGCTTGGCGCCGGCCTCCTCATAGGCGGTGTCGGGAAAGTTCGCGCCGGCGCCGGCCTTTTTCTCCACCGTCACCTGCGCCCCGGCCTTGATCAGGGCCTTCACGGTGTCGGGCGTGGCGGCGACGCGGTTTTCACCCGGGCGGGTTTCGGCGAGGACGGCGATATGCATCGGTCGGTCAGCCCCAAGCGTGCGATGTCAGTCACCCCAAACATGGCCGAATCGACACGGAAGGCAAAGGAAGAATCGGGCCGCGCTCCGCGTAGCCCGAATTCCTTAATCTTTACAGGGGCCTGGGCGTTATCCGCCGAAAGCCGACACGATCAGGCCGGCGATCACCGCGATGACGCAGAGCACGCCGAGGCTGGTCCAGTAAAGGACGCCCTGCTTGGTGAAGAAGCCGGCGACACCGCCCACGGCCGCAGAGATGACGAGGGACATGAACCAGTCGCCGCCCGCGGCGAAAACGAGGGTCAGATAGATGACC
The DNA here is from genome assembly GCA_046542605.1 of Oceanicaulis sp. Lineage (GTDB taxonomy): Bacteria > Pseudomonadota > Alphaproteobacteria > Caulobacterales > Maricaulaceae > Oceanicaulis. Next base: position 5,410 of record JBKHAZ010000099.1, on the reverse strand, counting down.
ACGACGCCGATCACGAGGCTTGAATAGACCGACACGTTCATGACCGCGTCGAACGTCTTCTTGTGCTCGGAAATGTCCATTTGACCGCGGGTGTAGTCGTCAGCCATGTCGCCCTCGAATGCATGGGAAAGGTTCGATTCCGCCGGGCTTTATCATGCAGGGTCAGCCCCGCCAAGGTTCAAGCGCTGCGGCCGATTGGCGGGGCCGCCCCTCGGCCCTTCGGGCCACTCCCCCCGGCGCCGGGGGAGACCTCTAAGCGCGGTCACCGCGCCCACCCCTCCATGAGCGCGTCGATCGCCGCGACGGTGGCCAGCGGCTCGTCCAGCACCAAATGGTGGCGGGCGTTGGAGACGGTCACGAAGGGCGAGGCCGTGAAGACCGACTTCATGTAGTCCCAGGTCTCGGGCCCCATCAGCGAGGAGTGCTCGCCGCGCACGAAGGCGAGCGGGCATTTGAGCTGACGGGCCGCCTCGTCGGGGTCGCGGCGCTCATAGGTGAGCTTGGCCCAGATGCCCGGATCGAACCACCAGGTCCAGCCGCCGTCTTCGGCCTTCAAGGATCCGCGCGCGATGTGGTCGACCAGCCAGACATTGTCGCAGGGCTGTTCGGGCAGAAGCCTGAAGCGCGTGAGCGCGCTCGCAAGGTCGGGATAGATCCTGCCGCCGCGCCTGGGCGGGGCGCCTTCGCGCTGCTTTTCCGGTTTGCGGATCGGACTGTCCAGGATGATCGCGGCCTTCAGCCGGTCGCCGATCGTCGTGGCGGCCTTCAGCGTCACGAACCCGCCGAAGCTGTGGCCGGCGAAGACCGGCGCGCCGGCCTCGTCCGCGCCGGCGTCTCCGGCGGCGGCCCACATCGCCTCGGCGTGATTTCGAAGCGTGTATTCGTCGCGCCAGCTGCTCTCGCCCATGCCGGGAAGGTCCGGCGCCACGACGCGCCGGCCCTGGCGCGCCAGGAACGGACCCAGCGCGTCCCACCAGCCCTTGTGCGCGGTGCCGCCATGGATCAGCACCAGGCCCGGACGCCCGCGCTCGCCCCACGCCTTCCAGACGATCTCGCCGTCTTCAAACGGCGCGCGGCCGAACTCGACCGGGTCGGTCTGGGCGGAGACGAACCAGGCGGGCGCCTCCAGCGGGCCGGCGATATCGGCCAGCGGCGGCGGCGGGCGGTCGGGCTTGGGGGCGGGTTTGTTGGAAGACTGGGACATGGCCGACGGATCAATTCCTTGAAGATCAACCCGCCTTTAGTGCCCCTTCATGGTGCGGCGCGTCAAATCCGCAAGGCGGCGCGCAGAGCGTTCGACGCGGCGGCTCACCCGGAGTCCGGCGCTTGCTAACCGCCCGTTTACCCTAACTCTTTCTCACCGCGCCTTACACGTCATCTTTACGAGAGCTGTCCCATAACGGGCCGCATCAAGAGCGAAGGCGGTCCCGCCGGTCACGGAGAAAACTCCGGTCCGGCGCAGAACCGGGCCGCCGCGCAGCGACCGAAAAGGCGTGGGTGAGATGGCGAAGACCGTATTGATCGTCGACGACGATCCGACCCAGCGCCGCCTGTTGCAGGCGGTGCTGGAAAAGCAGGGACATCATGCGCAATGCGCCGAGGACGGCGAAGCCGGCCTCGCGGCGGTGAAGCGCGGCGGGATCGACGTGGTCATGCTGGACATGGTCATGCCGGGCATGGACGGGATCGAGACGCTGGAGGCCGTCAAGGCGCGCGAGCCGGATCTCCCCGTCATCGTGCTCACCGCCCATGGCGGCATCGAGACCGTGGTAAAAGCCATGCGCGCCGGTGCGTGCGATTTCTTCGTCAAGCCGGCGAGCCCGGAGCGCATCGCGGTCTCCATCCGCAACGCGCTCAAGGTGAAGGACCTCTCCGGCGAGGTGACGCGCCTGAAGAAGACCAAGTCGGGACAGCTGGGCTTTTCCGACATGATCGCCGGCGCCCCGGCCATGCGCCAGGTGGTGCGCCTGGGCGAGCGGGCGGCCAAGTCGAACATTCCGATCCTGATCCAGGGCGAGAGCGGCGTCGGCAAGGAACTCGTCGCGCGCTCCATCGCGGCGGCGTCCGATCGCGCCGGCCGGCCCTTCGTGGCGGTCAATTGCGGGGCGATCCCGGAGAGCCTGGTCGAAAGCACGCTGTTCGGCCATGAAAAAGGCGCCTTCACCGGCGCGGTCGCCAAGCATCTGGGCAAGTTCCAGGAAGCCGACGGCGGGACGCTCTTCCTCGACGAGATCGGCGAACTGCCCCTGGACATGCAGGTAAAGCTTCTGCGCGCCCTGCAGGAAGGCGAGGTGGACCCGGTCGGCGGGAAAAAGCCGGTCAGGGTGGACGTGCGCATCGTCTCGGCGACGAACCGCGACCTCGCCGAGCAGGTGAAGACCGGCCAGTTCCGCGAGGACCTGTTCTACCGGCTCAACGTCTTCCCGATCGACGTGCCGAACCTGGCCGAGCGCCGCGAAGACGTGCCGGCCCTGGTGCGCCACTTCATCGCCCGCTTCAACGCCCAGGAGGGCAAGAGCGTGCTCGACGCCTCGGCGGAGACCATGCACCTGCTCACCCACCACCAGTGGAACGGCAATGTGCGCCAGCTGGAGAACGCGGTGTTCCGCGCGGTGGTGCTGTGCGACGGCGATTATCTGACGCCGGCGGACTTCCCGCAGATCTCCGGGCTCGCCCCGACCCTGCGCGAGGACGCGCCGCGTCCCGCCGCGCCCGAGGCCGCGCCTGCGGCCGAGCCGGCCGGCTATGACGCGCCGCAAGCCGGCCTTCCGGCCGGCGGGGAGGAGGACTTCCCCGTCGATATTCTCGACGAGGGCGGTCACCTGCGCTCGCTGGAGAGCATTGAGCGCGACCTCATCGCCTTTGCGATCGAGACCTATTCCGGCCGCATGGCCGAGGTCGCCCGGCGCCTCGGCGTGGGACGCTCCACGCTCTATCGCAAGGTGCGCGAATACGAGCTCGACGTGGATAATTTCCGCGAGGCGAGCTAAAGCCGTTGAAATATGATCTTTTCGAAACGCGAAACCGGTATCCACTTTCGCTGAAAAGACACTCGCCGGGATGTCTGGTCCATGACGAAAGGCGCGCCCTTCCCCGGCCGCGCCTTTCTCATGTCAGCCGCGGTTCGATCCAGGCTTTCGCGTGCTCCAGCGCGGCGTCGGCTTCTTTCAGAAGCGGTGAGAACATCTGGAAATCGTGAAACATCGACGCCCACACCTCGCAATGGCTGTCGACGCCGGCCTCCGACAGGCGCGCGTTCAAACGGGTGGAGTCGTCGAGCAGCACCTCGTCCTCGCCCACCTGGATGAAGGTCGGCGGCAAGCCTCTGAGATCGGCGAAAAGCGGCGAGGCCTCCGCATCGCGCGGGTCCCGGCCGTCGAGATAGAGCTCCGCACCGGCCCGCAGAAAATGCGGCGCCAGCATCGGGTCCCTGTGCGCCCGGCCCGCCGTGCTGGCGCCGGACAGCGACAGATCGCTCCAGGGCGAGATCAGATAGAGCGCGGCGGGCATGGGCCGTCCCGCGTCGCGATGCCGGATCACGCTGGCCAGGGTCAGGCCGCCGCCGGCGCTGTCGCCGGCGGCGATCAGCGGGCCGCCGCACTGTTTTGCGACCTGGTGAAGCACGTCCTCCCCGTCCTCCACCGCAGCCGGGCAGACATGTTCCGGCGCCAGGCGGTAATCGGCCGAATAGGCCTCCAGCCCGAACAGGGCCGACAGGCGGGAGACAAGCGGCTTGTGGCTTTGGGGCGAACCAAGCGAGTATCCGCCGCCATGGAAATACACGATGGCGCCCGGCCGGGGGTCGCGCGGGGTGAAGTGCAGCGCCGGCCGGCCGGCCAGGTCGATTTCATCGACGCTGACGCCGGACGCGCCGGGCAGCCGGTCGCCCGACTTGTTCATGCGCGCCCGGGCCACCTGGCGCGGATTGTCGGGGGCGAGGGTGAGCCTGCCGGCCTGTCGGGCCATGTGGCGGGCGATGAAGCGGCGCACGCCCAGACCGCCGGCGTGGGGTATCGTTTCGATCATAGAGGGGCTCATTGATGACCGTCCTGGCTTCAGCGTTCACTTTGCCGTGCGGGATTTCAATCCCCAATCGCTTCGCAAAAGCGGCGATGACAGAGGGGCTGGCCGAACCCGGCGGCGTGGCGGGCGCGCGCATTGCGCGGGTCTACCGGCTCTGGAGCGAGGGCGGCGCCGGCCTCATTGTGACCGGCAACATCATGGTGGACCGCCGATACCGGGAGCGGCCCGCGAACATCGTCGTCGACGGCCCCCAGGACGAGGCCGCCATGGCCGGGCTTCGAAGCTACGCCGAAGCGGCGAAGGCGGGCGGTTCGGCCGCGATCGCGCAAATCTCCCACGCCGGCCGGCAGAGCCCGGCGATCATCGCGCCCGTACCGGTGGGGCCCTCGGCGGTGGCGGTGAAGCTGCCCGGCGGGGTGTTCGCCAGGCCGCGCGCATTGAGCGAAGACGACATTCACGACGTGATCGCCCGCTTCGCCCGCACGGCGAAAACCTGCGTCGAGGCCGGATTTGACGGCGTCCAGGTCCACGCCGCTCACGGTTATCTGATCAGCGAGTTTCTCAATCCGCTGGTCAATCGGCGCACCGACCGCTGGGGCGGGAGCCTGGAGAACCGCGCGCGCATCCTCATCGAGACGGTGCGCGCCGTGCGCGGCTCGATCGGGCCGGAGAAGGCGCTGAGCGTGAAGCTCAACTCTTCCGACTTCCAGAAGGGCGGGTTCGATTTCGAGGACTGCAAACGCGTCGTCGCCATGCTGGACGAAGAGGGGATCGACCTTCTGGAGATTTCCGGCGGCAATTACGAGCAGCCGCGCATGATGGGGCTTGAAGGCGTGGAGCCGGTCTTCGCAGGCGAGGTGCGCGAAACGACGCGCGCGCGTGAAGCCTATTTCATGGACTACGCCGAGGAAGTGCTGAACACCGCGAAGACGCCGGTCATGGTCACCGGGGGCTTCAGGTCCATGGCGGCGATGGAGGAGGCGGTGGAGGCCGGCGTCGCAGTGATCGGGATCGGCCGCCCGCTCTGCGTCATGCCTGACGCGCCGAAACGGTTGCTTGGCGGGGCGTACGCGGCGCTGCCCGCCTTCGAGGAGCGCCTCGCTCTGGGCTCTGGCTATTTCGGTCCAACGAGCTCGAGCGAGCTGATGAAGGCCGCGAACGGCTTCGCCGCGCTCGCCTTCTTCTATCGCAACATCATCCGCATGGCCGACGGCAAGGCCCCGAAACGCAAGATGAACCTCTGGGGTGCGCTGATCGCCCACCAGCTGCAGGAACGCGCCGACGCCAAGGCGATGTAGCGCTCACGGATTGCAAAGCGGGCATTCGCCGGGTTCGGCCTCGCGGCGTCCGTCCGCCCTCGCACGTTCGGCCTCGTGACCGCAGGCCG